>NZ_PREY01000019.1:0-151919 GCF_002959955.1 Burkholderia sp. BE12 | reverse complement strand
CGCCCGAGCCGCCGCCGACACCGCCGCCCGTGGCGCCGCTACCGCCCTCGCCCGCGCCGTTCGGGCCGCCGCCCGGCTTCACGTGACGGGCCGACGCGCCGTGCGAGCGCATCCCGTGCTTCATGCCGTGCCGCTGCGTGCCCGCCGGCGGAGGCGGCGCGGCCGTATTGCCGTTGGTGCCCGGCGTCGACATGTCCATCGACGGATTCGGCGCGCCGGTGCCCTCGTCCGAGCGCTGCGAGTTCTGCGCCCACGCGGCCGGCGCGGCCGCGACGAGCGCGACAGCCGCGCAGGCCAGCACACGCCGCGCGACAAACTTCGATTCGAATGCTGACTTCATGGCGTTTTCTCCTTGTGGATGATTGCGTGATGGGAATTCCTGCTCCGATCTGTCAGCAAGGCCCATGCCGTCGCGGGCAACGTTCGTGGTGCGGCACGCGCTTTGCGTCGCCTTTCTCCACACGCCTGTCCTCTGACCCCATACGGAGCCCTGCCCCATGCCTTCCGCTTCTGCTTCCCATCCGCACGGCAAGCGCCACACGCGCCGCCCGGGCCGCGCGCGCAGCGCCGACCCGGCCCACCGCAAGCGCTGGTCCGGCGAAGTCACGCAAAAAAGCGAGGCGCTCGACATCGAGCCCGACATCTTCAAATCCGACGATCCGGCCGCGATCGCTGCGTCGCTGAAGCGCTCGGCCGAACACAGCCGCCGCCGCAAGGCGTCGCCGTTCCAGTCGGCGATGTCGATGCTGAATTTCTACGTGAACCGCGCGGGCCGCAACCTGCCCAAGACGCGCCGCACGACGCTCGAACGCGCGAAGCGGAAACTGCGCGAGGCGTTCGGCCGCAAGCCCTGACGGTGGGCGCGCCGCCCGTACCGACCTGCCGCGATCACACGCATGCATGAAACCCTCTGGTATCTGATCATCGGCGCGGTGCTGCTGACCATGGGCGTCGTGACGTCCGCGCTGCGCCACCTCCCCTGCAGCTCGGCCATGATTTACCTGGTGCTCGGCGTCGCGCTCGGCCCGGCCGGCGCCGGCCTGCTGCACCTCGATCTCGAACGCGACGGCCGCCTGCTGCGCGAGATCGTCGAAGTCGCGCTGCTCGTGTCGCTGTTCGCGATCGGGCTGCGGCTGCGCGTGCCGCTGTCCGACAAGCTGTGGCTCGTGCCGTGCCGGCTCGGGCTGCTCGCGATGATCGTGACCGTGCCGCTGCTCGCGGTGTGCGCGGTGCTCGCGCTGGGCCTCGGCTGGGGGCCGGCGCTGCTGCTCGCGGCGATCCTCGCGCCGACCGACCCGGTGCTTGCGCACGACGTGCAGGTGCACGATCCCGGCGATCGCGACCTGGTGCGCTTCGCGTTGTCCGGCGAAGGCGGGATGAACGACGGCATCGCGCTGCCGTTCGCGCTCGCGGGGCTCGCGCTGTGCGGCGCACCCGATGCGACGTACGGCATCCCGCCGCTGTCCGGCACGTTCGCGCTCGTCGCGCTGTGGGGCATCGCGGGCGCGGCCGCGATCGGCGGCGGCCTCGGCTGGGTCACGACGAAGACGATCGGCTGGCTGCGCACGCGCCACGCGCAGGCGCTCGGCCTCGAAGGCTTCTTCGCGCTGGCGCTGATCGTGCTGTCGTTCGGCGCCGCGCAGCTCGCGCATACGTTCGGCTTCATCGCGACGTTCGCCGCCGGCGTCGCGATGCGGCGCGTCGAGCATCGCGCGAGCGGCGACCGCCCGCCGCGCGAAGTGATCGGCCAGATCGATTCGGAAGACGTCGTCGCCACCGAAAAGCATCCGGAGAAGGCACATGCGTTCATGGCCGAATCGGTGCTCGGCTTCACGATCGAGCTCGAACGGATTGCGGAAGCGATCGTGATGACGATGATCGGCAGCGTGCTCTCGACGCTGCCCGGCCCGCTGATCACGTGGGGTGCCGCCGCGCTGGCCGCCGTGCTGTTCGTCGCGGTGCGTCCGCTCGCGGTGCTGGTCACCCTTTCCGGGTCGCGCGCGACGCATGCGCAGCGGCGGCTGATGGCGTGGTTCGGCATCCGCGGGATCGGTTCGTTCTACTACCTGCTGTTCGCGCTCGAGCATGGTCCGTCCGAGGTCGTACGCCCGCTCGCGGCGCCGGTGCTGGCGGTCGTGTCCGCGTCGGTGGTCGCGCACGGGATTTCGGCGACGCCGCTGATGAACTGGTATTACCGGCTGCAGCAGCATCGGCGCTGACGGTCACGCGTCGGCGCCGAGCCGCGCCCGCATCGCCGCGGTGATGCGCTGGCGCGCCTTCTCGTAGCCGTCCCACGGATCGCGCTTCAACGTGTCCAGACGTTCGTGCAGCGTATCGATCGTCCATTGCGCGCCGCCCGTCGTGTCGGGCACTTCGTCCCAGTCGAGCGGCACCGACACGCCCATGCCGGGGCGCGCGCGCACCGAATACGCGGCGATCGTGCTCGCGCCGCGCCCGTTGCGCAGGTAGTCGACGAAGATCTTGCCGCGCCGGTGGCGCGGCCCCATCGTCGCGGTGAAACGGTCGGGCAGCGTGCCGGCGACGTGCTGCGCGACCGCGCGCGAAAAGTCCTTCACGTCGTCCCAGCCCGCATGCCGCGTGAGCGGCACGACGACGTGCAGCCCCTTGCCGCCGCTGGTCTTGCAGAACGACACGAGGCCGAGTTCGTCGAGCAGCCCGCGCACGAGTTGCGCGGCGTCGATCATCGTGCGCCACGGCAGCGCCGGGTCGGGATCGAGGTCGAACACGATGCGGTCGGGTCGCTCGATGTTCGACGCATGCGCGTTCCACGTGTGCAGTTCGACCGTGCCCATCTGCGCCGCGCCGAGCAGCGCATCGACGCTATCGAGCGACAGCAGCGGCCCGTGGCCCGGATCGAGCCCTTCGTGCTGCGTGACGAACGGAATCTCGCGGCGCTCCGCATGCTTCTGAAAGAACAGTTCGCCGGCGATGTCGCCCGGTGCGCGCACGAGCGAGACGGGCCGCCCTTTCAGGTCGGGCAACAGCCACGGCGCGACCCATTGCCAGTACCGCGCGAGATCGATCTTGCGCGTGCCGCCTTGCGGGTCGAGCACGCGCTCGGGATGCGTGATGCGCACGCGGCCGAGCGTATCGGCGTCGGCAGAGGCGCGCGCGCCGCGCGCCGTGCCCGTACTCGCGTGACGATCGGTGCGCGACGCACGCCGCGGCTTGTCCTGCGTGGTCGAATGCTGATCCATCGCCCCCTCCGTTTCCATGTGTTTCGGCATCTCGCGAACGATCTGCTCCGCCGGCTTGTCCTCTCGCAGCGCGATGAATGCGGCCTGCCGCACGATGCCGTCGCCGGTCCATTCCGCGAATTCGCATTCGGCGACGAGTATCGGCTCGACCCAGTGCACGCGCGTGCGCGTGCGTTCGCGCGGCGGTGCATCGAACGGCATCGTGTCGCGTTCGTGCCGGCGCAGGATCGCGGCGAGACGATCGAGCATCCGCGCGTCGAAGCCGGTGCCGACACGGCCGACGTAGCGCAGCGGCCCGGGCCCGCGCCGCCGCTTGCCGGCCGGCGCCGGTTCGTGCACGCCGAGCAGCAGCGCACCGAAGCCGTGCCGGCTGCCCGACGGCTCCGTGAAGCCGCCGATCACGAACTCCTGCCGGCGCCGGCACTTGAGCTTGATCCAGGCAGGCGAACGGCCGGCGCGATAGCGCGAGTCCGCACGCTTGCCGATCAGCCCTTCGAGGCCGGTGTCGCAGGCGCTCGCGATCAGCGACGCGACGTCCTCGCCGAGATCGGGCGAAAAGCGCACGCGCGCCGGGTCGCCGTTCGCGAGCAGCGGTTCGAGCAGCGCTCGGCGGGCCGTGAGCGGCGCATCGCGCAGGTCGTATCCGTCGAGATAAGGCAGATCGAACACGAAGAAAGTGATCGCATCCGCTCGCCCGGTGCCGAACGCGTTCTGCAACGCCTGGAAATCGGGCAGGCCGTTTTCGCCGAGCACGACGGCCTCGCCGTCGAGCCATGCGTCGTCGACGTCGAGCGCCGCGAGCGCGTCGCGCTGCGCGCGCAGCTTCGCGGTCCAGTCCCGGCCTTCGCGCGTCATCAACGTGACGCGCCGACGCGCGCCCTTCCCCACGATACGCGCCAGGATCCGATAGCCGTCGAACTTCAGTTCGTAGCACCAACCGCCCTGGGTCGGCGGTGCGTCGACCAGCGTCGCGAGTTGCGGCGCGACGCGCTCGGGCAGCGGCGCGCGCACCGCGCCTTCGACTTGCGACGGTTCGGTGGGACGCTGGTTGTCGTGTCGCGCGTCGCGTGCATCGCCGTCCGCGCCAGCCGATTCGCGGCGAGACGCCGCGCGCTTGCGCGCCGCGCCGTTGGACGCGCCGTCATGCACGCTTCCCGGCCGCTCGCCGACGACGTCGAATTCATCGGCGCCGCGCGCGTCGTCATCGCGCTCCTTGATCAGCAGCCACTGCTCCTGACGCCCTTCCTGCCGCCCGCTGCGCACGAGCGCCCAGCCGCCGTGCAGCTTGTGGCCGTCGAGCCGGAACGTCAGCTTGCCCGCCCGATAGCCTTCGCGCGCGTGCGCCACGCCGCCATCGGGCGTCCACGTGCCTTCGTCCCAGACGACGACCGACCCCGCACCGTAATGCCCGGCCGGAATCTCGCCTTCGAACGACGCATATTCGAGCGGATGGTCCTCGACGTGCACGGCGAGCCGCTTCACCCGCGGATCGAAGCTCGGCCCCTTCGGCACGGCCCACGACTTGAGCGTGCCGTCGAGTTCGAGCCGGAAGTCGTAGTGCAGCCGTCGCGCGTGGTGCTCCTGGATCACGAAGCGCAGCGCATGGCGTGCACGCGCGGCAGGCTTCGCCTTCGGCTTCGTGTCCGCTTGCGTCTGCGCTTTCGCGCGACGTTTCCCGTGCGCCCCTTCGGGCTCGGGCGTCGCGCCGAAATGGCGCTTGCGGCGGTACGGATCGAGCTTGCCGGCCATCGCGTCACCTCGTCGGAATCGGAGTCGGAATCGGCGTCATCGGCATCACGCCGCGTGCTTGCGGCGCGCGGCGGTCTTCTTCGCCGCAGGTGCGCTCGTCGCGCCGCGTTTCGCGGCGGTTCGCTTCGCCGCGGTTTTCGTCGCCGCGCCTTTCGCCGCGGATTTCGCCGCCGGCTTGCGGCGCGCGCCGCCCCGCGACGACGACGCCTCGCCCTCCGCTTCGCCGCGCTCGTCGCGCAGATCCGCCGCGCGCGCGCCGGCGCCGCCCTTCAGGCTGCGCTTGAGCAGCTCGGTGAGATCGACCACGTTGCTCGCCGCGCGCCCGGTCTGCGCGGGCCGGTCCTCGATCTCCTCGATCTTGCCCGCGCGCACCTTGCGCTCGACCAGTTCGAGGATATCGTCGCGGAACGTGTCGTGATATTCGTCGGGCGTCCATTTGCCGGACATGTCGTCGATCAGCTTCTTCGCCATGTCGAGTTCGCGCGCGGTGACGCCGGCGCCCTTCGCGTCGTCGGCCGGCACCGACAATTCGGCGAGCGGCCGCAATTCCTCCTGCCAGCGCAGCGTATCGAGCGCGAGCATCGGCCCGACCGGAATCAGCGCGCCCAGATGCTGGCGGTCGCGCATCACCACGAGCGCGATGCCGATCTTGCCGCTGTCCTTCAGCGCGTCGCGCAGCAGCGCGTAGACCTTCTCGCCCTTGCGGTCGGGTACCAGGTAGTAAGGCGTGTCCAGATAGAGAAACGACACGGCGTCCTCGTCGACGAAGGTCAGGATGTCGACCGTCTGCGTCGATTCCGGATTCGCCGCGCGGATTTCGTCGTCGCTGAGCACGACGTAGCGCTCCTTCTCGTACTCGTAGCCGCGCACGATGTCCTCGCGCGTGACCTCCTTGCCGGTGCGCTTGTTGATCTGCCGATAGCCGATCGGGTCCATCGAGCGCTTGTCGAGCATCCGGAACGACGGCTTCACCGTGCGCGTCGCCGGGAACAACTGCACGGGCACGTGCACGAGCCCGAAGCTGATCGCGCCTTTCCATATCATCCGCGGTGCCATGCGTGTTCCTCCTAGGGCCTGTTCACGCTAATAACGGGCTTGCGAACGTGCCTTTCCGCCCGCAGGGCAAGAAGAGAGGAGGCGCAATAGCCGTTGCTATTGCAACGACGAACGACGCCGCCATGCGGGCGGAAAGGCACGTTCCCCTGTTTAGAAAAATGCATTCGCGGGGCTGGCCCCCAGAAGGGCCGATCGCCGCGTCATGCTCCTCGCGAATACGTCGAGTATTCGCTTCGTCGCAATCCTTGCGCTCGGCCCTTCTGGGGGCCAGCGCAAGCCCGTTATTAGCGTGAACAGGCCCTGGCCGAAAGCGCGCCCGCCCAAAGGCAGGCGCGCCGACCGGCGCAAACCGCAGCCGGCCCTATGCCGGCAGTTCAGCCGCCTGCTGCTCGCGCGCCCACACGCGATGCTGGCCGAGGTGATCCGACAACGTGTTCAGCACCTTGTCGAGATCGACCGCCTGCCCGACGCACACGCCTTCGGCCGGATCGGGCAGGTGGGCGGCGCTGAGCAGTTGCCGCCCCGACCCGACGGCCGCGATCGGCTTCAGGTGCTTGAACGCCTCGCGCACGAAATGGCGGGCGTCGGCGCTGTGCGCGAGGTCGCGCCCGTCGCCGTCGCCGCCGCAGACGAACACCGCATCGAACATCACCGACGGCATGCCGACCAGCGTCGCCTCCGGCACGATGCCGCCGATCGGCGCGAGCGTCGGCGCGACGATCGTCGGCACCGCGTGCGCGGCCTGCAGCGCGTCGCGCACCTGCTCGACGAGCACCTGATTCACGCCGGGCGTCGCAATCAGCGCGATCTTGCGCGAACGGATGCCGGGCTTCGCGCGGCCGATCAGGCTCAGCGCGGGCGAGCGCTGCGCGACGGCCGGCGTCGCGGCCGCCTGCGGCGCGGGCAGCCCGAGCCGCTCGGCGACCTGCGCGGCGAGCCCCGCGTCGAAGCGCGCGATGATCTCGTTGACCACCCGCTCGCGAATCTTCGGCTGCGTGACCTTGCCGAGCTCGAAGCAGTACGCGTCGCGGATATGCCGCTGCTCGATCTCGGTCATGCTCTGATAGAACAGCGCGGGCTGCGAGAAATGGTCCGCGAACGATTCGCTGCGCACGCGCACCTTGTTGCCTTCGAGCGGCTCGGGCACGGTCTCGAAACCGCCGCCGGACGGCGCGGGCGGCGTCTCGCGCGGCCAGCCGCCGCTCGTCGAGTTCGGCTCGTACGACGCCTGCCCGACGTTGATCGTCTGCCGGTGCAGCGCATCGCGCTGGTTGTTCGCGAACGGACACACCGGCCGGTTGATCGGAATCTCGTGGAAATTCGGGCCGCCGAGCCGGCTCAGTTGCGTATCGGTGTACGAGAACAGCCGCCCCTGCAACAACGGGTCGTTCGTGAAGTCGATGCCCGGCACCACGTGGCCCGGGTGAAACGCGACCTGCTCGGTCTCCGCGAAGAAGTTGTCGGGGTTGCGGTTCAGCGTCATCCGGCCGATCGGCCGCACCGGCACGAGCTCTTCCGGCACGAGCTTGGTCGCATCCAGCAGGTCGAAGTCGAATTTGTCCGCGTCGGCCGGATCGATCATCTGCACACCGAGCTCGAACTCCGGATAGTCGCCGCGCTCAATCGCCGTCCACAGGTCGCGCCGATTGAAATCCGGGTCGTGGCCGGCGATTCGCTGCGCCTCGTCCCACAGCAGCGAATACGCGCCGCTCACGGGCCGCCAGTGGAATTTCACGAAACGCTCGACGCCGGCCGCGTTCACGAAGCGGAACGTGTGCACGCCGAAGCCGTCCATCGCGCGATAGCTCGCCGGCAACGCGCGGTCCGACATCAGCCACAGCACCGTGTGCGTCGTTTCCGGCACCAGCGACACGAAATCCCAGAACGTGTCGTGCGCCGATGCGCCGGTCGGCATCTCGTTCGGCGCTTCCGGCTTCACCGCGTGCACGAAGTCGGGGAACTTGATCGCGTCCTGGATGAAGAACACCGGCATGTTGTTGCCGACGAGGTCGTAGTTGCCTTCCTCGGTATAGAACTTCACCGCGAAGCCGCGCACGTCGCGCACGGTGTCGGACGAGCCGCGCGGCCCCTGCACGGTCGAGAAACGCACGTACACCGGCGTTTCGGCGGCCGGGTCCTGCAGGAACGCGGCCTTCGTGTAGTCGGCCATCGGCTCGTACACGCGGAACACGCCGTGGGCGGCCGACCCGCGCGCATGCACCACGCGCTCCGGAATGCGCTCGTGATCGAAATGCGTGATCTTCTCGCGCATGATGAAGTCTTCGAGCAGCGACGGGCCGCGCGCGCCGCCTCGCAGCGTGTTCTGGTTGTCGGCGATCCGCACGCCCTGGTTGGTGCGCAGCGCCTCGCCGTCGGGCCGCGCACGGTTCTCCTCGAGCTGGCGCGACTTCACGCTGTCGTGCGGTTGCGTCGGCGGGGTCTTGCCGGCGGATGGGGGATTCGTCATCGCTAGGTGTCCTCGTGGCATTCGATAGGAAGCCGCCGCACGGCGACGCGCCGCGGCGCGACGCGTGCGGACGGCAGGGAAAGCCGGCCCGGCGCGCCGCGAACGACCGCGGGCCGGCCGCGGCGTCAGGGCGCGCGCAGCGCCGCGTCGAATTGGGTGCGCGTCACGTCGAGCGCCACGTTGCATTCGATCGCGGCATCCTCGATGCGCGGCTTGTGCTCGTCCACCGCGCGCCGCGCGCGGTCGCATAGCTGCGTGCGCACGCGCAGCCGGTCGGCGTCATCGAGCAACGCGTAGCGTTCGATCACGTCCGCATCGAACCGCATGTCGACCGTGCAGCGCCATTCGCGCGCGTCCTCGTCGGACGGCACGCGCACCCACGACACGTGGATCGTCAGCCGACCCGATGCGTCGTCCGGCTGCACGACGACGGTCGACTGCGACGGAAAACCGATCGCGAACGCGTGCTCGAGCTCCTTCACGCGCTCCGACCGGTCGGGCGTCACGCTCATCGTCGGACGACGCCCAGCAGCAGCGTGACCAGGAAGATCACGACGAAGATGTAGAACAGGATCTTCGCGATCTCGGCCGCGCCCGCGGCGATGCCGCCGAAGCCGAACACGGCGGCAATGATCGCGATGACGAAGAAAATGATGGCGTATCGAAGCATGGAACCCTCCTGGATGACAGCAGTCGTCACTAAACGTCGGCGCCGGTCACGCATCGTGCTTGTGTTTCGGTTTGCCGTGCGCGGATGTGGACGCCATTTTCTCGAGCTCTTTCTCGCTCATCGACTTGGCCATCGATTTCGCCGGCGGCTTGAGATCCTTCACTTTCGTGTCGCCGCGCTTGGCCGATAGCGCGGCCCCCGCGGCGCGCTGCTGGGCCTGGGATTTGGCTGGCATGGTTGCGCTCCTCTCGTTGGCGCGCGCGCCGACGCCATGCGCGGCACGCGCGGGTTGGGACAATCGGGCCGTCACGCGGCGTCGCGACGCCGCAAGTCGGCCGGCGGAATCTTCATCGCCTGGCGATACTTCGTCACCGTGCGACGCGCAAGAAGAATGCCGCGGCCCGCGAGGTTCTCCGCGAGCGCGACGTCGGACAGCGGATCGGTATGCCGCTCGGCCGCGATCATGTCGCGGATCAGTACCTTCGCGGCCGACGCCGAACACACGCCCTTGCCGGCCGCCTCGAGCTTGCGCGGGAAGAAATGCTTGAACTCGAACGTGCCGTGCGGCGTGGCCATGTACTTGTTGCCGGTCGCGCGCGAGACGGTCGATTCGTGCAGGTCGAGCTCTTCCGCGATGTCGCGCAGCACGAGCGGCTTCATCGCGATCTCGCCGTAGCGGAAGAAATCGCGCTGCCGCGCGACGATGCATTCGCCCACGCGCTGGATCGTGTCGAAGCGCTTCTGCACGTTGCGGATCAGCCAGCGCGCCTCCTGCAACTGCTGGCCGAGCGGCGAATCGCGCTCGCCGCTCGACTGCGCGAACAGCGTCGCGTAGCGCTCGTGCAAGCGTGCACGCGGCAGCACGGCCGGATTGATCGTGACGATCCACTCGTCGCGCACCTGGCGCACGATCACGTCGGGCACCACGTAATCGCCGCGCGTGCTGCCGTAGTGATTGCCGGGGCGCGGGTCCAGCCCGCGCACCAGCGCGCAGGCCGCGTGCAGCGTCTGCTGGTTGCAGCCGAGGCGCCGCTGGATCTCGGCCGTCTCGCGGCGCGCAAGACGTTCCAGATGCTCGCGCGCGATCGCTTTCGCTTCCGCGAGCGCCGGCGTGCCGGCCGGAATCGCATCGAGCTGCAACACCAGGCATTCGGACAACGAACGGGCGGCGATCCCGGGCCGGTCGAGCATCTGCACGAGCCGCAGCGCGACCGCGAGATCCTGCTCCGACAGCAGCCACGCCGGATCGGCGGCGACCAGGAGTTCGGGAAGCTCCTGACGCAGGTAGCCGTCGTCGTCCAGCGCATCGATCACGAGGCGCGCGGCTTCGCGGTCGCGCTTGTTGAGGGGATAGAGCCGGAGTGCATCGTGCAATTGCTGATGCAGCGACGGCTCGGCGGCCATCCATTCGCCCGGCGACAGGCCGTCTCCGTCCTCGCCCTGGCGGCTCGTGCCGCGCGGCGCGGGCGCGGCGGTAAACGGCACCTCGCCATCCGGCGGGCGGATTTCGTCGCGCTCGGGCGCCGCTTCGGGCGCGGCCGCTTCGGTCGGTTGCTCGGGGGCCTCGGCAGCCGTTTCCTCGTCGCCCTGGCCGTCTTCGAGAAACGGGTTCATGTCGAGCGCCTGACGCAATTCCTGTTGAAACTCGAGCGAGGACAACTGCAGCAGCCGCAGCGACTGCTGAAGCCTCGGCGTAAGTGCCAGATGCTGTCGCATCTGCAGCGCAAGCGAGACGGGCATCGAAAGCCTCCTGACGGTTCGGTTCGCGGTATGTCTTCTGCCGAACGTGATGCAGCTTCCGTGCCAGTCGCGCGAAGCGCGATATGTCGCGGCTCTCGGGAGTTCGCACCCCATTTTGCCGGACGCCGAGGCCGCTTTTTTACAAGCCGGGGGAAGTTTGGGGCACGCATTTCGCTCGGGGAGCGCCCCGTCACCGCTTCGCATCGATGCGGTCGACCGGCCGAACGATCGAGAAAGGCGGTCGTCAACTCGGGCAGATGGCGCAGCAACCATGCGGCCATGTCGCGCTCCTGCTGCAGGATCCGCTCGCAACACGCACGGATCTCTTCCTCGCCGGCCGCGTGCGCCGCCGCGACGAGCGCCGTGTACGCGGCGATTTCGAGTTGCTCGAACGCATAACCGGCCAACGCGGTCTTCACGACTTCGTCGTCCGCCAGCATGCCGCTCGCGATCTGACCGTACGCGGCGACACGCGCGGCGAGATCCTTGGTCGCCGACGGCGACGTACCGAGCCGCATCAGGCACGCTTCGACGAGCGCCTGCTGCGCGAGCGTCTCGTCGAGATGCAGCCGAAGCCGATCCTGCAATTGCGGATAGTGCCCGACCCGCTTCATCTGCGCGTCGATCATCATCTCGGCCTGGCGCTCCATCGCGTACGCATCGCGCAGCCAGTCCTCCAGATGTTCGTGCTGATTCGCCATCGCATTCCTCCCGCGGCATCGCGGTGCGGCGTTGCCCGTGCCGCAACGCCGCGACGCGTCGCCGCAACGCGTCGTGTCAGTACTGCATCGGCGGCGGCGTGCCCGGCAGCGGCTGGTCGCCCTGCGTGCCATTCGGCCCCGGCGGCGGCACGTCGACCGGTTCGCCGACGGTCGCGCCCGGCGGCATCGTATTGCCCGGCGACGGACGCGGGTCGTAGCGCGTATTCGCATCCGGCATCGTCGTGGTCGACTGCGCGCCACGGCCGTCGGGCGGCGCGGGCGGCGCCGGATGCGCGCCGTAGGGGCCGCTGGTCGGTTGCGTGCATGCGCCCAGCGCGCACGCAGCGGCGAACGCACAGGCGCCCACCCGTATCGTCTGGATCGTGTTCATCGAATCCCTCCCTGGAGTCGACGGCTCGGGGCCACGCCGCGGCGGCACCGTTCAGAGCCGGTTGAAATGGAAATCGCCCGCGTAAGCGGTCGGTGCGCGGCGCGCCATCATCGCGTCGAATTCGGCCGCGACGCGCGTGAGCGTGCCGCGCTGCCGTTCGACGTCGGCCCGTTCGAGCGCGGCGAAGGCGTCGGGGTCGAACGTGACGGTCAGCGACGCCGGATGGCCGTCGACGCGAAAACCGATATGCAGCGCACCGGGCGGCTGTTCCTCCACATGGAACGCTATCTCGCGCGCCTCGAAATGGCGGCCGAACGTCTCGGCGAGGTCGCGCAGCATGCCGGGGTTCACGCGAATGCTCATTGCAGCACCTCCGTTTTCGTTCGCGGCCTTGCGCGCACCGGCCCCGCCAAGCCGGCACGCACCGGCGGCTCCGGCGACGGCGGATCGCGTTCCGGCGGCGCATGCCCGGGCGGATCGCCCTCCGGTTCCCGGTACGGTTCGGGCATGTCCGGCGGTACGTCGTCGGGATCGGGCGGCTCGGGGTCCGGCTCGATGTCGGGGATCGGCGGTTCGGGCCGTTGCAGCCATTGCACGGGTTCGTGGGTCATCGGCATTCCATCGTTGCGGGGTTCGGGTCGATATCGGCGCGCCGGGCGCGTACCGAATGATTCGCAAACCGCGTGCCGTCCGTTCGTATCGCCCTTACACGGAGTCGCCGCGCCGCCGCGCGGCCGCGGACGAAGCGCCATGCCTTCGCCATGCATTCGCTACACCGCTCGCTGCAAAACTTGCAAGCGCACCGCTATGCGTCGTACGCCGCCATCACCAGCCACAGCTCGCGGCCGTCGTCCCGCACGCGCGCGGCGAGCGCGTACGGATCGGACGGCTCGCACGCGCACTGCAGCGCGAAGCGCGCCGGCTCGGTCGCGCCGAACGTCTCGTCGCCGAGCCGCCGCACGTCGGCCTTGCCTTCGAACATCCGGCGCTCGGGCCGGTAGATCAGCGGTTCGTGCTTCCACGTATCGAAATGGCTCTTCACCGAATCGAATCCGCCGCCGCATACGTTGATCTCGTAGCGCACTCCTGGTCGTCGTTTCGGAATCATCGTCGTGCCTCCTGCTCGATGTGCGCGCAGCAGGCAACCCTGCTGCGCCGTGTCGTCATGGTCGTCGTCGTGGTCATCGCCGCTGCGGCGGCAAGTCGCGTGCCGCGCGCGGGGGCCGGGAACGCAGGTTGCGGCAGAGCGGGCTCATCGTCCCCGATACGGAGCACCGCCATGAAGGATTCGACCCGGCACGGCCACGACGCACCGGCGCACGAGCGGCAGCCCGATCCGCAACCGCCGCTGAAGCATCAGGACCGCACGCACACGCGCCACTCGGAGCGTCATATCGACAAGCAGCTCGAAGACACGTTTCCGGCGAGCGACCCGCCCGCGACCGGCGGCGTCACGCGCATCGAGCCCGACACGCCGCCCGGGACGCACGACGACGGGCCGTGGCAGGACAAGCGCAAACGCGACGACGAATGACAAGGACGGCCCGCGCACGGCATGCGGTTTGCTGGAGACGGAGCGGCCGCATCGGCACATTGCTTCACCCACCGCCAAGGAGAATTTCATGCATCGCGTCAACGAAATCATGTCGCAGGACGTCGTGCGGATCGCCCCGACCGACTCGATCCGTCACGCCGCCCAACTGATGGAGCGCTACGACATCGGCGCGCTGCCCGTGTGCGACAACAACCGGCTGATCGGGATGGTGACGGACCGCGATCTCGCGGTGCGCGCGATCTCGGCCGGCAAACCGCCGGAGACGCGGGTCCACGAGGTCGCGTCCGGCCCGATCGAATGGTGCTTCGACGACGATTCGCTGGACGAGATCCAGCACTACATGGCCGATGCGCAACTGCGCCGGCTGCCCGTCGTCGATCACGACAAGCGATTGGTCGGCATGCTGTCGCTCGCCGACATCGCGACGCGCACGGCCAGCCCCGAGCGCGACGACGTGGCGAACACGCTGGAAGGCGTGTCGCAACCGAAGCAGACGTGACGGAGCGATTTCCGCCCCGCCTCGACAACCCCGCGCGACCCGCAGGGCCCGCCCCGGGCACGGTCGCGCCCCACGCAGCCTGGAGGAAACCATGCAGACTCCCGATCAAGGTCAGACCCGCATCATCGGCAAGGGCGCCGCGACGGCGGCCGGCCCCGGCCCCGACGTGATGGCGGCCGATACGCTGGAAGGCGACAAGGTCTATACGACGGACGGCGACGATGTCGGCAAGATCAAGGACATCATGCTCGACGTGCGCTCCGGCCGCATCGCGTATGCGGTGCTGTCGAGCGGCGGCATCCTCGGCATCGGCGACAAGCTCCACGCGATTCCGTGGAGCGCGCTGACGCTCGACACCGAACGCAAGTGCTTCCTGCTGTCGGTATCGTCGGAACGGATTCGCAACGCGCCGGGGTTCGACAAGGACCATTGGCCGGCGATGGCCGATCCGCAATGGGCCGAGCCGCTGCACGAGTTCTACGGCAGCACCCCGTACTGGAGTGCCGGCGACGAGCTCGGGCTGACCGACCCGACCGAAGACCTCGACGATCCGCGCACGCGCGGCCGCCATTGACCGCACCATGACGCGGCGCCGGTTCGCCGGCGCATCGGTTCGACACGCCCCGCCCGCGGGGCGTTTTTTTGCCCGCGCCGCGGCGGCGAACGCCGCGCGCTACGGCCGGTGCCGCAGCGCGTCGATCACGACCGAAAACGCGCGCGACGCCTGGCGGCGGCTCGGATAGTACGCGTGGTAGCCCGGAAACACCGGGCACCAGTCCGGCATCACGATGCGCAGCGCGCCGCTGCGCAGATGCGCGTGCGCGACATCCTCGGCGACGAACGCGATGCCGAAACCGTCGAGCGCCGCCTGCACCATGTGTGGCTGCGTATTGCAGGTGATCCGGCCGTTCACGCGCGCCTGGATGGCGTTCTTGCCCTTCTTCAATTCCCACGCATAGATACCCTTCGCGGTCGCGAGCCGCAGCGTGACGCAGTCGTGGTCGAGCAGATCCTGCGGCTTCCTCGGCGGCTTGCGGCCGTCGAGATAGGACGGCGCGGCGACCATCGCCATCGGGATGTCCGGGCTGATCCGCACCGCGATCATGTCCTGCGCCACCTGGTCGCCGTACCGCACGCCGATGTCGTAGCGCTCCTCGACGATGTTCGACAGCCCGTAGTCGACCGACAGCTCGACGCGAATGTCCGGATAGTCGGGCAGCACGTTCCTGAGCTTCGGCCAGACGACCGTGTCGATCGGATGCTCGGTGGCCGTGATGCGCACCACGCCGGCCGGCTTGTCCCTGAAATCGGACAGCGCGGCCAGTTGCGCCGAGATCTCGTCGATGCGCGGCGCCACCGCCTGGAACAGCGCCTCGCCGGCCTCGGTCGTCGACACGCTGCGCGTCGTGCGCGCCAGCAGCCGCACGCCAAGCCGCGTTTCCAGATCGCGCACGGTCTGGCTCAGCGCCGATTGCGACACGCCGAGCCGCGCGGCCGCGCGCGTGAAGCTGCGATCGCGGGCCACCGCGAGAAAGACGAGCAGGTCGTTGAAATTTTCGCGCGCCATGTCGGCAGGCTCCGGTCGGGACGAACGTCAATCCTAGCACCGCCCGCGCCAATTCATCGGCGTGGCTAATAAGTCCAAGCGCGGCGAGCTACTTAATCGATGCCGGACGGCTCGCTAGACTGCGAAGCCATCGACCCATCGCGTCGCGTCGCGCTCCCAGCCGACACGCCGCCCCTTTCGGAACCACACGCCATGAAAATCCGCGTTTTCCCCCTCGTTACCGCCGTCGCCGCGCTGGTCGGCTCCGCCCCGCTGCTCGCGCAATCCGCGCCTGGCCTCACGCGCGACCAGGTCCGCGAGGACATGGTTCGCTACGCATCGGCCGGTTTCAATCCCGCCCGCATGAATCCGCGCACGTGGGTCGACGACGCACAGGCCGCCGCCGTGAAGGTGCAGGCCGCGCGCAACGACGACGCGAGCACGCATCTGGCCGGCCGCGACACGGCCGCGCATTGCGACTGAGCGCACGACCGACGCCTTCCGCATCGATTCCCGTCATGCCCTCCGTTTCCACTCCCGAGCGCGGCGCCGCAGCCGGCCATACCGCCGCATGGGGCGCCGTCCTTGCGATGTCGCTCGGCGCGTTCGCGCTGGTCGCCTCCGAATTCATGCCGGTCAGCCTGCTCACGCCGATCGCGGGCGACCTGCACGTCAGCGAAGGTCAGGCCGGCCAGGCGATCTCCGTATCGGGCGCGTTCGCGCTCGTGACGAGCCTGCTGATCGCGTCGCTCGCCGGGCGCTGCGATCGCAAGCGCGTGCTGCTGTCGCTGACGCTGCTGACGATCGTGTCCGGCACGGTCGTCGCGTTCGCGCCGAACTATGCGGCGTTCATCGCCGGCCGCGCGCTGATCGGCGTGGCGATCGGCGGTTTCTGGTCGATGTCCGCCGCGACCGCGATGCGCCTCGTGCCGGACCGGCAGGTACCGCGCGCGCTCGCGATCGTGAATGGCGGCAACGCGCTCGCGACCGTCGTGGCCGCGCCGCTCGGCAGCTTCCTCGGCGCGATCGTCGGCTGGCGCTGGGCATTCTTCTGCGTCGTGCCGGTGGCCGCCCTCGCGCTCGGCTGGAAGCTCGTCAGCCTGCCGTCGATGCCCTCGGCGCCGCAGCGCACGCGGGTCGGTGCGGCGACGCTGCTGGCCCGGCCGCCGGTCGCGGTCGGCATGGCCGCGGTGGGCGTGTTCTTCATGGGACAGTTCGCGCTGTTCACCTACCTGCGCCCGTTTCTCGAAACCGTCACGCATGCCGGCACGACCGCGCTGTCGCTGATGCTGCTCGGGATCGGCATCGCGGGTGTCGCGGGCACGGCGCTGATCGGCGGCGTCCTGAAATACGGGCTGTACCGGGCACTCGTCGCCACGCCGCTGCTGATGGCCGCGATCGCGCTCGCGTTGACGGGCTTCGGCGCGTCGACGGCGGCAACCGCGTGCCTGCTCGCGCTGTGGGGCCTGCTCGGTACGGCGGCGCCGGTAGGCTGGTGGACCTGGCTCGCGCGCACGTTGCCGCGCGACGCGGAGGCCGGCGGCGGGCTGATGGTGGCGGTCGTGCAACTGGCGATCACGCTCGGCGCGACGACGGGCGGCCTGCTGTTCGACCTGCACGGCTACCGTGCGACCTTCGCGTTCAGCGCCGCGCTGCTCGTGCTCGCCAGCGCGCTGGCCGTCGCGGCGGGGCGGTCGAGCGCCCGTGCCGCGCCGCGCACCGTCGCCTGACCGGCCGCGCCCTGCGCGCCGCCGGCCTTTTTACAAGGGTCGTGTAACGTCCTCGTCCGGCGTCACCGCACCGCCGCTCGCCGATTCGAGGTAGCCCAGCAGGCGGTGCGGCGTCAGCGGCTTCGCGCAATGCGCATCGAAGCCGGCTTCCTTCGCCTGTTCGCGATCCCGCCGCGACGCCAGCCCGCTGCACGCGACCAGCAGCATGTCCGATGTCTGCGGATCGCCGCGCAGCCGCGTCGCGAGTTCCAGTCCGTCGAGGCCCGGCATCGCGATATCGAGCACGACCGCGAACGGCTGCCAGTCGCGCGCGACGTCGCACACGGCGAACGGATCGTCGGCGACCCGGCACTCGAAGCCGCGCGCCTCGAGCAGCAGGCGCAGCGCATCCGCCGCATCGCGATAGTCGTCGACGACCAGCACGCGGCGCGGGCGGCGCGGCACGCTGTCGGGCGCGCGCCACAGCAGCACGTCGTCGGCGGCGGGATCGTCGCCGGGGTCGGGTTGCATCTGCTTCTCCTGTCGTTGGCCGGGCTTGCCACGCAAGGCGCGCGCCCATACCGACCGCATGCGGCATGCCGGTTGCTGTCTCGTTCGTATCGTCGACTCCGGAGTCCTTCATGCGTGCGATGCGGCTTCAATCGGCCCGATTGCCTCCCTCTGCGCGTGCGACCACGCGATTGCCGAAGCGTTCCGCCCGATCGCGGCGCGCTGCTGCGTCGGCCTGCGCCGGAGGCGCCGCATGACCCGCAAAGCGCCCGCCCCTCCGGCTTCGCCGCCCGACGACGAGGCCCCGCGCACGCTCGACGCGTGCCGCCGCTGCGCGCTGTGGGAACACGCGACGCAGCCGGTGCCGGGCGCAGGGCCGGTCGACGCGACGATCATGCTGGTCGGCGAGCAGCCGGGCGACCAGGAAGACCGCGCGGGCATGCCGTTCGTCGGTGCGGCCGGCCGCATGCTGGACCGCGCGCTCGACGAAGCCGGAATCGAACGCTCGCACGTCTACCTGACGAACGCGGTCAAGCACTTCAAATGGGAACCGCGCGGCAAGCGGCGGCTGCACAAGACGCCCGCGCAGCGCGAAGTGGCCGCGTGCCGCTACTGGCTCGAACGCGAACTGGAAACCGTACAGCCGCGCGTGGTGGTCGCGCTCGGCGCGACGGCGTTGCGCGCGGTGCTGCAGGACAACGACGCGACGCTCGAGCGCACGCGCGCGCCGGTGCGCACCGACGACGGCCGGCTCGTCGTCGCCACCTATCATCCGTCGTACGTGCTGCGCACGCGCGGCGCCGATTCCCGCGAACACGCGTACCGCACGCTGGTCGACGCGCTGCGCACCGCGTCGCGCCTCGCGCGCGAGCGACGCCACGGCGGCGGGCACCCGTCGCACGGGGATGCCGGATGAGCCGACTGGGCGAAGACGCGCGGGCGGCGGCCGGGGCGCCGCCGCCCGCCGCGAAACCGTGGTATCGGCGGCTCGGCCCCGGCCTGCTCGCGGGCGCGTCGGACGCCGATCCGAGCAACGTCGCCGTCTACGCGCAGGCCGGCAGCCAGTTCGGTTTCAACATGCTGTGGATGATCGTCGTCACGCTGCCGATGATGGTCGCCGTGCAGCTCGCGGCGGCGTTCATCGGGCGACGCAATCGCGAAGGTCTCGTGGCCGGCATTCGCGAACACTTTTCCGATCGCGTCGCGAAGACGCTGATCGTGATGGTCGTGATCGTCAACGTCGTGAACGTCGGCGCCGATCTTGCGGCGATGGGCGATGCGACAGCGCTCGTCGTCGGCGGCCGCAGCTACTGGTATGCGCCGGTCTACGGGATCGCATCGCTCGCGTTGCAGGTGATGCTGTCATACGAGCGCTACGCGCGCTGGCTGAAATGGATGACGCTTGGCCTGATCGCGTACGTGCTCGAACTCGGCTTCGTGCACGTCGACTGGGGCAACGTGCTGCATGCGATCGTGCTGCCGCAGATCGCGTTCACGCATGCGTATGCGACCACCGCGGTCGCCGTGCTCGGCACGACGCTGAGCCCGTACCTGTTCGTGTGGCAGGCCGCGCTCGAAGTCGAGCAAACCACGGCCGAGCAACAGGACGGCGAACGCGACACGCGCCGCGAGACCGAGCAGCGCGTCACGGTCGATACGTGGACCGGCATGGTCGTCACCAACGCGGTGTCGTTCTGCATCATGGTGATCGGCGCGGCCGTTTTCTTCGCGCACGGCCGGCACGACATCGGCAGCACCGCGCAGGCCGCCGAGGCGCTGCGGCCGATCGCCGGCGAAGCTGCGTTCCTGGTGTTCGCGTTCGGCATCGTCGGCTGCGGCCTGCTCGCGATTCCCGCGTTCGCGGGCAGCGCCGCCTACGGTTGCGCGGAAGCCTGGCGGTTCCGCGAAGGGCTGAACGAGCCCGTGCGGCGCGCGCCCGCCTTCTACACGGTGCTGGCGCTGTGCGTGATCGTCGGCATCGCGATCTGCTTCAGCCCGATCGACCCGATCCGGGCGTTGTACTGGAGCGCCGTGCTCAACGGCGTGGCCGCGGTGCCGATGCTCGTGCTCGTGATGTTGCTGTCGGGGAAGCGCGACGCTGCCGGCCAGCCCGGGAGCGGCCCGGTATCGAAACTGTTCGGCTGGCTGGCGGTGGTGCTGATGGCGGCGTCGGTGGTGACGATGATCGTCGACGCGCTGACGTGAGGGATCGATACGGCCGGGTACAGTAAGTTGCGTACGCAACCTTCATGACGAGCAGGCGGGCGCCGCGCCACGCGCGACGCCGCCCGCCCGGGCGTTACATCATCTTGCCGCGCGAGCGCTCGGCACGTGCCGCATCGGCGGCGGATTCCACCTTCTTCACTTCCTCCGGCGGCGGCAGCACCGCCTTGAAGCCCATCGACTCGATCCACATCTCGCGCGCCCAGCCACGCGTGTGATACAGGTGATGATCCTCGTCGGCCTCGACCTCGTCGTGCGCGGCCTTCAGCGCCTTCGCGGCGTCACTGTCGGGCAACTGGTCGGCCGCGTAGCCGATCAGTTCCCAGTTCAGGTGATCCTTGGTTTCGGCCAGCACCACGCACTCGGCCGCCACCACCTGCGCGACCGCCGGGTCGGCCTGCTTCCTCGCCTGCTCGATCACCTGCACCAGCGACTTGCCGGTGGCCGCTACCGCGGCGCGCCCCGGCGATTGCGCATCGGGATCGAGGCCGAGCGTTTCGAATACCTTGCGCAGCACCTCCTGGTGATGCAGCGTCTCGCGGTGGTATTTCTCCCATTCCTTGTGCAGGTCCTCGTCGGTCGCGCACTGGAGTGCGGCCTCGTAGATCTGCGCGCCGCCAAGCTCGGTCTCGTATGCCTGGCAGAGCAGTTCGAGGATACCTTCGTGCTTCGATTGCCGTTGGGCCATGACTGCTTCTCCGAAAAAGCGGGCCGCACGTGCGGCCCGGAGGTGAACCGGGCACGCACTATTGCGCGCCCACCTTGCGTGCAACCGTCTCCGCCATGCTCAGGTGATGCTTGAGCGTCGGCAGCGTGGACTTGGCGAACGCGCGCAGTTGCGCGTCCTTGCCGTCGCGGGCTTCGTCCTCGAACAACGCGACCGCCTTCTTGTGCGCATCGGGGCCGGCCGCCGCGAGATACGCGGTGTCGAAGTCGTGCCCGCTCTTGCCGCGCAGCGCCTCGACGTCGGGGTCCGAGATCTGGTCGACCTGCGGCTTCATGCCCTTGCGCGCGGCGATTTCCTCGAGCTTCGCGTTCGCCTTGCCGTGATCGGCGACCATCCGTTTCGCGAAAGCGCGCACGTCCGCCGACTGCGCCTGCTTCAGCGCTAGCTGGCTTGCCTGCACTTCCGCCTTGCCGGCCATCGCGGCCTTGTCGACGAACTCCGCGTCGGCGC
Organism: Burkholderia sp. BE12; assembly: GCF_002959955.1. NCBI lineage: Bacteria > Pseudomonadati > Pseudomonadota > Betaproteobacteria > Burkholderiales > Burkholderiaceae > Burkholderia > Burkholderia sp. BE12. The sequence continues at coordinate 130,708 of NZ_PREY01000019.1, read as the reverse complement.
CCTTCGGCGCTTTCGCGATGCCGGGGTCACCCGCGCCGCCCGCGCCCGACGACGGATTGATCACGCCGCCCGGCACATGCGAATTCGACGCGGGCGGCTCGCTCGGCATCTGCGCGCGGGCGAGGCCCGACACGGCGAGCACGCCGGCGGCGAGCGCCGCAATGGTCCAGTTGGGTTGTCTCATCTGCTTTCTCCTTGTATTTGCGTGAGCGCGGCCGTCAGCCGCCGACGATCGAGCCGCCGTTCGGATGCAGCGTCTGCCCGGTCATGTAGCTCGCGCCGTCCGACGCGAGCAGCACGTAGCAGTCGATCAGTTCGTCCGGTTGCCCCGGCCGCTTGAGCGGCACGTTCGAGCCGAATTTCTCGACCTGTTCGGGCGTGAACGTCGACGGAATCAGCGGCGTCCAGATCGGCCCCGGCGCGACCGCGTTCACGCGGATGTCGCGTTCGGCCAGCTCGATCGACAGCGACCGCGTGAACGCGACGATCGCGCCCTTGGTCGCCGAGTAGTCGGGCAGTTTCGGGCTGCCGTGATAGGCGGTGACCGAGGCCGTGTTGACGATGCGTCCGCCCTGCTTCATGTGCGGCAGCGCGGCCTGCGTGCAGAAGAACATCCCGTACACGTTCGTGCGGAACGTGCGCTCGAGCTGTTCCTCGGACACGTCCTCGATGCCCGGCTGCGGGTGCTGCTCGCCCGCGTTGTTCACGAGCACGTCGAGGCGGCCGAGCCGTTCGACCGTGCGGGCGACCGCGTCGCGCGCCTGCCGGCGATCGCCGACGTCGCATGCGATCGCCTCGCAGCGCCGGCCGGCCTGCTCGATCAGTTGCTTCGTATGCGCGGCATCGTCGGATTCCTTCAGGTAGACGATCGCGACGTCCGCGCCTTCCTTCGCGAAACCGACCGCGACGGCGCGGCCGATCCCGCTGTCGCCGCCCGTCACCAGCGCGACCTTGCCGGCGAGCTTGCCGCTGCCGACGTAGTCGGCCGCTTCGTCGCGCGGCTTCGGATGCATGTCGCGCTCGGTGCCCGGCTGATGCGCCTGTTTCTGCGGCGGCGGCGTCTGTGGGGTGGTCATGGGTTCCTCCTTGAACGGATGCCGCCGAGGCTGCGCAAGCGGCGTGCCGCGTGGGCCGCACGCCGGCCCGCACGCGGCCGCCGTGTTTCGACGGCTGGCGTTGCAAGCGTTTGGAAAAAAGGGCGTATTCAGTGCGGGCCGCCGGATTCGGCTTCGTCCGGCCGGCGCACCGGATCGAAGTCGCGCCATTCGCCGTCCTGCCATTCGCCTTCGACGCGCTCGATCGACTTCGCTCCGGTCGCACGCAGCACGTCTTCCGCGGCCGTCGCGGTGTCGGGCGTCACGCGCGCGGCGAGGATCACGCCCGTTTCGCTCTGCGCAAGCGTGCCCTTGCCTTCGGCCTGCTGGCCGCGCATCCGGCCGAGCGCGCCGCCGAAGGCGCCGAGATACGCGCCGGCCAGCGCGCCCGCGGCCGGCACGAACCAGTAGCGCAAGCCGACGGCGTACACGATCAAACCGATGACGACGCCGATCAGCAACCCGCGGATCGCGCCGATCATCGCGCCCCGGCCGCCCGGCTTCGCCGCCGTGTCGGCATATACGTCGCCGCCGATCGGGAAGCGCGCATGCTGGCCGCCCGGGTTCAGGAAGAAGATCGACACGTCGTCGGGCCCGAACGCGCGCTCGTAAAGGTGACGCGCCCCACCTTCCGCTTCATCGAACGTCGTGAAACGGCCTGCGACGATCATCGCCATGGTCGTGCTCCTCATGATGGGTGCGCCGCGCGCTCGCGCGCGCGACGCAACGGGGCGGCGCTTACATCAGCCGCCCGAGTTCCTTCGATACCGACGCCGGCGTGTCGTATTCGCGCTCGGGAATCTTGCGCAGCATGTCGAGCACCTGGCGGTCCGCATGCGAGCGTTCCGCGCACTGCACGACGTCGGACTTGCTGGCGGGGTAGTCCATTCCCTTCAGCGCCTTCTGCACGTCGACCGGGCTCGGCGGCTTGCCGTGCCCGGTCTGGTGCCCGCCCTTGTCGTGGTCCTGCTGCGTGCGCTCGCCTTCGTGCGCGCGCGAGTGGCTGTATTCGTGGCCCGTATGTTGTCGGGATGTCATGAAAGCCTCCTTGGAAAATCGATGAAATCACGCGGACGAGCGGCGCGACCGCGCGAACGCGGCAAACACCACCGCCGCCGCGCCCAGCGCGACCGCGCCGGCGACCTTGGGCCGCTGCACCACCGTGTTGTACGCACAGCTGCGCAGCACCGGCCCCTCCATGCCTTCGCGCTCGTGCAGCGCGTGGCGCGAGTCGTACAGTGCGTTGTCGTCGCGCGGCCGCGCCGGACGCACCGTGCGCTGGCCGCGCGAGAACAGCGTGGCCGCGACGCGATCGAACAGGCGAGGCGCGTGGTACGCGCTCGCCGACGTGAACTTGGCGGCACCGCCGACGAACAGCGTGCGGCGCGCGTGCGCGGCCGCGAACAGGATCGCGTCGGCCACCAGATCGGGGTCGTAGATCGGCGGCGGCAGCTTCGCCTCGACGTTCATGTAGTTCTTCGCGTGCATCACGAACATCGTGTCGATCGCGGCCGGCTTGATCAGCGTGACGGACACCGGCAGGTGATCCGCCTCCATCTCGAGCCGCAGCGAATCGGTGAAGCCCTTCACCGCGTGTTTCGACGCGACATACGCGCTTTGCAGCGGCACCGGCGCGTCGGACGCCTCGCTGCCCATGTTGATGATCGCGCCGCCGTGGAAATCGCTCTTGCGCCGGAAATGGTCGGCCGCGACGAGCGAGCCGTGCACGACGCCCCAGTAGTTGGTGTCGAACAGCCGGCGCTGATCCTCGAGCGGCACCGCGGCGGCCGTGCCGAAGATCGACACGCCCGCATTGTTGACCCAGGTGTCGAAGCCGCCGTACGTGTCGGCCGCCTTCGCGGCCGCGCGCTGTAGGTCCTCGATATTGCCGACGTCGCCGGCGACCGGCACCGCGAGGCCGCCGTGCTGGCGGATTTCCTCGCACAGCGTGTTCAGCGCTTCCTCGTTGCGCGCGAACAGCACGAGCTTCGCGCCGCGTCGTGCCGCCTTGCGCGCGGTGACGAGACCGATGCCGCTGGTCGCGCCGGTGATTACGATCGTCTGTTCGCCGACCGGTTTGAGCATGCAGTTCATCGCTGGACTCCTGTTACGGCCGCGCGGTTATTTGGGCCGGATGGTCAACTGGTCGCGCACGGACTGCACGCCGTCCACCTGCTTCACGACGCCGACGGCCTGCGTGCGCTGCTGCTCGTCGGGCACGCTGCCGGTGAGCGTCACGGTGCCGTGCCGCGTCTTCACGTGGATGTCGCCGGCCGACAGGCCGCTCGTGCCGACGAGTTCGGCCTTCGCCTTGGTCGTGATCGTCGCGTCGCGGATCTTCGTGCCGGTGCTCGAATGCGACGACGTCGACGACGATGCGGCGCCGTCGTCGCCGGCGGCGACCGCGTTCGGCGCGACGACCATGCACGCGGTGGCCGCGGCGATCGCGACCGCCATGCCGGTGCGCATCGCGCGCTGGCGGCGGATGCGCGGGGAGCGGGCTTGCAGCTGGAATACCTTCATCGTGACCTCCTTTTTCATCGGGCCGGCCGGGCCGGCGGGTGAGCAGAGGTCGCGCAAATCGCGTGCCGCGCCGCGTGCGCCGCATGCCTGCGGGAAACCGCGATCAGACGCCCTTTCATCCAACGCGTTGTAATTTTTTCGGCACACAGGGAAGCGGTTTTCCCCGCAATCCCCCGGGCATGCCGATTGCCGAGCGACCGATGACGGCGGCCCGTGTGCGCGGCCCCGATATCGGGAGCAATACCATGCAAAGAATCGCGTTGATCAGTGAACATGCATCGCCGCTCGGCGTGATCGGCGGCGTCGACGCCGGCGGTCAGAACATCTATGTCGCGAACGTCGCCAAGCAACTCGCGGAGCGCGACCTCGACGTGGACGTCTATACGCGCTGCGACAATCCGCATTTGCCGGAAGTCGTGCCGATCGGCCCGCACATGCGCGTGATCCACGTGCCGGCCGGACCGCCGACCGACGTGCCCAAGGAGCGGCTGCTGCCGTACATGGGCGCATTCGCGCAATACATGATCGCGCGCATGCGGCGCGAGCCCGACCCCGTCGACGTGATGCACGCGAACTTCTTCATGTCCGGCGACGCGGCGCTGCGCGTGAAAAAAGCGCTCGGCATCCCGCTCGTCACGACGTTCCATGCGCTCGGCCGCGTGCGGCGGCTGCACCAGGGCACGGCCGATGGCTTCCCCGACGCGCGCTTCGCGATCGAGGACACGCTCGCGCGCCGCTCGGACCGCCTGATCGCCGAGTGTCCGCAGGATGCGCTCGACCTGACGACGCACTATCGCGCCGACACCGCGCGGATCGAGATCGTGCCGTGCGGCTTCGACGCGCGGGAATTCCGGCCGGTGCCGCGCGTCGATGCGCGCGCGCGGCTGGGCTGGCCGCAGGACGCGTTCGTCGTGCTGCAACTGGGCCGCCTCGTGCCGCGCAAGGGCATCGATACCGTGATCGACGCGCTCGCGCGCATGCCGCGCGATCCGCAGCGGCCGACGCACCTGTACGTCGTCGGCGGCAGCCAGGCGGAGCCCGACCCCGCGCGCGACCCGGAACTCGCGCGGCTCGCCGCATTCGCGCACGAACTCGGGATCGCGAACCGCGTGACCTTCGTCGGCCGGCGCGACCGCGACGCGCTGCACCTGTACTACAGCGCGGCCGACGTGTTCGTGACGACGCCGTGGTACGAGCCGTTCGGCATCACGCCGGTCGAGGCGATGGCGTGCGCGGCGGCGGTGATCGGCAGCGACGTCGGCGGCATCCGCACGACGGTCGACGACGGCACCACCGGCTATCTCGTGCCGCCGCGCGACCCGGCCGCGCTGGCCGCGCGCCTGGTGCAACTACGGGCGCAACCCGACCTGTGCGCGGCGCTCGGCCGCGCCGGTTACCTGCGCGCGCATCGCTTCTACACCTGGCAAGGCGTAGCCGACCGGCTCGTCGCCATCTATCGCGACGTCGCCCACGCACAGCGCGCCGGCACGTCGGCCGGCACCGGCCGGCGCACGCCGGTCGGCCCCACGACGGGCATGCTCGCACACCGCAAGGAGAATACGTAATGAAGGGCTACGATCGAAAACGCGTCCTCGTCACCGGCGGCGCCGGCTTCCTGGGTTCGCATCTGTGCGAACGGCTCGTGACGGCCGGGCACGACGTGCTGTGCGTCGACAATTTCTACACGGGCACGAAGGACAACATCGCGCACCTGCTCGATGCGCCGAACTTCGAGCTGATGCGCCACGACGTGACGTTTCCGCTCTATGTCGAAGTCGACGAGATCTACAACCTCGCGTGTCCGGCGTCGCCCGTTCACTACCAGCGCGACCCCGTGCAGACGACGAAGACCAGCGTACACGGCGCGATCAACCTGCTCGGCCTCGCGAAACGCGTGAAGGCACGCATCCTGCAGGCATCGACGAGCGAGGTGTACGGCGACCCCGACGTCCATCCGCAGGACGAGCACTACTGCGGGCGCGTCAATCCGACCGGCATCCGGGCGTGCTACGACGAAGGCAAGCGCTGCGCGGAAACGCTGTTCGCGGACTATCACCGCCAGTACGGGGTCGACGTGCGGATCGCGCGGATCTTCAATACGTACGGCCCGCGCATGCACCCGGCCGACGGGCGCGTGGTGTCGAACTTCGTCACCCAGGCGCTCGCGGAACAGCCGCTGACCGTCTACGGCGACGGCAAGCAGACGCGCTCGTTCTGCTACGTCGACGACATGATCGACGCATTGATCCGGCTGATGGACGAACCGGGCGACGCGAGCGAGCCGGTCAATCTCGGCAGCGACGTCGAGATCGCGATGATCGACGTCGCGCGGGAAGTCGTACGGATCGTGGGCGCGAGCGTACCGATCGAGTTCCGGCCGCTGCCGTCGGACGATCCGCGCCAGCGGCGGCCGAATCTGGCCGCCGCGCAGAAGCGACTCGGCTGGCGCGCGACGACGACGCTCGCGAACGGACTCGCGCACACCGCGCGATACTTCATTCAGCGTCAGGTCACGCATCACACGCCCGGCGATCTCGTGCGCAGCACGCGAATCGCGTCGCATCTGCTCGCCCAGGTCCATACGCAGAACCGGCCGGCGCCGACCACCTGACGCGGCCGAAGCGCGACGCGCGTCAGCCGTCGCGCTTCGTCACGTGCGCGATCTTCAGCGCCAGTTCGCGCACGTCGACCGGCTTGCACAGGTAGCCGTCGAAGCCGGCTTCCAGCGCGCGGCGTTCGTCGGCGAGGCCCGCATGCGCGGTGACGGCCAGCACGCGCACGTCGAGCGGACCGTTGTCGCCGTTCGTCGTGCCGCGCCGCAACGCGTCCAGCAGCCAGAAGCCGTCGCCGTCGGGCATCGCGAGATCGGACAGCACGACCGTCGGCCGCATGTCGGCCGCCATCGCGAGCGCCTCGCGGCCGGACGATGCGATCGCGACGGCCGCGCCGAACGTGGTGAGCGCGGCCGTGAGGCTGGCACGCGTGGTTGCATCGTCGTCGACGATCAGGATGCGCTGCGTATCGAGCACGAGCGCATCGCGACGGCTGCCCGCGTGCACGATCCCCCACGCCAACGCGCCGCCCGGCTGCCATCCGGCCGGCAGCGTCACCGTGAACGTCGTGCCGCGATCGCGGCCGGCGCTCGCGACGGTCACACGGCCCCCGTGCAGCTGCGCGATGTGTCGCACGATCGACAGGCCGAGACCGAGCCCGCGCCGCGGCGACGCGGGCGAATCGTCCGCCCGGCGGAACATGTCGAACACGTACGGGACGAATTCCGTCGCGATACCCTGCCCCGTATCGACGACGGTCAGCACCGCATGCGTGTCTTCGCGCGCGAGCCGGACCGTCACGCTGCCGCCGGCCGGTGTGAATTTCAGCGCATTCGAGATGAGGTTCGACAGCATCTGCCGCAACCGCTCGGCGTCGCCCGACACGATGCACGCGGACACGTCGCAGTCGAATTCGAGCATGATGCCCGCCGACGATGCGGCGGTCTGGAACGTGCCGACCTGGTCGGAGAACAGCCGCACGACGTCGACCGGCGTCGCGTCGAGCCGCAGCTTGCCGGTCGCGAGCGACGACGCATCGAGGATGTCGCCGACCATCCGCGTGAGCGAACGCGCGCTGCGGTCGATCGCGTCGATCGCCTGATGCTGCAACGCATGGTCGCCGGTATTGCGCAGCACCTCGATCCACCCGTAGATCACGTTCAGCGGCGTGCGCAATTCGTGCGACACCGTGGCCAGCAATTCGTCCTTCAGCCGGTTCGACGTGTCGGCCTGCTCGCGCGCATGGCGCGCGCCCTGCAGCGAGCGCTGGGCCCGCAGTTCGCGGCGGCGCTGCGCGCCGGTTTCGCGCAGCGTCAGCGACAGCGCGACGCAGGCCCGCGCATCGCCCTGCACCGGGCACGCCGATACCGTCGCCCGAAAACGCCGGCCGTCGCGCCGCACGCACAGCAGCTCGAGCGGGCCGACCGGCTCGCGCATCGCGTCGAACGATTTGGCGAGCGGATTGAGCCTCAGCCAGCGCGGCGCGATCAGCGTGTCGAACCGGCGGCCGCGCGCATCGGCCTCGTCGTATCCGAAGATCCGCTGCGCAGTGGGGTTCCAGCTCGCGATACGGCCGCCGGCGTCGATCCCGACGATCGCGTCCGGCGAGGCGTCGACGACCGCATGCTGCACCCGCGACGCGTCGACGCGCGCACGGTCCGCGCCGGCATCGCGCAGCAACAGCACCGCGCCGTCGAGGTTGCCGTCCGCATCGCCGAGCGGCGACGCGACCGCGACGATCGGCACCGGCTCGCCGTCGCCGGCCTGCAGCCAGTGCCGGTCCGACGTCGCCTCGGCGCCGCCGAGCGCGCGATCGAGCGGTGTGGTCGGCACGCGACGGCCTTCGTGGTCGACGATCCGCAGGACGTCGCGCACCGGCCGCCCGACCGCATCGTCCGCCTGGCAGCCGACGAGTTGGGCCGCCGCCGCGTTGAGATAGGTGAGCCGGCCTTTCGTATCGGTCGCGATCACACCGTGCGGCAGCGCGCCCAGCACGGCTTCGAGCTGCCGGCGCGCGGCCGCCTCGCGTCGGCTCGCGCGATCGTTCGTGACGCGCGTGTGATGCAGCATCGACGCGATCGCGCACACCAGCGCACCGACCAGCATGAACGTGCCGAGCTGCACGAGCCGCTCGGGCAGCGGCGCCGTATAAGCGGCCGGATCGGACAGGAACAGCGTCCAGACGAGCAGCCCGCTGACCACGGTCGACACGATCCCGAACAGGAACGACGTCGCCCACGCGGCGCCGGCGAGCAGCGGGTAATACAGCACGAACGGCAGATTCACGCCGCCGAACCGGATCGCGAGCGTCTGCAACACGGTCGCGATCGCGACCAGCATCACGGCCGTTGCGTAATTTCCGGCCTGCGGCCGTGCAATTTCGATCATTGAACACGCTCCTGCGGAAACAGTCGACAGCGGCCCGCGCGGGCGCCGCCGGCGGGCACGGCGCATGCTGGCCGATCGGCACCGGCGGCCCGGCCGCTCACGATGGAGATCTTCACGCCATGCCCGATCCGACACGCTGGCTCGTCGTCTCGCCGCATCTCGACGATGCCGTCTTCAGTTGCGGGCAACTGCTCGCGCAGGCGCCCGGTTCGATCGTCGTCACCGTATTCGCGGGGATTCCGCCGCGCGGCACGCCCGCGCCGCCATGGGATCGCCGCGCGGGGTTCCAGCAAGCCGACGAGGCGGTGCGAGCGCGCCGCGACGAAGACCGCCGCGCGCTCGCGCTGCTCGACGCGCACCCCGTGTGGCTCGACTTCCTCGACGATCAGTACGGCCTGCCGGCCACGTCGACCGCGATCGCCGCACGCGTGGCCGCGACGATCGACGCGCACCCGGGCTTCGGCGTGCTCGCGCCGGCCGGCCTGTTCCACCGCGATCACCTGCAGGTGCAGGAAGCCATGCTGTCGCTGTTGCGTGAAGACGAGCCGTCGCGCATCTGGCGCTTCTACGAGGACATGCCCTACCGCCGCATCGACGGGCTGATGGCCAGGCGCGTGATCGGCTGGCGCGAGCGCGGCTGGATCGCGCATCCGGTCGCGCCGCCGGCCGGCGGCGATACGGAAGGCGCCACCGCGAAAGCCGCCGCCGTCGAAGCCTATGCAAGCCAGGTAACGCTGTTCGAACCTCATATGCGCGCTGCTCTCCGCGAACCCGAAACGATCTGGCGGCTCGAATGCGACGTCACGTCCGCGTAACGCCCGCGCGCGTCGCGCTGCCGCCGGCCGAGCCGCGCGTGACCGCCGTCGTGCTGACCTGCCGGCGCGCCGCCGAACTCGCGCGCACGCTCGAACACCTTTCCGCGCTGCCCGACCGGCCGGCGATCGTCGTCGTCGACAACGCAGCCGACGCCGAGACGGCCACGCTGATCCGCGAGCGCTTTGCGCATGTCGCGCTCGTGCACGCGCCGGGCAACCTCGGCGCGGCCGGCCGCAATCTCGGCGTGGCCGTGGCCCGCACGCGCCATGTCGCGTTCTGCGACGACGACACGTGGTGGGCGCCCGGTTCGATCGCCGAAGCCGCGAACCTGCTCGACGCGTATCCGCACGTCGCGGCCGTCACCGCGCGCGTGCTCGTCGGCCCCGACCGGCGCGAGGACCCGACCTGCCGGTTGATGGCCGACAGCCCGCTGGACGCGCCCGTCGCGCTGCCGGGCCGGCCGATCCTCGGGCTGCTGGCCGGCGCGACCGCGTTCCGGCGCGACGCGTTCGTGCGCGCGGGCGGCTACCATCCGCGCTACTTTCTCGGCGGCGAGGAAGCGTTGCTCGCGCTCGACCTGACTCGCGCCGGCCACTGGCTCGTGTATGCGCCCCACCTGACGGTCCATCACCACCCGTCGGCGCTGCGCGACCGGCCTACGCGCGCGCGCACCGCCGCCCGCAACGCGGTATGGACGGCGTGGCTCAGATGGCCGGCCACGGCGGCGTGGCAGCATACGGTGCGCATGCTGCCGGTGCTGCGCCGCGAACGCGCGCTCCTGCGCACGTTCGCCGGCCTGCCGTGGATCCTGCGCGAACGACGTGCTATCCCGCCGCACGTCGAACGCATGCGTCGCCGGCTCGAGCGCGACACGCACCGCGAGGCCGAAACGGGTACGTGAGCGGGTACATGAGCGCGATCGAGGCCACATCAGGAATCCGGCTTTTCCGTTTCGTCTTCCAGTTGCGCGAGCCGGTTGTAGATCGTCTTCAGACTGACGTCGAGCACCTCGGCCGCCTGCGCCTTCACGCCGCCGCATTGCGCGATCGTGCCAAGGATCAGCTTGCGGTCGACCTCCTCGAGCGGCGTGCCGAACGGCACCGTGACGCGATCTTCATGCGAATCGACCATGCTGGACAGCTCGTCCATGATTGGTGGAGGCAGCGTCTCGATCACGTCGGCATCGGTGAAGATGCTCGCGCGCTGCACGAAGTTGCGCAGCTCGCGCACGTTGCCGGGCCATTCGTAGCTCTTCAGCGCCTCGCGTGCGGCGGGCGCGAAGCGCAGGTTGCGGCCGCTTTCCTCGTTGTAGCGCTGCAGGAACGCGTCGGCGAGCATCGGGATGTCGTCGCCGCGTTCGCGCAGCGACGGCAGCGGAATCGGGAACACGTTGATCCGGTGGAACAGGTCGGGCCGCAGCTTGCCGTCCGCCATCGCCGCTTCCGGGTCGCGGTTCGTCGCGGCGACGATACGCACGTCGACGTCGATCTCGCGCGTCGAGCCGAGCCGCGTGACGCGCCCGGTCTCCAGCACGCGCAGCAGCTTGACCTGCGATTCGACCGGCATCTCGGTGATTTCGTCGAGAAACAGCGTGCCGCCGTCCGCGCGTTCGAAGAAGCCCTTGTGCTGGCGTTCCGCGCCGGTGAAGCTGCCGCGGTCGTGGCCGAACATCTCGCTCTCGACGAGATTCGCGGCGATCGCGCCGCAGTTCACCGCGAGGAACGGGCCGCGCCGGCGCAGGCTGAGGTCGTGCACGGTCTGCGCGGCGAGCTCCTTGCCGGTGCCCGATTCGCCGGTGAGCAGCACCGACGCCTCGGTGCGCGCGACGCGGCCGATCGCGTCGTAGACGGCCTGCATCGCCGGCGAGCTGCCGAGCATGCGGCCGAACCGGCCGAGGCGCTGCAGTTCCGAGCGCAGCTCCGCGATTTCCTCGTGCAGCGCGGTCGTGCGAGGCACGCGCGCGAAGATGCTGTTGAGCCGCTGCATGTTGAGCGGCTTCACCAGATAGTCGGTCGCGCCGCGCCGCAACGCATCGATCGCGGTTTCGAGGCTCGCGTGGCCGGTGGTCAACACGATTTCGCAATGCCCGCGCTTGGGTAATGCGTCGAACAGATCCATCCCGTTGCCGTCGGGCAGCACGAGATCGCACAGCACGAGATCGGGGGTATGCGTCGAGACGAGCGTGCGCGCTTCTTCAAGCGTCGCGGCCGTATCGCACGTAAGCTGCTGCGTGCGCGCGAGCGTGGCCAGCATCGTTCGCGTATCGGCGTCGTCTTCGACGATCAGGACGTAAGGCATCGAGGCTCCTTGTAATGCGGCCCGGCGCATACGTGGGCCGGCACCGCGACCACGTGCAGCGTCATGCGCGTCAGCGAGCCCACGACGGCACTTTCAACGCTGCACACGAACGGGCAGACAAGCTGTCCTGCACTGAAAACGAGTGCTTAGCAGTATAGAAGAACGATGTCGTGCATTCGCCGCTCATCGAATAAATCTATCTGCCGGCGCAAGCTGCATTGCCAGATTCAATGTCGACGAATCGGTATAAAAGGTATCCTGCTTACGTGAAAGACGACGTATGCCACGTCGTTTTTTACCTGATCACGACACGTTCGGTCAAAACTTCCCAACCCGGTCATACCCCATGTCGAAATCCGACGATGACGGCACGCGACTGTTCGGTCGTTCGCGAACAATTCAGGATTTGCTGCTGAAAGTGTCGCGCGTCGCCGCCACCCGCCTGAGTGTGCTGGTGGTCGGCGAAAGCGGTGCGGGCAAGGATATCGTCGCCCGGCTCATTCACGACATGAGCCCGCGCCGGCGCGGGCCGTTCGTGCCCGTCAACTGCGGCGCGATTCCGAAGGACCTCGCGGAGTCGCAGTTGTTCGGTCACGAAAAAGGCAGCTTCACGGGCGCCGTGGCGCAACATGTCGGCATGTTCGAAGCCGCGCGCGGCGGCACGCTGTTTCTCGATGAAATCGCCGAGATGCCCGCCGAGCTGCAGGTCAAGCTGCTGCGCACGCTCGAAACCAACACGATCGTGCGCGTCGGCGGCCACGAGGCGATTCCGCTCGACGTGCGAATCGTCGCGGCCACCCACCACGATCCGGTCGAGGCATTGCGCAGCGGCAGGCTGCGCGAAGACCTGTTCTACCGGATCGCACCGGTCGCGCTGCACGTGCCCGCGCTCAGGCAGCGCGAGGACGACGTCGGCGACATCGCGCTGCAGATCGTCGAACGGCTGAACGCGCGGCACCGCACGAGGAAGCGCCTGTCGACGCAGGCGATGAAGGCGCTGCGCGCGTACACGTGGCCCGGCAACGTGCGCGAACTGCGCAACGCGCTGGAGCGCGCATTCATCCTCGCCGACGAGCAGATCGAACTGCAGTTGCCGCGCCGCCAGCCGCCGCGCGAGGAAGTGCGCCACAACGCGATGACGCTGCATATCGGCACGACGCTCGCGCATACGCAGCAGCGCTTCATCGTCGCGTCGCTGCGCCATTTCAACGGCGACAAGCCGCGCACCGCGAAGGCGCTCGGCATCAGCCTGAAAACGCTGTACAACCGCCTCGCGCTGCTGCCCGAAAACGAGCGCAATGCGGCCAGCGGCATCGCGCCGGCGGCGCCGAACGCCGCGAGCGGCGGCAGCGCGAGCGCTTCGCCGCCCTCACCGTCCGCTTCTCCGCCCGCGACGGCGCCGTGAATGCGGCGGCTCACGCCGCCTTCGTCACGTCGTCACGCCGCCGCCGTCACGCCGCCACGTCGCGCAATGCGGCGTCCCAGTCGCGCGCGAAGCGTTCGATGCCGAATCGCTCGCAGGCGTCGCGCCTGGCCGCCGCGCCCCACTCGCGCGCCAGTTCCTGATCGCGAATCAGCATCCGCATCGCGTCGATCAGCACGGCCGGCCGCGTATCGGCCACGCCGTTGCTGCCGGTCTTCACGAGTTGCGCCATCTCGGTCGTCGCGAGCGCGACGATCGGCAGCCCGATCATCATCGCCTCGATCACCGCGAGCCCGAGACTCGTGTAGCGAATCGGATTGAAGAAGAACCGGTAGTGCGACAGGAACTGCGGCAGCGCCGGGTTCGGCACTTCGCCGATCCCGCCGAGTTCGGTCGAGCCCATCCCGACCAGGTCGATCGGCACGCTGTGCCGCACGACCTCGAACAGGTCCGCGCCGAGGCGCCGGCCGCGGCGCGCGAGATTGTTCACCACGGCCACGCCCTTGGGCAGCGTGCCGTGATACTCGATGCCTTCCGGCATCAGCACGCCGTGCTCGATCACGCGCGTCGGCGTCACACCGTTGTCCCACATCAGCGCGTTGAACGGCGTCACGTGCACCAGCAACACGTTCGGATCCTGCACCGGATGCAGCGTGTCGGTCGGATGCTCGCGCGGCGGATCGTGCTCGACGAACAGCGTCGGCAGCGCGCGCTGCGCCTCGCTCAGCAGCCGCAGGCGGTCGTGCCGGTAATGATTCACGTGCTGGTACAGCACGCAGTCGAACTCGGTGTCGCGCACGCACTCGGCCGGCACCTCGTGCACGTTGTCGCCCCACGGCAGGTGCCCGACGCGGCCCGCATAGCCGGGCGGATGCTGCGGCTTCGTCACGATGTAGAAGTCGTGCGGCGCCTGCGACAGGTAATACAGATAGTTGCCATGCACGTGCCAGGTCAGCACGCGCAACCGCTTACGTGACATGACGTCTCTCCTCCGCGAGCAGTTCGCCCGCCCGGTCGATCACTTCGCCGACGCCGATCGCCGTCGCGCACTCGTGCCCGTACGGACACGTATCGAACATGCACGGCCGGCACGCCGGGTAGTTCGCGAGCACGCGATGGCGTTCGGCGTCGAGCGGCGCCCAGCGGGCCGTATCGCTGCCGCACGCGACGACGATACTCGGCGTGCCGAGCGCCGCCGCGACATGCGACACGCCCGTGTCGTTGCACAACAGCAGCCGCGCGCGGGCGATCAGCGCGGCGAGCGCGCCGAGCGGCGTGCGGCCACACAGGTTCACGCACGGCCGCCCGAGGTGCTCGGCGAACGCGCTCGCCAGCGCCAGTTCCGCGCGCGTGCCGGTCAGCACGATCTGCCAGCCGTCGTCGGCGAGCTGCCGCGCGGCGAGCGCGAAGCGTTCGACCGGCCAGCGCCGCGACGCCATCCGCGCGCCGGGATGGACGATCACGTAGCGACCGGGATCGAGCGCGTGTTCGTCGCAGAGCACGTGCCACAGCGCATAGTCGAGGCCGCCGAGCGGGAATTCGAGGTAGTCGCCCCAGTCCGCGTAGCCGAGCTTGCGCGTGAGCGCCAGATAGCGCGTCACTTCCGGTTCGTCGTCGCGCCACACGAGCGCGCAGTCGAGCGCGGCCGTGCCGCCGTCGGCCGGCACGAAACCGGCCGTGCGCGTCGCGCCGAGCGACGCGACGATCGCATTCGTGTGCGCGCCGCTGCCGTGCAGCTGGATCGCGAGATCGAAATCGCGCGAACGGCATTCGGCGACGAACGCCTCGCGCGCGGCCGCGTCGGGTTCGGGCTGTTCGGCGAGCCCCGGCGCGCCGGGGAATGCGATGAAACCGTCGATGTAGTCCGAAAAGCGCGATGCGAACTCGCGGGCCCACGGCAGGCCGATCAACGTGATGCGCGCATCCGGTTCGCCGCGCCGCAGCGCGCGCAGCGCGGGCACCGCGCACAGCATGTCGCCGAGCTGCAGCGCGCGGAACACGGCGATCCGCTTCGGGCCGCGCCGGCCGTCGGAATCGACGTTGGGGTCGAGCTTCATAGGAACAGTACTCGGAAGTGAAGCGCGCCGCGCATGCGCCAATACAGCGACACGGGCGGAATCGCGATGGACGTGACGATCATCTCGGCCACGTGCGACGCCGTGAGCTGCGTGCCGCGCAATCGTTTCGCGCAGAACCCCGCGGTAATCGCGGCCCACACCGCCGCGCAGGCGATGGCCGGCGCCGGCAAGCCGGCCGCGAGGCAGCCAAGCGCGCCGAGCGCGGCCAGCACGGCCGCGTAGTAATGCCACGGCGGCACCGGCCGGATATGACGCCGGTAAGTCGCGCGATGCTTCTTGTACAGCAGCGCGTCGAAATACACCTTCGACTGCGCGCCGATGCTCGATCCCCAGCGTGCGGGACGCACCGGATGCACGATGCGTGCGGCGTCGGCCTCGACGATCGGCCCCGCATGCTCGCGCAGCGCGAACATCAGGTCGGCATCCTCGCGCCACGCGCGCGTGAAGCGTTCGTCGAAGCCGCCGACGCGTTCGAGCGCCGCGCGCCGCACGAAGCAGTTCGCGGTCGCGAATTCCGCATGTGCGAGCCCGGCCGCATCGCGTTCGTAGTCGGTCGGGCACGGCCGCAGCGGCACGTCGATCCGGCCGGCCGCGGCCGCCGCCGACGGCTCGGCCAGCAGCGCGTCGGCGCCGTGGCGCAGCCAGGTCGGGTCGGGAATCGTGTCGTCGTCGGTGAACGCGATCAGCGCGCCGCACGCGCTGCGCCAGCCGACGTTGCGCGCGCCGGCCGGGCCCTGCGTGTCGGGCGCGGTCATGTAGCGGATCGCCGGCACGTCGGTCACGCGCGTGCGGCACGCATCGACGACGGCGCGCGCACTGCCGGCCGGATCGTCGTCCACGACGACGATCTCGTAGGTGGTCGGATCGAACACCTGCACGCACAGCGCGTCGAGGCAGCGTGCGAGCAGGTCGGGCCGCCGGTAGGTGGGCACGACGACCGACACGACCGGCGGCAGATGCGTGTCGCGCGCGTTCATCTGGGTTTCTCCAGCAGGAACGGGCCGATCACGAGCGCGTCGAGCGGCGACGTCCAGAAGCATTCGATCGCGTCTCGCGGCGAACATACGATCGGCTCGCCGCGCGTGTTGAACGACGTGTTGACGAGCACCGGCACGCCGGTGAGCGCGTCGAACTCGGTCAGCAGCGCATGCAGCAGCGGATGCTGCGTGTCGTCTACGGTCTGCACGCGCGCGGTGCCGTCGATGTGGCGCACCGCCGGAATCTTCGCGGCGCGCTCGGGCACGACGTCGTAGACGAACAGCATGAACGGCGCGCGCAGCGGCGTGACTCGGCCGCCGCTGAACCAGTGATGCGCACGGTCTTCGAGCACGACCGGCGCGACCGGCCGGAAATCCTCGCGATCCTTGATCCGGTTCAGCTTGCGCTGCATGTCCGGGTCGATCGGCGACGCGAGGATCGACCGTGCGCCGAGCGCGCGCGGGCCGAATTCCATGCGCCCCTGGAACCAGCCGATCACGCGGTTCGCCGCGAGCAGCGCGGCCGTCTGCGCGGCCACGTCGGCGAGCCGCCGGTACGGCAACTGCGCTTCCTTCAGGAACGCCTCGATCGTATCGTCGTCGTAAGCCGGCCCGAGATACGCATGGTCCATCCGCCAGGCGCCGCGCTCGCCGCGCATCCGGAAGTCGGTCCACAGCGCGGCGCCGAGCGCCGTGCCCGCGTCGCCTGCGGCCGGCTGCACCCACACGTCGTCGAACGGGCCGCGATCGCGGATCTTCGCGTTCATCACGCAGTTCAGCGCGACGCCGCCCGCCATCGCGAGCTGCCGCTCGCCGGTTTCCGCGGCCAGCCAGTCGACCGCCTGCAGCGTCGTCTCCTCGAGCACCAGCTGCAACGCATGCGCGATGTCGCAATGATGCGGCTCGATCGGACCGCCGCGTTCGCGCGGCGGCCCGAATTGCGCGGCCAGATCCGCGTCGATCACGTCGTAACGCCCTTCGCCGCGATACTGCACGAGCTTGCGCATCTCGTCGGCGAACACCGGCTTGCCGTACGACGCGAGCGCCATCACCTTGTATTCGTCGGACGAGTGCAGGAAGCCGAGATAGCGGGTCACGCGCTCGTACAGCAGCCCGAGCGAATGCGGCAGGTTGACCTGCCCGAGCCGCCGGTACGAGCGGCCGTCGAACACGCCGTAGCTCGTCGTCGCGCGCTCGCCGCGCCCGTCCATCGTCATCACCGCGCAGCGCTCGAACGGTGCCGCGAGAAACGCGCTCGCCTCGTGCGCGAGATGGTGCTCGATGAAATGCCAGCGGAACGGCCCGTCGTGCGTGACGCCGCGAAAGCGCCGCTGCAGATGATGCGGCACGCCGCCCGCGAGCTGGCGCGGCGCGTTGACGATCGACGACAGGAACAGCGGATGCCACGGCGATGCGCCGTCTTCGCGCGGCGCATGCGCGGACGGCGACAGCGGCAAGGTCAGCGACGGCGCCGTGCCTTCGCGGTCGAGTTCGAACCACGGGTCGTACGAATATGCGACGTGGTCCACGTCCGCGAGCGTGATGCCGGCTTCCGCGAGGCAATAGTCGATCGCGTGAAAGGGCAGCTCCCAGGTCGAGAACGGCACCGGGCGCTTCGCGTGCTTCACGTGCGTGAAGCGTTCGTCCTCGGCCGCCGCGATCACGACGCCGTCGCGCACGATGCACGCGGCGCTGTCGTGGAAAGCGGCATTGATGCCGAGCGTATGGATCGGGTCAGGCATACGTCAGTTCCTCGTGATGACGTGCGCGAACGGAAGCACGTTCGATGCGTTCACCGCAACCGGCTCGCTGCCGTGCCCGGCAGCCCGCGCGGCCGCGCGTTGCGCATGGCGCGCACGGCCGCGCAGCAACGCGTGCACGGCGGCGACCACGTCGTCGACGCTCACGCCGAGCAGGCACGGGTGGCCGGGCTGATCGCACACGCTGCGGTAGCAGTTGCGGCACGGCACGTCGACGTTCAGCACACGGTGCGGCACACGCCACGGCGTGTGCTGCGGATTGGTCAGCGCGTACAGGTCGACCACCGGCGTGCCGAGCGCGGCCGCGAGATGCACGGGGCCGCTGTTGTTCGACAGCAGCAGGTCGGCCGTCTCGATCAGCGCGCCGAGTTCGCCGAGCGGCAACACGCCGGCGAGCGGCACCGCGCGCGGCCCGGCGCGTTCGCACACCGCGTCGACCAGCGCGCGTTCGCCCGCGCTGCCCGTCACCGCGATGCCGTCGAACAGCGGCGCGAGCGCGGCGGCCGCTTCGCCGAAACGTTCGGCGGGCCAGCGCCGCGACGCCGCGCTCGCGCCCGGATGGACGACCAGCCAGCGCGCGCGCCGCGCATCCGCCCCGCGCGCGCCGCCCGGGCGTTGCAACGCGGCCTGCAAGCGCGCGTGCACCGCGCGCCGCGCCGCGTCGCCCGGATCGAACGCCATCCGCCAGTCCGACGTCGTCGCGCCGACGGTGCGCACCAGCGCGAGCTGGCGCGCGACCTCGTGGCGCACGTGCGATTCCGGCTCGGTTTCCGGCACGCGGTCGGTCAACAGTTGATACGGGTTCTCGCGGCAATGCGCGAGCCGCAGCGGAATGCCGGCGAGCCAGCACATCATCGCGGCGGGCAACGGATTCTGGCTGTAGACGGTGAAGATCACGGCCGCGTCGAAGCGGCCCGCCAGCAGCCGGTCGATCATGTCGAGATCGGCCACCGGATCGCCGCGCACGTCGGGATGCTTGACCCACGGCGCGTCGTAGCTCCACACGTCGTCGACCATCGGCAGATGCCCGGCGAGCGCGGCGCCCGTGCGCGACGTCAGCAGCGTCAGCCGGCGGTCCGGGCCGCTTTCCTTCAGCGCGCGCAGCGCGGGCGTCGTCATCAGCACGTCGCCGAGGCTGTCGAGCCGCACGCACAGGATGCGGCGGGCGCGGCTCCAGGCCGTGCTCATCGCCGCACCCACGAGCCGTGCCGCCGCACGGCTTCGCGCACGACGATGTCGGCGGCCAGGTCGACGCGGTCGACGACGTGGTGCGGCGTGCGGGCGGCGTTGACGCGCCATTCGGTCTCGTGACCGCAGTCGACCAGGATCGTGCCGCAGCGCGCGGTGCGGCCGGCCTCGACGTCGTCGAGAATGTCGCCGATCATCCAGCTCCATTCGGGGACGGCGCCGAGCGCCGCCAGCGCGCGACGCAGCATGCCGGGGCGCGGCTTGCGGCAGATGCAGTCACAGGTGTAGCGCGGCACGCTGCCCTGCGGGTGATGCGGGCAGTAAAAAAAATCCGCCAGCGTCGCGCCGTTCGCTTCGAACAATTCGGCGAGACGCTGGCGGACCGCGCCAAGCTCGTTTTCGGTAAAGCGGCCGAGCGCGACGCCCGACTGGTTCGACACGACCGCCAGCGGCATGCCGGTCGCGCCGAGCGTGCGCAGCGCGCGCGCCGCGCCCGGCGCGAGGCGCATCCGTGCCGGATCGACGTTGTACGGCACGTCGTCGAGCAGCGTGCCGTCCTTGTCGAGCAGCACCGCGCCGGGCAGCCGCCCTTCGCGCTTCAGGGCCATGACGTCTCCTTCATCGGCAGCACCATCAGTTCCGGCACGACCGTGCCCGGCGGCTGGGTCAGCACGAAGCGCACGGCGGCCGCGACGTGCTCCGGCGGCTGCAGCGTGTCCTCGTCGATGTCCGGAAAACGGTCGAGCAGGAACGGTGTACGCATCCCGCCCGCGACGATCGCCGATACGCGCACGCCGCTCGGCCGCAGTTCGGCATGCAGCGCGTGCGACAGGCCGAGCAGCCCCCACTTCGTCGCGTGATACGCGGACGCGTTCGGCCACGCCCGCTTCGACGCGGTCGACGCGATGTTGACGATATGCCCGTCGCCGCGCGCCTTCATCATCGGCACGGCCGCGTGACACATCAGGTACGGGCCGAACAGGTTCGTCATCAGCACCTGCTGCCACGCGTCGACGCTCACGTCGTCGATCGGCGCGGTCACGTCGATCGCCGCGTTGTTGACGATCACGTCGAGGTCGCCGAGCGACTCGCGCGCATCGTGCACGACCTGCAGCACCGATGCCTCGTCGCGCACGTCGAGCGGCCGGCCCACCGCCTGCCCGCCGTGCCGTTCGAGCCGCTGCGCGACGGCCGCCGCGCGATCGCCGTCGAGGTCGGCGACGACCACGTGCGCGCCATGGCGCGCAAGCTCTTCGCAAATGGCTTCGCCGAGACCGCGGCCGCCCCCGGTCACGAGTGCGGTCCGGCCGGCGAGCGGCGGTCTGGCTGAATCGGGAATCGCGTTCACCTGCACCTCCTGTCGATGTCGGAAAGCAATCCGGCTGACGGCGACGCTTGTCGCGACAACCGTCCGTGCAGGAGGTACAGCGAAAACCGTGCCGGCCTGCGCGCGCCCACGCCGCATCGGGCCGGGCCGCGCGCTCGCTGGCTTTTTTATAACCGGCTGTAA
Source organism: Burkholderia sp. BE12 (assembly GCF_002959955.1). NCBI lineage: Bacteria > Pseudomonadati > Pseudomonadota > Betaproteobacteria > Burkholderiales > Burkholderiaceae > Burkholderia > Burkholderia sp. BE12. The sequence continues at coordinate 110,101 of NZ_PREY01000019.1, read as the reverse complement.
AAACGGGTCCGGGCGGCCGCGCCCAGGCGGCCCCCTCAGATCGCGAGCCCGTCTGGCGTCGCCTGCGCACGGTGCTTCGCGAGCGCGCGCAGGCAGTGCGCGATGCAGCCCGCGAACGCCTCGTCGAACCACGGCTGCGCGCCCGACACGCCGACCACGATGCCGCCGAGCGCGACGCCGCCCCACAGGTTCGTGTCGCCCGCGCGCAGCCGGTACGGCTCGAGCGCCTGCACGACGTGGCCGTCGCGGCCCGTTTCCCACGACAGCCGCGCCTTGGCCCGCGCATACGCGCGATAGTCGGCGTCCCAGTCCTTCGGGTCGGGCAGCGAAAACTCATACAAGATCGCGTCCTCGAACGCCGCGTCGTGCGGCCCGAGCGCCGGGTCCATGATCACGATGTGCAGGCAGCCGCTGTCGCCGACGAAGTCGCTCTGCAGCGCGGCGGCCAGGCTCGGCAACAGCAGCTCGACGGCCGCCACCGCGGCCTGGCGGTCGGCGAACGCACTACCGCCGCGACGCGCGTTCAGGGCTTCGGGTGTCGTCGGATTCAGAAGGTTCGGCATGGATTTCTCCGGAGGAAAACGCGAGCGCACGCAACGCCGCGATCAGGTCGGCCGCTACCGCGGGCTTGGTCAGGTACGCATGGAAACCGGCTTCGACCGCACGCGTGCGATCGCGATCGCGCGCATGGCCGGACAATGCCAGCGCCTCGAGCGGCGCGCGGCCGTCGCGCTCGCGCGCGGCGTCGAGCTGGCGCACGCGCGACATCACCGTATAGCCGTCCTCCTCGTCTTCGCCGAGGTCGATGTCGCAGACGAGCAGCGCCGGCCAGTCGGCCCGGCGCGCGCGCCACAGGTCGTCCAGCAACGCCTGACCCGACGCATACGCGTGCACGTCGGCGCCGGCCACCTTCAGCAGCGCGGTGAGCGCCTCGCGCGCCTCGTCGTGATCGTCCACGCACGCGATGCGCAGGCCGTCGAGCGGCGTTGCCGTCTCCGCCGCGCCGGCCTCCGCGTTCGGCCCGGCGCCGTCGGGCTGCAGCGATGCCGGCGCCACCGCGCACATCGGCAGCGACAGGTGCAGCGTCACGCCGATATCGTCGCGTTCGCGCACGACGTAGCCGCCGGCCTCCTCGATCGTGTCCTGCAGTCGTTCGAGATCGATCAGCGACAGCTCGGTGGCGTCGACGCCCGCGCACGCGATCGTGATCCGCGCTTCCGGATCGTGGCGCGCCGTGCGCACCTCGAGCTGCCCGCCGCTGCTCGCGTCGATGGCGCCGCGGCACAGTTCCCAGACGAAGCGCCGCAGCGCGGCCGGATCGGCCTTGACGACGAGATCCTCGTCGGACACGTGGCGGAACACCGGCACGCCGCGCTGCGCGGCCGCCTCCGCCAGCGAATCGAGTACCTGCGACACGAGCGGATTGATCCGCACCGGCTGCCGCGCGAACTTCGCCTCCGTGCGTTCCAGTTCGCGCTGCTTCGCCTGCAGCGACCACATCTGCGCATACACGCCGCCGCTTTCGAGCAGCTCGTCGTGGGTACCGTGCTCGACGAGCCGGCCGTGCTCCATCACGAGAATGCGATCGGCATCGACGATGGTCGACAACCGGTGCGCGATGATGAGGCTCGTGCGATGCTGCGCGACGCGCATCAACTCCTGCTGGATCGCGCGCTCCGAGCGCGTGTCGAGCGCCGACGTCGCCTCGTCGAACACGACGATCGGCGGCGCCTTCAGCAACGCGCGCGCGATCGCGACACGTTGCCGCTCGCCGCCCGACAGCCGCACGCCGCGCTCGCCGACGCGCGTGTCGTAGGCGTCGGGCAGCCGCTCGATGAACGCGTCGAGCTGTGCACCGCGCGCGGCGGCGATCACGTCGCCGCGCGTCGCATCGCGCTTGCCGTATGCGATGTTGTACGCGAGCGTGTCGTTGAACAGGATGGTGTCCTGCGGGACGATGCCGAGTGCGTCGCGCAGGCTGCGCTCGGTGACGAGCCGCAAGTCCTGGCCGTCGATCCGGATCGTGCCCGCGTCGGGTTGATACAGCCGGAACAGCAGTCGCGCGAGCGTCGACTTGCCCGAGCCGCTGCCGCCGACCACGGCGATCGTCTGCCCGGCCTCGATGCGGAACGACACGTCGGACAAGATCTGCCGGCTCGGCTCGTAGCCGAAGTCGACATGCTCGAACTCGATCGCGCCGCCGCGCACGACGAGCGGCTGCGCACCGGGCGCATCGCCGTCCTCGCCGGGCTTGCCGCGCGCATCGAGCAGCCCGAACAGCCGCTCGATGTTCGTCATCGCGTCGTTCGCCTCGCGAAACACGAAGCCGAGCGCGTTCAGCGGCAGGCTGATCTGGATGATGTATGCGTTGATCAGCACGAGATCGCCGATCGTCATCGCGCCGCGCGCGACCTGCTGCCCGGCGAGCAGCATCACGGCCGCGATCCCCGCGCCGATGCACGCGCTCTGCCCGATGTGCAGCATCGACAGCGCATACTGGTTGTCGACGCCGGCTTCGCGCCACGCGTCGAGCACGCGCTCGAGCCGATCGCGCTCGACGTCCTCGCGTGCGAAGTACTTGACCGTATCGACGTTCAGCAGGCTGTCGACCACCCGCGAATTCGACTCGGCCTCGAGCGCGTTCACACGCCGCTGGTAACGCATGCGGCGGCGCGTGAACACCACCGTATACGCCGCGTAGACGGCGAACGTGACGAGAATGATCGCGGTAAAGCCGCCGCCGTACTTGCTGATCACGATCACGAGCACCGAGCCGATCTCGATGGCCGTCGGCACGACCGTGAACACGGCGACGCCGAGCAGATAGCCGATGCCGGCCGTGCCTTTCTCGAGGTCGCGCACGACGGCGCCCGTCTCGCGCTGTGCATGAAAGCGTGCGCCGAGCCGGTGCAGGTGACCGAACGTGCGCACGGTAAACGACGCGACCGTATGCTGCGTGACCTGCACGAAGGTCATGTCGCGCACTTCGTTCAGCGCATTCGACGCGAAGCGCACGACCGCGTACGCGAACAGCAGCAGCACCGGCCACGCCATCGGCTGGCCGGCCGCGCGGCCGAAGCCGTCGACGATGTCCTTGAGCAGCAGCGGCACCGAGACGGCCGCCGCTTTCGCGAGTACCAGCAGCACGATCGCCGCGAGCACGCGCGCGCGGTAATGCCAGATCGCGCGCCAGAGTTCGCCCGCGATCCGCAGCCGCAGGCCGCGCCCGTCGCGGCGATCGCGGCGGTCGCGGGCTGCGGGTGCCTCACGGTGCCTGATTGGCGTGTCGTCGATTCCGGTCGTCATGCACGCGTTGCGGTCGGGGGTCGGGCCGTTTCACGCACGGTCGTCAGTGGCGCGATTCACGCTCGCGGCCGGGCACGACGGTGCCGGGCTCGGGGTCGCGCACGGCAGGCTGGGTCGGCGTGACGGTCCGCTGATCCGGATGCAGCACCATGCCCGTATCGTGTTCGCCGTCGCGGCGCACGCGCACGCGATTCTCGACATCGAGCACGCCCATGCAGCCGTCGGCGAGATCCTCGATGTCGTGCCTCATCCAGCGTGCCGGCACCGTGCCGTCCAGCTCGACGCGCCCTTCCTTCACCTGCACGGCGACATCGCTCACGTCGATCTCGAGCGCATGCGCGAGCCGCTCGCACACGTCCTCGCGAATCCGCTCGTCCGAGCGCGTATAGCCTTTCGGCCCGCGGCGGTGGCGCAGCGCGTCGCGTTCGGCTTCGCTGCCGAACCGTGAGAGGTCGGGGGCATGGCCGCCGTAGCGCGGGTCGCCACGGGGATCGCCGCGCAGACTACCGATATCGCGCTCGCCGCCGTACCAGCCCATCCGGTGCTGGCCGCGGAATTCCGGGCGCTCGCCGCCGTATCGGCCTTCGTGGCCCTGCGCACGGCGGCCTGGCCCGCCATAGCCGCGCTCCGGATCCCGCGCCGGCTGGCGCGCGCCGCCCGGCCAGTCCGGGTCGGCGCCGCCGCGCCGCTGGTCGGCCGGGCGCGCGGCGCGCTCGGTCCACTCGCTGCCCCAGTCTTCCGGGCCCACGTCTTCGCTCGCGAAGCGGCGGTAAGCCGATTCATCGTCTTCTTCCGGCCATCGGGCCGGGTCGTCCGGGATGCCGTGCTCGCCGGCGCCCCGGTACGCGCGTTCGTTGCGCTCCTGCCAGTCGGGCGGGCCGCCGCGCTCGCCGTGCCGTCCGGGATATCGTCGTTGCATCGTGTCTCTCCTTGATCGCGCCTGCGCTGCGCACGGCTCCATGCCGCGTCGCGGCGCGCGTCGGTCGGGTCAATGCAAATCGCGTGCCGGCGTCGTTGCCGTGCCGCCGCGGTTGTGCGCCGCAGCGCCGGGAAGCCGCCAGGCGCCCCAATCTGCAACGCGATTGCAGTTTTTGCGTGCCGGACGTCACGGCGCGGCGCCGAGGTCGTCCGGGTCGTCGCCGCCATCCGGTTCATCCGTGCGACCGGGTTCGCTCAGCCGCTCGGTGCGGTCCGGCTCGATGTCGGCGCCTTCCTCGAGCGTCGAGTCGCCGTCCGCCGACGCGCGCTCGCCGGTGCCCGCACGGTCGGTATCGCTGTCGAGCGATGCGTCGCCGCGTTCGAGCGCGTGATCGTCCAGCGGCGAATCGATATCGAACGGATGGCGCCGTGCGCCCGCCGTGTCGCTGCCGCTGTCGGACGAGTCGCTCGGGCCGAGCGCGCGACCGTCGCGGCCGCGGCTGGCGTTGTCGTCGTCCGGGCCGGCCGGTTCGTTGTCGGGATTCAACGTGCTGTTCATATGGATCTCCTTGCGTGGCTTGCGGCCGCACGATCGGCCGAACGGCCGTGGCACGGCAGGCGCACCGCACGGTCGTGCAATCGGCATGCCGCGCCCGCCGCCGGGTGCGCCGGCACGGATCCGGCTCGCGGACATGACGGACGGCACGGCCGATGCGCACCCATTGATCAGCTGAATCGAGTTCCTTTATTCTTTCGGACGTGCCAATCCGGTTCGTGTAGCCGCCCCCGGCGTGTCCGGCGGCGGCCGGGCGGTATTCGGCCGCCCGCATTTTCGACCTGCCGCTCCGATGACGAACGACGACGCCGACCTTCACTCGCCTTCCCCGCCACCCGGCCCGCCCGGCCCGCGGGATCTGCTGCACCGGTTCGCCGAATTCCGGTTCCAGACCGTGGTGGAGTCGATCACCGACTACGCGGTGTTCATGCTCGACCCGCACGGCAACGTCGCGACCTGGAACGCCGGCGCGCAGCGCATCAAGGGCTACCGCGCTCCCGAGATCGTCGGCCGCCACTTCTCGCTGTTCTATCCGTCCGACGCGATCGCGGCCGGCCGGCCGGAGCACGGGCTCGCGCTGGCCGCCGCGCGCGGCCACTTCGCGGACGAAGGGTGGCGCGTGCGCAAGGACGGCACGCAGTTCTGGGCGAGCGTGACGATCACGCCGGTGCACGACGCGACGCACCAGCTATGCGGTTTCATCAAGATCACGCGCGACATGACCGAGCGCAAGCGGCTCGAGGAGCTCGAAGCGTCGACGCACCGGCTCAGCGTGTTCATCGCGATGCTCGCGCACGAGCTGCGCAATCACCTCGCACCGCTGCGCCATTCGGTCGGCGTGCTGCAGAGCCTCCCCGATCCGGCGCCCGCGCTCGCGCAGTGCCGCGACGCCGTGCACCGCCAGGTCGGGCAACTGACACGGCTCGTCGACGATCTGCTCGACGTCGGGCGCATCACGGCCGGCAAGGTCGAACTCGACGATCGCCCCGTCACCGTGCGCGACGTCGTGTGCCGCGGCGTGGAGAGCATCCAGCCGAAACTGGCCGCGCGCGGGCAGTGGATCCGTGTCGACCTGCCCGCCGATTCCGTGGTGCTGCACGGCGACGACGCACGGCTCGTCCAGGTGCTGCACAACCTGCTCGACAACGCATCGAAATTCTCGCCGCACGGCGGCCGGATCGACGTCGGCGCGCGTATCGAAGGATCGTCGGTGGCGATCGACGTCGTCGATCACGGCGTGGGCATCGCGCCCGGCGCGCTCGAAACGATCTTCGACCTGTTCCATCAGGAAGGTGCGTCGAGCCGCTCTCCGTCCGGCGGGTTCGGGCTCGGCCTCGCGATCTGCCGGTCCTTCGTCGAACTGCACGGCGGGCGGATCGTCGCGGAAAGCGACGGGCCCGGCCACGGCTCGACGTTCACGGTCTGGCTGCCGATCGTGCAAACGACGCGCAACGAGCGCGCCGCACCGCATGCGCCGGCCGCGCCCGCGCAGCCGGCCGCCGTGCCGCTTCGCATCGTCATCGTCGACGACAACCGCGACTCGGCCGACACGCTCGCGGTGCTGCTGCAACTGAAAGGCCATGCGCCGCGCGTCGCGTACAACGCGGCCGACGCGCTGACCCTCGCGCGCGACTATGCGCCCCAGCTGATGCTGCTCGACCTGACGATGCCGGACGTCGACGGCTTCACGCTGCTGCAGGAGCTGCGCGCGATCGACGCACTGCGCGATACGGCCTGTGTCGCGCTGTCCGGCCATGCACGCGCGTCGGATCTCGCGCGCTCCGAACGCGCGGGCTTCGACGATCATCTCGTGAAGCCCGTCGAGATGGCCGTGCTCGATGCGTTGCTCGAGCGCGTCGCCCGCGAAATTCAGGATACGCCGTAAGCGCGCGTGCTCAGACCATCGCGCGGCACATCGCCGCGCAGGCCTCGCACGCGAGCGCGCAGCGGCGGCAATGTTCGTGCGCGTGCCGCGAACACTCGGCCGCACACAGGTCGCACGCGTGCGCGCACAGCGCGCAAATGCGCGGGGCAAACGCGCTGCGGCGCGCCATCGCGCCCGACGCGAAGCGGCACAGCTGCGCGCATTCGATGTCGAGCGCGATGCAGCCGGCCAGCGCGTGCACGTCGCGCTCCGCAAGGCAGGCGGCCGCACAGGTATCACACGCGTGCGCGCAGGCGTCGCACGCGGCCATGCAGTTGTCGTATCGATCGGTCATTGCAGTGCTCCCGGTTGCGGTTCATGTCGTCACGGCGTCAGCTTCACCTTCATCCAGCCCGGCTCGCGCACGTCGAACGAGCGATACGCGTCGATCGCGTTCGTCAGCGGCTCGCAGCGCGTGAGCACCGACAGCGGATCGAACGCGCCGCTGCGCACCAGCTCGACGAGCGGCGGCGTCACCGTCCGGTGATTGCAGTTGCCCATCTTGATCGTCAGGTTGCGGTTCATCGCCTCGCCGATCGGAAACACGCGGGCCGCCGGCGGATACACGCCGATCACCGCGACCGTACCGGCCTTCGCGACCGCGCGCACCGCCCATTGCAGCACCTGCGACGGGCCGTCGCCCGGCACCCAGTTGCGACCGTCCGGCTTGCGGTGCGGCGCGATCGCGTCGACTTCCGCATCGAACGCGCGCGCGGCCTCGCGATCGGCCGCCGCCGGCCCATGCGTCGCGCGCATCGCGTCGACGCCCACCGCGTCGATCACGCGGTCGACGCCGATCCCGCCCGTCAGTCGCAGCACCGTATCGACCGGATCGTCCTCGGAAAAATCGACGATCTCGGCGCCCTGTGCGCAGGCCATCTCGAGCCGCGACGCGATGCGGTCGATCGCGATCACGCGTCCGGCGCCCATCAGCTTCGCGCTCGCGATCGCGAACTGGCCGACCGGCCCCGCGCCGAACACGGCGACCGTATCGCCCGGCTTCACTTCCGCGAGCTGCGCGCCGAAATAGCCGGTCGGGAAAATGTCCGACATCAGGATCGCGCGATCGTCGTCGATCGCGTCGGGTAGCCGGATCAGGCTCGCGTGCGCAAGCGGCGTGCGCGCGTATTCGGCCTGCAGCCCGTCGAACGGGCCCGTCTCGGCGGGCCCGCCGAAGAACGCGGTGCCCGCGCGCGGCCCGCCCGGGTTCGCGACGTCGCATTGCGCGGTGTAGCCCGCGCGGCAGTAGGCGCAACTGCCGCACGCGATCGTCGACGGAATCAGCACGCGGTCGCCGCGCCGCAGGTTGCGCACGTCGCGCCCGACCGCCTCGACGATGCCGACGCCTTCGTGGCCGAGGATCGTGCCCGGCTTCATGCCGCCGAGCGTGCCGCGCACCATGTGCAGATCGGTGCCGCAGATCGCGCTGGCGGTCAGGCGCACGACCGCGTCGGTCGCCTCGGAGACTTCCGGATCGGGCACCGTGTCGATGCGTATGTCGCCGATGCCGTGAAATACGACTGCTTTCATGTCTGGCCCTCCTTGTCGAAAGCGGAAACGGTCAATGTGACCGTCGAGCCGATCGAGCAAGGCATGCGCCTGCGCAGCGCGCGCGGCGCGCCGCGATGCGCGAACGGGCGCGCTCAGTGCGGCAACCCGAACGCGGCTTTCAGGCTCGCGACGATCATCTGCATCGCGATCGCCGCGAGAATCATCCCCATCAGGCGCTGCGTGACGGCCGTCACGCGCGGCGACAGGTAATGGCCGATCAGCGGCGCCGACAGCAGCGACACCGCCAGCAGCACGAGAAACGCGCCAAGCCCGAGCGCAAACGCGAACTCCTGCCCGGTCGTGACCGCGCCGTGCCCGAGCACGATCATCGTCGCGATCGTGCCGGGGCCCACCAGCAACGGGATCGTCAATGGGTAGATCGCGACGCTTTCGGCCGCGGTGGGATCCGCGCCTTCGTCGCGGCCCGGCGCATGCTGGCGGCTCGGCGCACCATGCAGCATCGACAGCGCGATCAGCAGCACCAGCAGCCCGCCCGCGAGGCGGAAATCGTCGATCGTCAAACCGAACACGCGCAGGATCGCACCGCCCGCGACGGCCGACACGATGCAGCCGACCGTCACGCCGATCGCGGCCGTCAGCGCGACCTTGCGGCGCACGGCGTCCGCCGCGCCTTCGGTCAGCGACAGGAACACCGGGATGTTCGCGATCGGGTTCATGATCGCGAACAGCGCCGCGAATACCTTGATGGAAAAAGTCAGGTCGAAGGCCACGAGGTCGCTCCCGTCTCGCGCGGCAAGTGAAAGGCAAACGCCGGTTCGTTTTCGATGCGCGGCATCCGCCATGCTGATACGATCGACGCACCGCGTTCATGCACGACGGAGGGCCCCGACCGATGCAAGCCACCGACACTTTCATGGATCACGAAATTCGCGTCGACGCCACGCGCAACGCGAACGGCGCGTGGGTCGCGCAGGTGCGGATCTTCCGCGACGGCGCACCGGTCGATCTGCCAGCGCCCGAACTCGTCACGCCCGAATGGCTCACGTGCGACGAAGCGCTGCGCGGCGGCATCGACGAGGGGCGCGTGATGATCAGGACGCGCGACCGGTAACGACGCGTGCATCATCCGCGCATCGTCGGCCGGCATGGCACGGTGCGGGTCATGCATCGAATCGAGGTCGCCGATCAGCATCGCCACGCCGATACAGGCCACGCCGCCGCGTCGCGATGCGCGGCGCGAACCCGGCTTCAACACGTGCACGGACGTCGGGGTTCATCTCGCCTCCATCAACGATGCGCATCGTCACGCCGCCGTCACACGGCGGCCATCTGCCGCTCGAGGGCCGCTTCCGCCTTCAGGCTGTCGAGATCGCGGCCGATCGTCACGACCGCGAGCCGCGTGTCGCCGCGCCAGTACCCGATCGAGCAATCGTGCGCGCCGAGGTCGCCGTCGATCTCGACGCGATCCCATTGCTCGGCATGGCCGACATAGCGGATCGTCAGGTCGTAATGCTGACTCCAGAAAAACGGCACCGCGTCGAACGGTTGCTGCTGGCCGAGCATGTTGCGCGCCGCGACGCTGCCCTGCCGCTCGGCGACGACCCAGTGCTCGACGCGAATCCGCTCGCCCGTCAGCGGATCGGGCCAGCGCGCGATGTCGCCGGCCGCGTAGATGCCGGGCGCGCTCGTCTGAAGGAAGCGGTCGACCGTCACGCCGCGTTCGACGGCGAGCCCCGCGTCCTGCGCGAGCTCGACATTCGGATGCACGCCGATGCCGACCAGCACGACGTCCGCCGGCAGCACGTCGCCGTTCGACAGCGTCACGCTGTCCGGCCCGATCCGCGCGGGCATCGCGCCGAGATGGAACACGACGCCGTGCGCTTCGTGCAGCGCCTTGATCGTGTCGCCCAGCGCATCGCCGAGCACGCGGCCCATCGGATGCGTATCGGGCGCGACGACATGCACGTCGAGCCCGCGCGTGCGCAACGCGGCGGCCGCTTCGAGCCCGATGAAGCTCGCGCCGACCACCACGCAACGGCGCGCCGTTTTCAGCTTGCCGATCAGCGCATCGCAATCGGCGCGCGAGCGCAGCACACAGACGTGCGGCAGATCGGCACCGGGCACGTCCAGCCGGTTCGGCTCGGCGCCGGTGGCGAGCAGCAGCGCGCCGTATTCGACACGGCTGCCGTCGGCCAGCTCGACCGCCCGCTGCGCGGGATCGATGCGCGCGACCCGCGTATTGCAGCGTACGTCGATCCGCTGCTCGGCATAGAACGACGGCGCGCGCAGCGGCAGCCAGTCGGCCTGAGCCGTGCCCGCGAGGTAATCCTTCGACAGATTCGGCCGGTCGTACGGCGGATCGGCATCGGCGCTCAGCAGCGTGATCGAATGCGGATAGCCTTCCTGCCGCAGCATCACGGCGGCCGCGATCGCGGCGGCGCCGCCGCCGACGATCACGACCGACGCGGGCAGCCCGGCTGTGTTCGGCTTAGGCGCTACGGCGGCAGGCCGCGCATCGAGTACGACGGCGCGGCCATCGCGCCGCTCGACGCGCCAGCACGACAGCCCGTCGAGCGCCGGCGCGCGCTCCCTCTCGCCGGTGCGCAGGCAGAACGCCGCGTGATGCCATGGGCAGCGAATCGTGTCGCCGACCAGCAGGCCTTGGGCCAGCGGGCCGCCGTAGTGCGGGCATTGCGCGCCCACCGCGAACAGTTCGTCGGCGCGGCGCACGAGCAGCACCGCCGCTTCGCCGACATGGCCCTCGATCATCGCGCCGTCGGCGAGATCGTCGAGGGCGATCCCTTGCGTGAGATCGGGTGAGGACGCAGCATCCCTTTCAGTCATGACGTGGCTCCCGGAAAGTCAGGTAACGATCCCATTATCGACATCCGTCCTGAAAAGAACAGGTGCGGACGCCCCGCAGCGCATGCACACACCGGCTGTCGCTTGTACGCGGTCCGTGACCGGCGTAGAACGTGATCGACGTTGCGGCGCAACACGCCGGCCGCTGTGCGAGGGGGGCCTGCGACCCGCGCAAGCCGCGTGCCACCTCCTCCGTCGATGCAGCACGATCCCGGTCCGGTCGCAGGATTTCGGCGAACTCGGATGCGTGTCGCCGACATACGGTTCGTCGTACGCGCCGTTCTCGGTGATCGGCATCCCGGCATTTGTTGCGCACTCAACCAGTTCGCGCTTGCATTCGTCCGGCATCCGGAAGCCGAGCGGGTTCTGGAAGCGATCGGCTACAGCACATTCAAGCGTCGTCGACGTTGTCCGCGTAGTGGTCGATCGCAACCTTGCACTCGTCGAACACCACCGTCAGCAGCGCGATGTCGTTCGACTCGATCCACTTGCGGATCTGCAGGAACTGGCCGGTGCCGAGATCGGCGATGCGGTCCGGATCGTCGGTCGTCACGTCGACGACCGCGAGCGCGCGGTTGCCGAGCAACGGCGACAGCGTCGCCGCGATGTCGAAGCGCCGGTACGATTGATCGATGCGCATGCAAAGCTCCCGAATCGGTTCGAAAGGGGCGCTCAGTCGAGCGCCTGGCGAAAGACCTTGCCGCCGAATCCCGTCACGACGTTGTCGACCGAGAACGGCGTGTCCTCCTTCGCTTCGAGAATGACCGCGACGCTGCCGGGCACGAGCCGCGCCGCGACCGTCTCGACGAACGTACCGTCGAGCAGCGCATTGCCGGCCGCATGCGCGAGAATGCCGGCGCCCGCGCCGGCCGCCATGCCGGTCACCACGCCGATCGGCCCGGCCAGCAGGCCGAGCAACCCGCCCGCGATCGCGCCGATCACGCCGCCCTTGAACGGCCGCGATTCGGCGTCGAGCACCGCGAGCTTGCCGTTCGCGTCCTTCTCGACGACGACGCCGTTCTCGATGTGGAATCCTTCGTTCTTCTCCGACAGCGCGTCGAAATCGTTCGCGGCCTGGCGAGCCGTGTCGACGCTGCCGAACACGGCGACGATCAATTGCCTGGTCATGCGACACCTCGTGTGTTGGGATGAGGGTGGGGCCGCCGCACCTCGCACGGCGCGCCGGGGTTCGCTTCGACTGCCGCCCGCGCGTTACCGGCGGGCATGCACGTCGTCCTCGACATCGTCGACGTCCGCCGGAAAGCGGTGCTGGCCGAAACTCAGGATCAGCACGCCGAGCGCGAGCAGCACGATCCCGAAGGTCGTCATCAACATCCGCTCGGGGCCGTCGGTCGCGCCGCGCAGGATCAGGTCGCGCGCGAGCGACGTCATCGCGATGAACAGCGGAAACCGCACCGGCAGCCGGCCGAGCCGCAGGTAGCGCAGGTCCATCGCGAGCACTTCCAGATACAGGAACATCAGCAGCAGGTCGGTCAGCGACACTTCGCCCGCGAGCACGACCTTCCACGCCTCCTGCGTCATCGCAAACGCGGTCGCCAGCCCGATCACGACCAGCCCGGCCAGCTCGGCCGCGTGAAGGAAATGGCCGAAGCGGCGGCGAATGCGCTCGGCGGTCGTATCGGCGGATGCAGTGGACGTATTCAAGGCTATTCAACGCGTTAACCGGTGCAGTGTCGTAGGGGCCGCGATCGATGCCGCGTCGCCGCGACGAGTGGCCTCGGGCAAAGGACAGCCTGCGACCGGCGAACGGCAAACCGTTGCGCCCGCATCGGCTTCGATCGCGCCGGACGGCCCGCCATGCTCGACGATTGCACCGACGATACGCATCGCTTTCAGAAGGTTCATCATGACGGCCTCAGCCGGGTGCAGCGGAACCTAATCTACTGCACGCGACACGCACGCTCAAGAGCACAGCGCCGCGGGCGTCAGGAGTACAGCTGCGCCGTCGCCGCACAAAAAACCGCCCTGTTTGACCCATTCGAATGACAGATCGTCGATACGTGTTCCAAAGACCCGTCGAAGCTGCTAGATTGCATGCTCGACGACGTTACGCGGTGCGGCGGCTCACGCGCCGGGCGAACGCGCGGCGCCACTGTCTGCCTCCTCTTCGCGCCCGGGGGGCTGCCACCGCCGCTGCGGCCCGTTGCGCGATGCCCGCGCAACGTCCTTCATCCGCATGTCACACAGAGAACAGTCGCATGACACAGTTCAACCGTTCGCCTTCGCGCGCCGCGGCTGCCGCGGCCCGTCCGTCCCGACACGACTGACCGGCAGGCCGCGATGCAGACCACCCCTTCCCCGATCTCCCAGGCCGTTCACAGCACGATCACGCGCACCGCGATCTTTCTCGTGGCGACGATCAATCCCGGTGCCGATCACGCCGACACGATCCGTTCGTGGTGCGGCGACATCGCCGCGCTCGTGCGCTCGGTCGGCAAGCGCGTACCGGGCGGCAACCTCACGTGCGTATGCGGCTTCGGCTCCGACGCATGGGATGCGCTGTTCGGCGAGCCGCGCCCGGCGTCGCTGCATCCGTTCCGCGAATTCGGCGCCGGCCAGCGCGTCGCGGCCGCGACGCCCGGCGACATCCTGCTGCACATCCGCGCCGAAGCGATGGATCTGTGCTTCGAACTCGCGACCCAACTGCTCGGCGCGCTCGGCAGCGCGGTCACGGTCGTCGACGAGGTGCATGGCTTCCGCAATTTCGACCAGCGCGCGATGATCGGCTTCGTCGACGGCACCGAGAATCCGGAAGGCCGCGCAGCGGTCGACTTCACGGTGATCGGCGACGAGGATGCCGAATTCGCGGGCGGCAGTTACGTGCTCGTGCAGAAGTACCTGCACGACATGGCCGGCTGGAACGCGCTCGCGGTCGAGACGCAGGAGCGCATCATCGGCCGCACCAAGCTGGCCGACATCGAGCTCGCGCCGGACGTGAAGCCGTCGTGCTCGCACAGCTCGCTGACCACGCTCGACGAGGGCGGCCAGGAAGTGAAGATCCTGCGCGACAACATGCCGTTCGGGCGCCCGGGCGCCGGCGAATTCGGCACCTATTTCATCGGCTACGCGCGCTCGCCGGCGCCGATCGAGCAGATGCTCGAGAACATGTTCGTCGGCCGCCCGCCCGGCAACTACGACCGCCTGCTCGACTACAGCCGCGCGGTCACCGGCTCGCTGTTCTTCGTGCCGTCGGCCGACCTGCTCGAAGCGCTCGCCGATCGCGCGGCGCCGGCCGCCGGCGCCGCCCAACCGGAAGCCGCGCCGTCCGCACCGCAGCGCGACGGCTCACTGAACATCGGCTCGCTGAAAGGAATCCCGACCTATGAATAACCTGCACCGTGAACTCGCCCCGATCTCGTCGTCCGCCTGGGAACAGATCGAGGAGGAAGTGGCGCGCACGTTCAAACGATCGGTGGCCGGGCGCCGCGTCGTCGATGTTGACGGCCCCGAAGGCGCCGAGCTGTCGGCCGTCGGCACCGGGCATCTGCTCGACGTCGACGCGCCGCGCGAGCACGTGAACGCGCGGCTGCGCGAAGTGCGCACGATCGTCGAGCTGACGGTGCCGTTCGAGCTGAGCCGCGCCGCGATCGACAGCGTCGAGCGCGGCGCGCGCGACGCCGACTGGCAGCCGGCGAAGGAAGCCGCGCAGCGGCTCGCGTTCGCCGAAGACGACGCGATCTTCGACGGCTACCGCGCGGCCGGCATCGTCGGCATCCGCGAAGGCACGTCGAACCGCCGGCTCACGCTGCCGGCGGACGTCGGCGCGTACCCGGACGCGATCAGCGATGCGCTGGAAGCGCTGCGCCTCGCCGGCGTCGACGGCCCGTACTCGGTCGTGCTCGGGTCGGACGCGTACACCGCGCTCAGCGAAGCGCGCGACCAGGGCTATCCGGTCCTCGGCCATATCAAACGCATCGTCAGCGGCGAGATCATCTGGGCGCCGGCGATCAGCGGCGGCTGCGTGCTGTCCACGCGCGGCGGCGATTACGAGCTGCACCTCGGGGAAGACGTGTCGATCGGCTACACGAGCCACACCGACAAGGACGTCCGCCTGTACCTGCGTGAAACGTTCACGTTCCTGATGCTGACGAGCGAGGCATCGGTGGCCGTGGCGCCGCAGGGCAACGCGGCCGCCTGAGCGCGGTTGCCGGCGCGCGATGCCCGCCCGGGCGTCGCGCGAGGCGGCCGCACCGCCGGCCGGCCGCGGGTTCGTCGCCGATCCAGCCCATCTCGCACGGAGGATGTCATGAGCGAATCGAATGACGCATTACAGGCGCTGCAGGCGTCCGTCGCTTCCCTGAAGCAGACGGTCGACGCAAACGCGGGCAGCCAGGCCGGCGACACCGCCGTGCTGTTTACCGTCGTGTCGCTGATGCTGGCCGAGTTGCCGCCCGACACGCGCAACCTGATCGAGGATTCGTTCTCCGTCTGGGCCAATGGTCTGCCGAATGCTGCGCTCTCGGCCGACGTGAAGCAGATCGCACGGCAACGGCTCGCGATGACGCTGACGGACTGATCGCGGTTCACCGCGGTCGCGCGATGTCCGGCGCGTACCGTACACACCGCGCTCGCCTTCGCCGGCCCCACCGCGCGCATCGGCCGCGGGGCGTGCGGGGCGTGCGGGGCGTGCGGGGCCGAACGTAACCGGTTCGCGCCCGCGCTGCGCGTGGCGTCCCGTTTTTCGTTCCGCTTCGCTCCCCGATTGCCGGCTGCCCGCGCCCTGCGCGCCGATGTCGCACCGCGCCGTTCGCCCGTCGTCCTTTACCGCCCCTTTCCCGCCCCCTTCCACCGCAAGCCGCACACGCCGCGCACGCCCGCGCCGCCGTGCGCGCCCGTCTGTACTCCTCGCCGCCGAATCGCGCGCCCATGTGAGGGTGCAATTCACGGCCGGTCCGGCATGGAACTGTGTCTTGGATGGCTCGCGCCGATTCGCTATTTTGAACGCAGTCGAAACGATGCCGCGGGCTCCTCGCAGCACTCGCGCTTTTCGCCCCGATCGCGACCGTGCGCCACGCCGGCGCGCGCGCTGCACGATCGCACGGGTGCGGCACGCGCGCCGCCGCGGTGCGTGTCGTGCGTGTCGTGCGTGTCGTGCGTGCCGCGCATGCGCGGTCGGAACGCGCGAGCGCCGCACCGCATCGGGCTTCACCCTTCGACCCACCTTCACCGACAGGAGCCAGACCACCATGCCCGCACTTTGCGATATCTGTCACGCCCGGCCGGCCGTCGCGCGCGCAACCGTGATGCAGGACGGCGAGCGCAAGACGATCTCGATCTGCGATTACCACTTCCGACAGTTGATGCGGCATCAGAGCATGCTGAATCCGTTCGATTCGCTGCTGGGCGGTGGCGGACCGTCGTCGCTGTTCGGCGGGCTCGGCGACGAATCGCCGCTCGCCGCCGAGATTCCGCGCGAATCGGTCGACCCGACCGACGCGTTCAGCGAACAGACGCTCGAACTGCTGCAGCGCGCGGCCGAGAAGGCGCACGAGCTGCGCCGCGGCGAGCTCGATTCCGAGCACCTGCTGTACGCGCTCGCCGACACCGACGTCTGCGCCGCGCTGCTGAAGGAATTGAAGCTGTCGCCGCAGGACATCCGGTCGTACATCGACGAGCACGCGCACACCGGCACGGCCGCCCCCGATGCGCCGCTCGACAAGCTGTCGATCTCGCCGCGCGTGAAGAAGGCCGTCCAGTACGCGTTCCAGGCGTCGCGCGATCTCGGCCACTCGTACATCGGCCCCGAGCACCTGCTGATCGGTCTCGCATCGGTGCCGGACAGCGTCGCCGGCACGCTGCTGAAGAAATACGGCGTGACGCCCGAGGCGCTGCGCCAGAAGGTCGTGAAGGTGGTCGGCAAGGGCGCCGAGGACGGCCGCGTCGATGCGCCGACCGGCACGCCGAACCTCGACAAGTTCGGCCGCGACCTCACCGCGATCGCGCGCCAGGGCAAGCTCGATCCAGTGCTCGGCCGCGCGCAGGAAATCGAAAGCACGATCGAGGTGCTCGCGCGCCGCAAGAAGAACAACCCGGTGCTGATCGGCGAACCGGGCGTCGGCAAGACGGCAATCGTCGAAGGGCTGGCGCAGCGGATCGTCAACGGCGACGTGCCCGAGGTGCTGCGCGGCAAGCGGCTCGTCGAAGTCAACATCAACTCGATGGTGGCCGGCGCGAAGTATCGCGGCGAATTCGAGGAACGCGCGAAGCAGCTGATCGACGAAGTGACGGCGAAGCAGGACGAACTGATCCTGTTCATCGACGAGCTGCACACGATCGTCGGCGCGGGCCAGGGCGGCGGCGAAGGCGGGCTCGACATCGCGAACGTGCTGAAGCCCGCGCTCGCGCGCGGCGAACTGAGCCTGATCGGCGCGACGACGCTCAACGAATACCAGAAGTACATCGAGAAGGACGCCGCGCTCGAGCGCCGCTTCCAGCCCGTGTTCGTGCCGGAGCCGAGCGTCGAGCAGACGATCGTGATCCTGCGCGGACTGCGCGACAGCCTCGAGGCGCACCACCAGGTGACGTTCGCCGACGACGCGTTCGTCGCGGCCGCCGAGTTCGCCGACCGCTACATCACGTCGCGCTTCCTGCCCGACAAGGCGATCGACCTGATCGACCAGGCCGCCGCGCGCGTGCGGATCGGCGCGACGTCGCGCCCGATCGACATTCAGGAAAGCGAAGCGCAGATCGTGCAACTGAAGCGCGAGCAGGACTATGCGACCTCGCGCAAGCGCTTCGACGAAGCGAAGCAGTTCGAAGAGCAGATCAACGCGAAGCAGAAGGCCGTCGACGAGATGATGGAGGCGTGGCAGCGCAAGACCGGTTCGGAGACGCTCGAAGTGACCGTCGAATCGGTGGCCGAGGTCGTGTCGCGGCTGACCGGCATCCCCGTGTCCGAACTCACGCAGGAAGAACGCCAGAAGCTGCTGAAGATGGAAGAGCAGTTGCGCGAGCGCGTGGTCGGCCAGAGCGATGCGGTGGTTGCCGTCAGCGATGCCGTGCGGCTGTCGCGCGCGGGTCTCGGCCAGACGCACCGGCCGATCGCGACGTTCCTGTTCCTCGGGCCGACGGGCGTCGGCAAGACCGAGCTCGCGAAAGCGCTGGCCGAGACCGTGTTCGGCGACGAGCAGGCGATCATCCGCATCGACATGTCGGAATACATGGAGCGCCACGCGGTCGCGCGGCTGATCGGCGCGCCGCCCGGCTACGTCGGCTACGACGAAGGCGGGCAGCTCACCGAACGCGTGCGGCGCCGCCCGTACAGCGTGATCCTGCTCGACGAGATCGAGAAGGCGCATCCGGACGTCTACAACGTGCTGCTGCAGGTGTTCGACGACGGCCGCCTGACCGACGGCAAGGGCCGCGTGGTCGATTTCAGCAACACGATCATCATCGCGACCAGCAACCTCGGCGCGGCGATCATCATGGACAACCTCACGCAGCCGGAAGCCGCGCGCAAGACCGACAAGGCGATCCGCGACGAACTGATGCAGGTGCTGAAAGGGCATTTCCGGCCCGAGTTCCTGAACCGGATCGACGAGGTGATCGTCTTCCACGCGCTGTCGAAGGACGACATCCGCGCGATCGTGCGGATCCAGCTCGACCGCGTGGTGCGCACGGCCGCCGCGCAGGACATCACGCTCGTGATGGGCGACTCGCTCGTCGCGCACCTGACCGAAGCCGGCTACCAGCCGGAATTCGGCGCGCGCGAGCTGAAGCGCCAGATCCGGCAGACCATCGAGACGCGGCTCGCCAAGGAGATCCTCGCCGACCGGCTGAAGTCGGGCGACCGGTGCGAGATCGACTACGACAAGGACAGCGACGAAGTGAAGTTCAACCGGCTCGCCGCGCCTGGAGCGAAGGAAGCCAAGGAAACCAACGAGGCAAAAGGCACGAAGGACGCGAAGCCGGACGCCGACGGCAAGCTCAAGGCGAACGGCAAGGCCGCCAGGGCGGCCGGCGACGCGAAGCCGGACGACACGCCCGCCGACGCCCCGCCGCCCGCG
Organism: Burkholderia sp. BE12; assembly: GCF_002959955.1. Lineage (NCBI taxonomy): Bacteria > Pseudomonadati > Pseudomonadota > Betaproteobacteria > Burkholderiales > Burkholderiaceae > Burkholderia > Burkholderia sp. BE12. Next base: position 90,996 of record NZ_PREY01000019.1, on the reverse strand, counting down.
GCGAAGCCCGGCAAGAAGTCGTCGGGCGCGAAGAAGGACGCCCACTAGAAAAACGCCTGCCCCGCAACGCGGGACACGCATGACCGGCTCCGTCCGCCGGACGGAGCCGCCCCACGCCGCGACACGGCGCAATCGAGCCACCCGCACCGGGCCCGGCCATTGGAGATTCACATGACAAATCGACGCGAAGTGCCAGGCATCAGGAAATACGACGGGCCCGCCGGCGGTTGGGGCGCGCTTCGCGCGACAGCCGATGCGGTACGTACGCAGATGGAAACCATCGAGGCGCCGATCGTGCTGATGCGGACCAACCAGCCCGACGGCTTCGACTGTCCCGGCTGTGCCTGGCCCGACAAGGAACACAAGTCGACGTTCCAGTTCTGCGAGAACGGCGCGAAGGCCGTCACGTGGGAAGCGACGACCAAGCGCGTGACGCCCGGGTTCTTCGCGGCGAACACCGTGTCGTCGCTGCTGCGCATGTCGGACTACGAACTGGAGAACATGGGCCGGCTCACCCATCCGCTCGTCTACGACCGCGCGACCGACACGTTCCGCGCGATCGAATGGGACGACGCATTCGCGCGCATCGGCAAAGTGCTGCGCGCGCTGCCGCCCGAGCAGGTCGAGTTCTACACGTCGGGCCGTGCGTCGAACGAAGCCGCGTACCTGTACCAGCTGTTCGCGCGCGAGCTCGGCACCAACAACTTCCCCGACTGCTCGAACATGTGCCACGAACCGACCAGCGTCGGCCTGCCGCAATCGATCGGCATCGGCAAGGGCACCGTGTCGCTGGAGGATTTCGACCATTGCGAGCTGATCATCTCGATCGGCCACAACCCCGGCACGAACCATCCGCGGATGATGGGCACGCTGCACGAGTGCGCGCGCCGCAACGTGCCGATCATCGTGTTCAACCCGCTGCGCGAACGCGCGCTCGAACGCTTCGCCGATCCGCAGGACATGATCGAGATGGCGTCGTTCGGCTCGACGCGAATCGCGTCGACGTACTATCAAGTCGACGCGGGCGGCGACGCGGCCGCGCTGAAGGGCATCATGAAGGCGCTGCTGCAGCTCGAGGCCGAGCGCGGGGACGTGCTCGACCGCGACTTCATCGCGCAGCACACCAACGGCTTCGATGCATTCTCGGCCGATCTCGACGCCACGTCGTGGGACGACATCGAACGCGCGAGCGGCCTGAGCCAGGCGCAGCTCGAACAGGTCGCGCTCGCGTATGCGAAGTCGAACGCGACGATCGTCACGTACGGGATGGGCGTCACGCAGCACAACAAGGGCACGGCCACCGTGCGCCTGATCGCCGACCTGTTGCTGATGCGCGGCAACATCGGCAAGCCCGGCGCCGGCGTGTGCCCATTGCGCGGCCATTCGAACGTGCAAGGCAACCGCACGGTCGGCATCACCGAGAAGCCGTCGGCCGAATTCCTGAAGAAGATCGAGGACGTGTGCGGCTTCACGCCGCCCGCGCGGCACGGGCACGACGCGGTGCAGGCCATGCAGGCGATGATCGACGGCACCGCGAAGGCGCTGCTGTGCCTCGGCGGCAACTTCGCGGTCGCGCTGCCCGATCCCGAACTGTCGTTCCCGGCAATGGCGAAGCTCGACCTGAGCGTGCATCTCGGCACGAAGCTCAACCGTTCGCACCTGCTGGTCGGCAAGGAAACCTTCATCCTGCCGGTGCTTGGCCGCACCGAGCTCGACATGCAGGCCACCGGCCGGCAGTCGATCACCGTCGAGGATTCGATGTCGATGGTCCATGCGTCGGCCGGCAAGCTCAAGCCCGCGTCGGACCAGTTGCGCTCGGAGCCCGCGATCGTGGCAGGCATCGCGCATGCGACGCTGCCGAACAGCAAGGTCGCGTGGCTCGACCTGATCGCCGACTACGACCGCATCCGCGACCTGATCGACAAGACGGTAGCCGGCTTCGAGGCGTTCAACGAGCGGATCCGCACGCCGGGCGGCTTCCGCCTGCCGCTGCCGCCCACCGAGCGCGTGTGGCCGACGCCGACCGGCAAGGCGATGTTCTCGGTCTACAAGGGCGTGAAGGAGGACGCGGACGTGCTCGGCGCCGAACAGGTGCTGCGCCTGATCACGCTGCGCAGCCACGACCAGTACAACACGACGATCTACGGGCTCGACGATCGCTATCGCGGCGTGTTCGGCCGGCGCGACGTGCTGTTCATGAACGCGTCCGATCTCGTGAAGTACGGGCTCGAACACGGCGACCTCGTCGACATCGAGACGGTCACCGCATCGGGCCGTACGCTGCGCCTCGAGAAGATCACCGCGATCGAGTACGACATCGCGCCGGGCTCGGTCGGCGCGTACTACCCGGAAGCGAACGTGCTCGTGCCGCTCGACTACATCGACAAGGAAAGCGGCACGCCGTCGTACAAGTCGGTGCCGGTGCGCGTCGCGCGCTCGGCGCTCGTCTGATGCCGCGGCAGGCGCACGCCATTTAGTCCGGCGCGCGCCTGCCCGCTTCCTTTCGCTTGCCGCCGCGTCGCGACCGGCGCGGCGGCCCCTCCTTTATCGCGCCGCCGTCGGCGGCATCGTCGCGCCCGTCTGCCGGCGCCGATACGCGCTGTCGCGCGTCGCGAGCCAGTAGTACAACGGCGACGTCAGCAGCAGGCCCACGAGCCACGACAGGTCCGCGCCGCCCAGATGGGCGGGAATCGGGCCCGCGTACATCGGCGTGTTCATGAACGGAATCTGCACGGCGATGCCGATCGCATACGCGAGCAGCGCCTGCGGATTGAAGCGGCCGTAGATCCCGCCGTCCGCCATGAAGATCGACTGGATGTCGTACTTGCCCTTGTGGATCACGTAGAAGTCGATCAGGTTGATCGCCGTCCACGGCACCAGCACGACCAGCAGCGCGAGCACCAGATCGACGAGGTTGCCGACGAAGTTCGTCGACGCGCCGATCGCCGCGTAGCAGCAGGCGACGAAGATCGCGACCGACACCACCGCGCGCGCCTTCGCGGTCGGAATCCATTTGTATGCGAACGTCTGCACCGACGTGATCACCGCGAGCACCGCGCCGTACAGGTTCAGCGCGTTGTGGCTGATCACGCTCAGCAGGAACAGCACGAGCATCAGCGGACCGAGCGGGCCGGTCGCCTGCTTGACCGCATCCATCGTGTCCGCGCCGGCCGGCACCGCGAGCACCGCGACCGCGCCGAAGATGAACGCGAGCGTCGAGCCGATCGTGCAGCCGAGATAGGTTGCCCAGAACGTCGACGCGACGCCGACGTTTTCCGGCAGATAGCGCGAATAGTCCGACACGTACGGCGCGAACGCGATCTGCCACAGCGCCGACAGCGACACCGTCGCGAGCCAGCCCGCGAAGTCGAAGCCGCCGCGCGTCAGGAAATCGGCGGTGCTCACGTGCGACAGGATCATCCAGAAGCCGACGGCGATGCCGATGCCGAGCACCCACGTGCCGATACGGTTCAGGATGTGGATGAACCGATAGCCGACGATCCCGATCAGCCCGGAGCCCACCGCGCCGATCACGATGCCGACGGGGACCGGCACCGACTGCGCGATGCCGTGCACCGACTTGCCCGCGAGCACGATGTTCGATGCGAAAAAGCCGACGTACATCACGGCCGCGATCACCGTGACGAGCAGTGCGCCCCACGAGCCGAACTGCGCGCGGCTCTGGATCATCTGCGGGATGCCCATCTGCGGCCCCTGCGCAGAATGCAGCGCCATCAGCACGCCGCCGACCGCCTGGCCGACGACGATCGCGACGATGCCCCACATCAGGTTCAGATGGAACATCTGCACGCCGAGCGCGCCGGTCACGATCGGCAGCGGCGCGATGTTGCCGCCGAACCAGAGCGTGAACAGGTCGCGCACCTTGCCGTGGCGTTCCGCGGGCGGCACATAGCCGATCGTGTGCTTCTCTATCATCGGGGACGCATTGGGTTGCGCGTTCGTCATGGTGATGTCTCCAGTCCTGCGCGGCGATGCGCGCGTGCCGTGTGCGCCGGCGCGCGTCGGGGTGCGCGCCGGCAATCGGTCCGGATACGCGGGCGCCGCGTGCACGGCCAAGCGGGGACGGATGACATGTCCCGCCGGCGCTACACGCGGCCGCGTCGCGATCCAGGTTGGAGACGATGGTGCGCCACGCCCATCGGGACCGGAAAATACTAAAAATATTTTCGCGACATACGAAAAAGCTCTGCAGCGGAAATTTCGGCGCCGAACGACTTCAGGTAAGGTGCTACGCGAAACCAACAGCATGCGCCCGCGGCGGCACGCCGGGGCCGGGCATCAGAGGTGCTTGTGGCTCACTACACTTTGCGGCAACTGAAATACTTCATCACGACGGTCGAATCCGGCAGCGTCGCCGAGGCATCGCGTCAGCTCTTCATCGCGCAGCCGTCGATTTCGAGCGCGATCAAGGGGCTGGAAGAGAGCTTCGGCGTCAAGCTGTTCATTCGCCACCACGCGCAGGGCGTGTCGCTGACGCCAAGCGGCACGCGCTTTTACCGGAAAGCGCAGGAACTGCTGCGCATCGCGCACGAGTTCGAACAGAACGCGCTCGCCGACAACGACGTGATTACCGGACAGATCGACATCGGCTGCTTCGAGACGGTCGCGCCGCTCTATCTGCCGCAACTGATCGCGGGTTTTCGCGAGCGCTACCCGGGCGTGAACATCCGGCTGCGCGACGGCGACCAGCAGGAATTGGTGCAGGGGCTGACGTCCGGTACGTTCGATCTCGCGCTGATGTACGACCACGATCTCGACGGCACGATCGAAACCGAGCCGCTGATGCCGCCACAGCAGCCGTACGTGCTGCTGCCGGAGAACCACCGGTTCGCGGGTCAGACGCACGTGTCGCTGCGCGACCTGTGCGTCGAGCCGATGATCCTGCTCGACGTGCAGCCGAGCCGCACGTATTTCGTCAGCCTGTTTCACGAGCTCGGGCTCACGCCGAACATCGTGTTCGGCTCGCCGTCGATCGAGATGGTGCGTGGAATGGTCGGCCGGGGCTTCGGCTTCTCGCTGCTCGTCACGCGCCCGCATTCCGAATATACGTACGACGGCCAGCGCGTCGTGACGATCGGCCTCAGCGAAACGGTCAGCCCGTCCGGGCTCGTGAGCGCACGGCTCAAGCGCGGTCAGCTCACGAAACAGGCGCAGTCGTTCGTCGATTTCTGCCGCGAGCGGCTCGCGCAGATCGTCGCTCAATCGGCGCAATCGGCGCAATCGGCGCAATCGGCACAATCGGCACAATCGGTTCGATAACGGCGGCAAGGTCGACGACCGGGAACGGGACAACGCACGCGCCGCCGGGTGCAGCGCGTGCGTGCCGGCCGCCCGTTCAGGCGGCGAGCGAGAGATACGCGACCAGACGGCCCAGCATCGCGTCGCATCCATGCAGTTGTTCGAGCGTGACGAACTCATCGGGCTTGTGCCCCTGGTCCATGCTGCCGGGCCCGCACACCACGGTCGGAATGCCGGCCTGCCCGAACAGCCCGCCCTCGGTGCCGAACGCCACCGTGCCGAACGCGTCGGAGCCGCTCAGCAGCGCGAGCAGGCGCGCGGCCTCGCTGTCCGGCGCGGTCGCCAGCCCCGGATACGCGCCGAGCGGCTGCAACTGAATATCGGTATCGGGCTGCACCGCGCGCATTCTCGGCAACAGTTCGGATTCCGCATAGTCCCGCAGCGTCCTCGGCACGTCGTGCGCATCGAAATCCGGCAGCGCACGCACCTCGAAATCGAACTCGCATTCAGCCGGCACGATGTTCAGCGCGCGGCCGCCCTTGATCAGCCCCGTCTGCACGGTCGAGAACGGCGGATCGAAGCGGCCGTCGTGCCGTTCCGGCCGCGCGAGCGCCGCGCCGATCTCGCCGAGCCGGCCGATCAGCTTCGCCGCATAGTCGATCGCGTTGACGCCCGACGGCGCGTAAGCCGAGTGGCATGCGGCGCCCTTCACGTGGCAGCGCATCGCGAGCTTGCCCTTGTGACCGAGCACCGGCTTCAGTTCGGTCGGCTCGCCGATCAGGCACAGCCGCGGACGATGTTCGCGCGCGGCCAGATGTTCGAGCATCGGCCGCACACCGAGACAACCGACTTCCTCGTCGTACGAGAACGCGAGATGCACGGGCAGGCTCAGCGGCCGCGCGACGAACGCCGGAACGGCCGCGAGCACCGACGCGATGAAGCCCTTCATGTCGGCGGTGCCGCGGCCGTACAGCCGGCCGTCGCGCTCGGTCAGCCGGAACGGCTCGACCGTCCACGCCTGCCCGTCGACCGGCACCACGTCGGTATGCCCCGACAGCGCGACGCCGCCGCGATCGCGCGGGCCGATCGTCGCATACAGGCTCGCCTTCGTGCGTTCCGCGTTGTAGAACAGTTCGCTTTCCACACCGAAACACGCGAGCGTGTCGCGGATGAAGGCGATCATCTCGAGGTTCGAATCGCGGCTGACCGTCGCGAAGCCGATCAGCCGTTCGAGCAGCGCCCGGCTCGACGGATCACTCATCGCCCGGCACTCCGTAGCTCGGCGCGGCGGTCGGGTTCAGCGCGCGCGTCTGGTAGTCCTGCATCTGCGGCCGATATGCGCGCCACAACGCATCGAGCTGCCCGATCGGATCGGCATCGGCCCAGTCGACGCGCAGGTCGACGATCGGCCAGGTCACGTCACCGGCCACCTTCAACGCGGCCGAATGCACTGGGCCGGCCTCGCCGCCGGCCGCCATCGCCGCGTGCATCGCGGCCATCAGCCGATCGGCGAGCAGGCCGGACGCCTGTTCGAAGGCCCGCACCATCGCGTCGATCACGGCTTGCGCGGCCAGCAGATTGCCGGCCGCCACGCATTGTTCGCCCTGCACCGCGTGATGCGTGCCGAGCGCCTCCTTGCCGGTGAAGCATGCCGTCTGCCCCTGCGCGTCGATCGCCGTGACCTGCCTGTACTGGCTCCAGCCGTTCGCGCTCAACGCGCGGTCGAGCGCCGCGGCAGGCGAAAGCTGCTCGTGTTCGATCAGGTCGAGGGTTTGAGGCCCAAGCGCCGGCAGCGTGATGTTCTGCGTCGCGACAGCGCCGACGCCCGCGCGCATCCACGGGCAGCGCGCGCCCACCGCGATGCTCGACGAGCTGATCGCGATCCCGAGCTGGCCCGTCTCCGGGCAGCGCCCGACGATGGAGAAAGTCATGTCGCCTCCTATGCGCGGTTCGGCTGCCAGTTGTCGGGGATCACCGCGATCACGTCGATCTCCATCAGCCACTGCGGCTGGCCGAGCGCGGAGACGACGAGCCCCGTCGAGATCGGATAGACGCCCTTCAGCCACTTGCCGACTTCCCGGTACACGGGTTCGCGATAACGCGGATCGATCAGGTAGGTCGTCGTCTTCACGATATGCGTGATGTCGCTGCCGGCTTCCTCGAGCAACTGCTTGACGTTCTTCATCGCCTGCTCGGCCTGCGCGCGCGGATCGCCGAGGCCGATCAGATTGCCGTCGAAATCGGTGCCGACCTGACCGCGCACGTAGACGGTGTTGCCGGCCCGCACGGCCTGGCACAGGTCGTTGTCGAGCGTCTGGTTCGGGTAGGTATCCTTCGTGTTGAACATCCGGATACGCGTATGGGTAGGCTGGCTCATCGAGATCCTTCGAGTGTCGGTGGGGTCGCCCGCCGCGCCGGAAGCAGTCGCGGCGCGGCGGGATGGGTCAGGCGGTCAGGTGGTCAGTTCGTCGCTTCGGCGAGCGGGCGTGCGTCGGACCGTGCCGCTTGCGCGGCGGCCGCGCGGTGCCGCGACGCGTCGTGGTATGCGAGGTACTTGCGCTGCGTGACGATGTGATCGGCGATGTGCTTCGCGTCGTGCCACACGCCCCAGATGAAGCTGGAGCCTCGTCGCGACAGCCACGGCAAGCCGAGGAAATAGATGCCCGGCTCCTTCGACACGCCGCGCTGGTGCTGCGGCTTGCCGTTCGGCCCGAACGCGTCGACGTTCAGCCAGCCGTAGTCGACCGCATAGCCCGTGGCCCAGACGATCGACGTGATGCCTGCAGCGGCGAGATCGAGCGAGAGAATCGGATGCGCGACGCAGTCGGGGTTCGGCAGGATGCGCCGTGCGTCGGGCTCTTCCGGCAAGTCGAGGCCGTTGCGGGCCGCATACGCGTCGGCCGCGTCGAGCAGCGACAGGTAGTTCTCGTCGCCGCGCGCGAGATTGGCCGCGAGATCGCGTTCGAACACCGCCACGCCGCCGTCGAACGACTTCGTCAGCCCGACCAGCGTCACGCCCTGGTTCGCGAGCGCGCGGAAATCGACCGTATGGCCGCCGCGCGCGCCGCTCACCGCGATCGTCACGTGTTCGCGGCCGGGCGTCGCGACTTCCTTGTCCCATTCGCCGAGCACGCCGAGCCACCAGCAGAAGTCGCGGCCGCGATACGCACGCGGCGGCCGATCGTGCGGCCCGACCGACAGGTAGACCTGCCGCCCCGCACGCTGCAGTTCGTCGGCGATCTGCACGCCCGACGAACCCGCGCCGACCACCAGCACCGCGCCTGCCGGAAGCTGGGCCGGGTTGCGATAGTCGGCGGAGTGAATCTGCACGAGGCGCGTGTCGTCCGGCGCGATCGGCGGAATCACCGGGCGCTGGAACGGCCCCGTCGCGACCACCACGCGGTTCGCCTCGATCGTGCCGTCGGACGTCTCGACGACGAAGCCCGGCTTGCCCGTGTTGCGCACCACGTTCCGCACGTCGACCCCGGTGCGGATCGGCGCGTCGAATTTGCGCGCATACGCTTCGAAGTAGTCCGCGACCTGGTCTTTCGATGCGAATGCGTCGGGGTCGAGACCGTCGAATTCGAGGCCCGGGAAACGGTCGTGCCACGCAGGGCCGTTCGCGACCAGCGAATCCCAGCGCCCCGTGCGCCAGCGTTCGGCGATACGGTCGCGCTCCAGCACGAGATGGGGCACGCCCAGCTTGCCCAGATGCTCGCTCATGGCCACGCCGGCCTGCCCGGCGCCGACGACGAGCGTATCGATTGAGGTTGTTTCGACTGCCACGGCTGTCTCCTTCTGAAGTGCGGCTCATGCGACGCTCGTGTTGTCGCGTAAGTGGGAATGGAGACATTCTGCGGACAGGCTGCGTGGCGCGAAATGAGGTTTTTTGTTGGTGTTGACGAGCAAAAAGCTGGGGCGGGGGCCGCTGGCTAGCGAAGTACATGCACGCGATCCGAAGCGGCATCTCGGTCGGGAACAGTCCGACACCTGCGTACCGGTGCCGAAAAAACGGATGCCTCGACCCAATCGAGTCGATGGTCGGCGCCATCGAACCGTATGTCGCCGGCGCCCGCGCGCATCGCGGGCGCCGGTTTGCGCGGATCGTGCCGGCTACACGCGGGCCCAGGCGTCGGTGCCCTTCTGATACTCCATCACGCCGCCGTGGATCCGCACCCGCAGGTTGCCGTCCGGCACCCTCACCCAGTTGATCATGTCGAGGCTCATCATCAATCCGACGAAGAAATCCTGCACCTCTTGCGATTCGTTGGCCTGCCAGAGGTCGATGCGCCCAAGGCACGCACGCATGTCGCCGCTCTGCTGCATGATCGTCTCGACCTGTCCGGCGACATCCGCCGCCGAATCGCAGACCTTCGTGCCGTCGGGGCTGACGATCGACAAATGGACCCCGCGCACCAGCGTCGGCTGACCCGGTGTCTGCTCGACGAGCGCGATGCAGCTCGTCATCGCGCCGAAATCGATTTCCGTCGCATCGCCCCATTTGCGCTCGCCAACCCCCAGCGGCGCGGGACCGTGTACGTTCTGAATGATGTAGGACATGGGTTCCTCACATGACTGGACAGGACTGCCAATAGCGGACCGCGACGTGTTCAGCCAAAAAACGTGCGTCGCTCCCGCCGCTCACATCCCGCATCGGGCCCGACGGCCCGGCGGGTCGTGTCGATCGATACCGTGTCGCTGCACGCGCGGCAGTCGATCGCCCGCGGTTCACGGCGCATGACTGCGGGCGACGTTCGTCATCGACGCCGCGCCCTACGTGCCCTTCTTGTCCAGCAGCGCCTGATACTTCTGCAGGCTCTCGTCGATCCTGTCGAGCGCGATGCTCGCGGCCTCCCCTTCGATCGCCTCCGCGGCGCCCGCGACGACCGCCGCGGTCGCGACGAACAGGTCCGTCAACAGCAGGCCCACCGCATCCATCGCCATGCCTTTCACGTCCTCGTCGATGGTCTTCTGCGCGAGGTCCTTCATCAGCACGCTCTTGCCCGCGATCGCCAGCGACGTCGACGCCTCGAAGTAGTTGGCCGCCGCCTGCGCGACCATGCCGCCGGCCTGCGTGATCAGCATGTTCGGGCCGACGGCGATCTGCGTCGTCGCGTAGGACGCGGCCTCCGCGTTGATCGCCTGCACGGTCTGCAGCGCCGAGGTGGCGGCCCCGGTCGCACCCGCGATCTGGTCCGGCGCCTTCAGCGTCTCGGTGAACCTGCGCAGCCGGCTGACCGGCCATGCGCGCGTGCCGGCTGTCGCAACTGCGGCGTGCGGCGCGGCATCGGCCCGCGTCATGGCTTCGGCTGCGGCGTCCGCGGCGTCATCCGGCGCTTGCGTCGCGCCGTCTCCGCGTCCACCCAAAGAATCTTTCATGTTCATTATTCAGGTATCCCGATAGTCGTCGTGCCCTAATGCGTGGAACCCGTCTGCGGCCCGCTCGCCAAGGGCGGCGTCGCGCCGCCCGATGCCGGCTTCGGAGACGCTTCGACGGACAGGATCATGGACACCGCCTTCGACACGACGGCGTTCGAAATCTGGTTCAGCGCCGCCTGCTGCTGTGTCATGTTCTGCGCCGAGATGCCGACGGCCTGGCTGAACATCTGGTAAAGCATGCCCAGCGCCTGGGCCGGCGATCCCGCGACGACGTTGACGTTGGTCTGCGTCAGCGCGTCGGTAATCTGCTCATTGACTTTGTCTGCCACGAGGCCTCCTCGGATCTCGGCTCCGGCATGCGATTGAAGGAACGGGCGGGCCGGCAGGCCATCGACGCCGCGCATGCCGTTAGGAACGCTTGCTGCCGGCATTCGTGAACGCGCTCACGCGAGTTCCTCGCGCAATTTCTTGCGCAGCAGCTCGACGCGTTTTCTGGCAAGCGGCTCGTTGATCCCGAGCGTCGCGGCGATGTGCAGATAGGGCCGGTCCTCCTCGAACTTCAGCGTGAACAGCATTTGCTGCTGCGGGGGCAGCATGGACAGCGCCTGCTCGAGGCGGAGCAACTGTTGCCGAAGCAGCAGTTGCTGCTCCACCGACGGCGCGTGGCCGGCCAGCTCGACGGCGTGATCGTCGTCCCAGGCCGGGTCGAATTCGAGCATGCCGCTTTCGCGCAGACGGCGGCGCGCGCCATCGAGGAACGCGTGATTCAGCGCCAGAAAGAGAAAGCCTGCGAGGTTCCGAACGCGCTCGGGCGAGCGCTGCAGGTAGATGTGGACCTTGAGTGCGGTATCGGAAAGCAGTTCGTCGGCACGGTGAATATCACCCTTGCACAACATGCGCGCGCGGCGCCGCAGCTTCCCCTGCATTTCCCGCCACGTACGGTCGAGCTGCTGCGCCGAAGACTCGGGCGTCGTGGCAGCGTGCTGGTTCGAGGTTGTCATCCCGTGTCTTCCTTTTATATGGAAAACACAGAATCGATTCGATGCCGGGAATGGCGCTGTTACCCGTGTAACACCGATAAAACGATAATCGGCTTCGGTAAATTTTCTTGATTATTATGAACAGAAATTTTAATTAACCGGCATAGCCCGATCCGTCGTTTCAGATGCGCCGCCGGGCTTGACCGAATAACGGCATTGCGATGAAAAAGAACGACTACCGCCGCGATGCGCCCGTGCGTCGGCATGCTGCTTTCCATGTCGGTCGATCAAGCGCGCCTGCCGCCGAAGTGCCGCCCTGTCCGGACTGCCTGCCGATTATTTCAATACTTTCATTATTCATTTTTCACGTAATGCCGAAGGCAGCGTTTTTCGCTAGGTGGCCGTATCGTCAAACAACCTCGCGCGGAAAACATGCCTGCCCTTGCTGACGCTCAAACGCTGCGCAATATACCGATACTCACCGATCTACCGGAAAGCCTGCTCGCCCATGTCGAGCGGCACGTCACGCCCTGGCCCGAACACGGCAATCGCCTGTTGTTCTTCAAGGGCGATCCGGGGGATTTCGTCGCGTTCGTGCGCCAGGGCCGCGTCTACAAGACCCTGCACGAACCCGGCGGGCGCGAGATCATTCTCGGCCATTCGATACCGGGCGACCTCATCGGCGAAAACACGCTGATCCGCGCGCACCGGCGCAGCTTCACCGCCCAGTTGAGCGCCGACTGCCGCATTTCGCTGCTGCATCGCCAGCACTTCGCGCCGCTGCAGGCCAACGCGGAATTCATGGCGCGCATCCACGAGCAGCTGTGCCGGCACATTCACCAGTTGAGCGACTTCGTCGAGTCGGCGTGCCTGTACCGGCTCGAAGCACGGCTCGCGCGCCATCTGCTGAACCGCATGCAAGGGAATGATCTCGAGGTGCCGCTGCCGGAGAGCCAGAGCATCCTCGCCGCGATGCTCAACGTCAGCCGGCCGCGGCTGAACAGCAGCCTGCGGAAGATGCAGCGCGACGGTCTGATCCGGCTGCACGAACACGGCGTGACGATCGAGAAACCGGAACGGCTCCGGACCATCGCCGACGCCAATTGACGCCCGCCCCGGCAAGCGCGTGCGTCACGCGGCGGCGCCGTGCGGGCAGGTTGCGCGCCGGGTTGCGCGGCGCGCCTGAAGGTCAGCCGCGCCCGTGGCCGAGGGCATTCATCAACTGCGCGACGGCGGCCAGTTGCGATACGAAGTTGTCGTTCGACGAGCGCGCCGCGCTGGCCTGCGCCACCGGCGAGCCGGCATAGAGCTGCATGATGCCGACGGTCGTGGCGGCGAGGTTGGACGCCGCCTGATTCGCCTGCATCTGCACCGCGTTGTGAAGCAGGATCGCGGACGCATGGCTGTTCGACTGCATGAGCGTGCCCAAGGCCACGGCGGGCGCTTCGCCCACCACCTTGACGTTGGCTTGCGTGACTGCATCGGTCATCGCAGGGGAAACCTGTTCCGGCATGTCGTTGCTCCTGGGTTGCGCGCCGCTGCGGCGCAGTCATGATGACGAAAGCACGAGTGGGTCGGTCGGCGCCGTCGATGCGCGGCACGGTGGCCGCCGCCCCGGGCGTCGACACGACGTCGGGGGCCGGGCGGCAGCCACCGCGATCGGGGGCCGCCGCCCGGCGTCGACGCAGGGTTACGCGTCAGGTCAGCGCCTTGCCGAGCGCGAGCACGTCGGCCAGTACGGACAGCACGCCGTTCGAGCCGATCTCCGTCGCGGCGGCGCCGGCGCTCGCCGGCCCGAGCGTGTACAACTGCATCGTGCCCACGTTCGTCGAGGTCGGCAGTTGCACCGCGGACTGCGACTGCTGCTGCACGGCGTTCTCGAACAGCACGCTGAGCGAATGGCTCTGGGCCTGGTACAGCGAGCCCGTGGCCATCGCGGGCGCTTCGCCGACCACCTTGACGTTGGTCTGCGTGACCGCGTCGGTGATCGCGGCGTTGACCGCACAGGTCTTGCAGGGGTCCTTCGGGTCTTTCGAGTCGTTTGCGTCATTCGGCATCGTATTTCTCCTGGTTCGCGAACGGGCACCGCGTCGAATCGGCTCTACCCGTTCCGTCGTTTGCTCCGGAACACCGCGCGGCGCCTTGGTCGGGCGCTGGCGGTCATGCTACGTATCCGCGGCTCGGCGGCGGTATCGGCAGCGTGTGCCGCTCGAGCCGCCGCCTCAACCACGGCGCTGCGATGACGCCTTACGGCGTGGTCACTGCCTTCCCGATCGCGATCACGTCGGCCAGAATCGAAATGATCCCGTTCGCGCCGATTTCCGTGGCGGCCGCGCCCGCGCTTTCCGGCCCGATCGTGTAGAGCTGCATCGTCCCCACGTTCGTCGACGTTTGCGACTGGATCGCGGCCTGCGACTGCTGCTGCACCGCGTTCTCGAACAGGATGCTGAGCGAATGGCTCTGGGCCTGGTACAGCGAGCCCATCGCCATTGCCGGCGCTTCCGCGACCACCTTGACGTTGACCTGTGTGACCGCATCGGTAATCGCGGGATTGACCTGGCACACTTGACACGTATCAGCCATTTGTTGCTCCTTGGTTCACGTAGTTGAGAGGTCGCACATCGGGGCCGGCCGGTTTCGCGTTCGGCCGCATGACCCGCGTGCTACTCCATGGACGCTCGGCCGGGCGTATCGTGAACGGCGGTGGTGGGTTTGGACGGCTCGGCCGGACCGGCGCCGGTGCTTCGCAACCGGTCCTCCATCGCGTCGAGCCTGGCGGCGAGCCGTTCGGCAAGCCTTTCGGCAAGCCCTTCGGCGAGCCTTTCGGCAAGCCCTTCGGCGAGCCGTTCCGCGAGCGCATCGCCGTATTGCCGGAAGCATGTTTCGATTTCCTGCCGGATCATGCCCGTCAGCTGTTCCCCGATCATCGTCAGTGCCTCGCGGGTGCTGTCCTGGATCTCGGCTGTGGCGGATGCCTGCGCGTCGTCGCCCTGCGCGTGCGCGTCGAGTACACCCGATACTTTCTGCTGTTCCGACGCCAGCATGCCGAGCGTCGTCTCGTTCTGCGTGTCGATCGTCTGCAGGATGCCGCGCATCTTCTCGTACGCCTTTTGCTGGTTGAGCTGCAGGAAATGCTTGACCTGTTGGCGTGCCTCTTGCCGGGTTTTCAACTGCGGCAATGGCCGATTAGCGGCGCTCGCCGGTGTGGCCGGGCCGGCGGCGGGCGCCGGCTGGTTCGCGTGCCGGCTCGGCAACCCCTCCAGCAGCACCTTTTCTTCGCCGGGCTCGAGAGGCCGGCCCAGGCGCTTCTCCGCGAACTGCCGCAGCAGCGGGTCGAGTGCTTCGTTGCTCATGGCTCACACCTCCTCGAGATTCGCTCGCGGCACGGGTACGTGCGACGCGGGATCGGGTGGACGCCGTGTCACGATGGCTCGGTCGGCGGGCTGCAATGGATATCGCATGGTGTTCTCCGGGAAAAGGATGCGCGACGGCCCGCCGGAAATTTCGGCAGGACCCGCTGCAAGGACGAACCGTGCGGCGGGTCTGTGAAGTCGGTCGGCACCGCGTGCGGGCGGCGTGTGTCTGGAGTCCGATGTCGCCGACGTCCGGGTCTCGCGTGACGGCGGGCATCGGCAGGACTACACGCTGTTCGAGCGGACGGGCAGCACACGTGCGCGAAACGATCTTTTTTGCCGGTATCGGCGGGCAGAAACCGGGGCGGTCGGGGATGGCCCGCCGCGCATCACACGATTCGGCGGAGACATTTGCGCCCGTATCGGATGTGATTCGGATCCGGGCACAGCGGGGGTGGCGACCTCGCGATGTTCCGCGTCGTCACACGGTACTTTCGCAGCAAGTGCCGCCGTATTCGATCTTCTCTCGGTTCAATGCTTGTTTCTCAAGCCCAGGCGCACACCGCTGCCGCCGCCGAACATGTTACCGAGCTGCGCGCATGCTGATCCGGCGGATCGCCGACCTGCGGCTTCTCCAGCATATAGTCATCGGGCACATGCGCGCTGCCCGTACGTAGCGACACGGGGGGCGCGGCGGGTTTGACCGGCGACACCGGCACGGACGCCACCGCTTTCGCCGCGTCGATCAACGTCTCCTTGTTGCCGTCCCACCTGGGCAGCTTGGCGGGTGGGAGCGGCACGACCTTGTCCAGATTCGGCAGACGCAGGTCGGGGTCGCGCTCGAGGCGATCGGCAAGGACGCTGTAGCGCTCGGCACGGGCTTCATCCTTGACATGGCCGACTAGGGCGTCCCCCTTGCCAAACGACGCACTTAACCACCCCGCACTCTCTGCACTGCCGAATTTCACACCCGCATGCAGCGTTCTGAGTGCGCGTTCGTTGTTCTCGCTCAACTCGGCTCGATCACCCACAATCGTCGTTCCCAACTCATATGCAGCAAGTCCGTTGCCCTGCGCGACCGCACATTCGAGCATCTGGAGTGCAATCTTGCGGTTACCCCAGAAGCCCGCCTTCGGGTCGTCATAGAGCGCGTCCATCTTGCCACCCAGATACGCCATCGCACTTGGGCTGCCCATATCGGCGGCCAGTTGCCAGAATGCATAAGCGCGGCTAGCATCCTGCTTAACGCCCATCCCGTTCATGTGGTACGTGCCCATCAGATCGTAGGCTGCAGGAATACCCAGTTTCATCGCCTGTTCGGTGATCTGAACGGCCTGTTCTGAACTACGTTCCACGCCCTCCCCCTGGGCGTAGGCATTCGCCAGATTCAACATGGCTTTCCAGTGCTTGCGCTCGGCCGCCCTCGTCCACAAATCGACAGCGCCCTTGTAATCGCGCTGGTTCGGCCACAACAGCGAACTAGTCAGCGCCATTGCCTGCTGATTCCAGCGATCGGCCTCCGGATCGAGCGGGGGAGCCACGTCAGCCTCGTGTTTGCACTCGAACGCCGTGCGATGCGGATTGAAGGCGGTCAACGACATGTTGCGAGGAAGAGAATCGTTCGTCGAGCAGGCAGCACATGCAAGGAATAGGAAAGCAGAAACTAACCGGGCGAAGCCGATGCGGTTGGCAGGAGTCGAACGTAATTGATTTAGCACGATTCAGGAGGCCTACTCAGGATAAGCGAATGTCTGTCACACGCTCATCGTGGAACGGATGCGGGAAACCAACTGGCGCGTCTCCCTTCTTTCGGACGATCTCGTTGGCCCGCAGCAAATTCACCCAGTTGCGGAACGCCTTCGACATGGCCCACGGAGTTAGCGAAGACGGATTGCAATCCGCTGCGTTTCCAGTGTGAAACTTCGACGCCCGTTTGCGCAGATCTTCTGCTTTTCGTACGGTCGTTGGTTCCCACGTTGGTCCCGGCATCCACTGCCACGCCCCGCAAATTCAGATTGGCGCTGCCCAACGTGAAGAAACTGTCGTCGGTCATCAACAGTTTACTGTGGATGTAGATTCTCCTGTGCCAGAAGCCGCGATGAATGCGCGATGCCCCCACTGGTCAATCACCCACCCGATCAACTCATTGATTTTATTGGTTTTTTAAATTATTTCGGACAATCGACGGCAAACGTCGCCCCGTCTCGACGCATACCGCCTCGGCCATCGCCCGACAATCCTTTACGGTTGGCGGGTAGCCAACCTGATAGCATGCGGGTCGCACACCATGACCGATCCACCCCGGATCGTCGCGCGCCGAACCGACGCACGTGCCGACTGCACGATCAAACGGCGCACCACGTGTTTATCCCCGTAGAACCCCGCAACACCCCGGCTCGCCCCGCGCGACCCGTTGCAGTAACCGTTGGAGTGGCGCACCCCGCGCCTGCAAGCATGAAGAAATCGAAGCAGCTCACCCATTCCCCACGCGACAAAGACCGCACGCCGCTCGTCCGCGCCGGCGCGTGGCTGCTGATGGCCGGCCTGCTGTACCTGCTGTGGCCGTCCGCCGAAACCGCCTACCTCGCGATGGAATCGGTGATCCGCTGACGCGCACCGCCAATCACGCCCTGCGTTATACTCGCTCGATGGAAACCCAACCCGCCTCGCCGATCGTGCATTGCTGGTGGCGCGCCTGACCCAGGCGGCCCGTTTCCTTTTGCATGTCCCAAACGTGATGCCGCCAGCGATGGCGGCATTTGCGTTTCTGCGCTGACGTCCTGGCTGGCGGCTTCGACAACCCGGAGCCCACGACGACCATGACGCAACCCACCCGCCCGACCATCCTCACCGGCGACCGCACGACCGGCCCGCTGCATCTCGGCCACTACATCGGCTCGCTGCGCGCACGCGTGCAGATGCAGCACGAAGCGCGGCAGTTCCTGCTGCTCGCCGATACGCAGGCGCTGACCGACAACATGGGCCGCCGCCAGCGCGTCACCGAAAACGTGATCGAGGTCGCGCTCGACTACCTCGCGGTCGGCATCGATCCGGCGATCTCGACGATCGTCGTGCAGTCGCAGGTGCCTGAACTCGCCGAGCTGTCGCAATACCTGCTCAACCTCGTCACGGTCGCGCGCCTTGAACGCAATCCGACCATCAAGGAAGAGATCCGCCTGCGCGGGTTCGAACGCGACATCCCGGCCGGCTTCCTGACCTACCCGGTGAGCCAGGCGGCCGACATCACCGCATTCAAGGCGACCCATGTGCCGGTCGGCGACGATCAGTTGCCGATGATCGAGCAGACCAACGAACTCGTACGTCGCTTCAATGCAACCGTCGATCAGCCGGTGCTGGTCGAGTGCGAGGCCGTGCTGTCGTCGGTCACGCGGCTGCCGGGCATCGACGGCAAGGCGAAGATGAGCAAGTCGCTCGGCAACGCGATCACGCTCGGTTCGACGCCGGACGAGATCGCGCAAGCCGTGAAGGACATGTACACGGATCCGAACCACCTGCGCGTGAGCGACCCGGGCCAGGTCGAGGGCAACGTCGTGTTCACGTTCCTCGATGCGTTCGAGCCGGACGTGGCGAAGGTCGACGAGTTGAAGGCCCACTATCGCCGCGGCGGCCTCGGCGACAGCGTCGTCAAGCGCGTGCTGAACGAGCGGCTACAGGCGCTGATCGAGCCGATTCGCGCGCGCCGCCGCGAGTTCGAGGCCGACAAGGCCGAAGTGATGATGATCCTGAAGCGCGGCACGCTGCATGCACGGGAAGTGGCGGGCGCAACGCTCGCGGAGGTGAAGGGGGCGATGGGATTGACGTATTTCGATTGAGCGACGCCATCACGGCCGCTCGCGCCCCGGCGCCGCCGCATGACACACGGCCTCGATCCGGTTGCCGGCCGGATCGACCACAAAAGCCGCGTAGTAGTCGGCGTGGTAGTGCGGCCGCAATCCAGGGTCGCCGTCGGGCTGGCCGCCCGCGGACAGGCCGGCCTCGAAAAACGCATGTACCTGCTCGCGGGATGCGGCCTTGAAACACCAGTGCCGCTTGCTCGTCCCGACTTCGGCGGAATCCAGATACACCGCCAGAAAAGTCGACTCCGGATCATTCGCGCTGCAACGCTCACCATAGCCGAGCGCATCGGGCCGGTCATAGACCTTGGTCGCGCCCAGCGCAGCCATGACGGCATCGTAGAAGCGGCGCGCCAGATCGATATCCGGAACACCGATCGACACGTGATCGAGAAGGTGCATGGTGTGGGCTCCATTGAACGAGCACGAGTCTACACACCCGTCATCGCTCCGGCCGAGCAACCTTACCGACGACCACACTACCGGCCATGCCGCTACGTGATCTGATACGTCGATGCCGGCACGAATTCCTCGGGCATCGGCCGATCGCCGAGTTCGAGTATCGATCGCTCGATCGTGCGCGTCATCGCATCGAGTGCGAGCGCATTCGGCGCGAGGCCGAACGGCTCGGCCACTTCGTTCGCGATCGCTTCGAGCGCGATCAGCGTGTAGGAAATGAACACGCAGATCAGCGGCGTGAAGAACTCCGTCGAATCGACGAGCCCGAACGGCAGCAGCACGCAATACGCGTACACGGTGCGATGGAGCAGCACGCTGTACGAAAACGGGATCGGCGTCGACAGGATGCGCTCGCAACCACCGACCGACTTGCCGAGCTCGTCGAGCTGCGTCTCGAACATCCAGCAGGTCGCGTCGCCGCCGGGCGCGCGCCCCAGCGCACGGACGATGCCGCCACGCAGTTCGTCGAGGATCGCAACGGGCTTGTAGCATTTGCCGCCGAGCGCGGTCGTGCGCTCCGCCCCGAGAATGCGCAGCAGGTCTTCGGTCGGATCGGTATGACGCAGTTGATGTTTCAACGCATACGCGAGCGCGATCAGCAGATCGGCGAGCCGGTTGCGCTCGGCGTCGCTCACGCTGTCGGGCAGGTAGCGATGCAGTTGCGACGTCACGGCGCGCGCGGCGATCAGCAGGTTGCCCCACAGATGCCGCGCTTCCTTGAAGCGCTCGAAGCTCGCGTTGTTGCGAAACCCGAGGAAGATCGCGAGCGCGAGCCCGAACAGCGTGAACGGCGCGGTGTTGAGCGGAATCTTCTCGCCGAAGATGCGCCCGTTCGTGAAGACCGCCAGCGTGCTGACGATCGCCATGAACACGAGCTGCGGAATGATCGATTGCAGCACGGAGCCGTTCCATACGAACAGCATCCGGAGCCAGTTCTGTCGTGGTCTGACGATCATGATGTTTTCTCGACTGCCCAAGGATTACGCAACCCGTTGCGCCCGCACCCGATATGCAACGGCCCGCGCGTGGCGGGCCGCTTTTCGGTCGGGTGCCGGGCCGGACGCAGCGCGCTGCGCGTGATGATACGCGCGCGCCGCGCCCCGTCACGTTGCTTGCCGCTCAGTGATAGCCGATATCGCCCTCGCGCACCTTGCCGCGGAACACGCGGTACTGCATCGCGTTGTACACGAGAATGATCGGCAGCACGATCACGGTGCCGACGAGCGCGAACAACTGGCTCGAATGGCTCGACGACGCGTCCCAGATCGTCAGCGACGGCGGCACGATATTCGGCCAGATGCTGATCACGAGCCCCGTGTAGCCGAGAAACACGAGCGCGAGCGTCAGCAGGAACGGCGTGGCCTCGTGCGCCCGCTTCACCGAGTGGAAGATGCCCCACACGCATGCGACGACGAGGATCGGCACCGGCAGGAACCAGCCGAGGTTGCCGCTGCCGAACCAGCGGTGCGCGACGGCCGGCAGCCCGATCACGGTCCACAGGCTGACCACGCCCATCACCGCGAGCAGCACGCCCGTGAGCGGCTTCATCAGCAACCGCATCTTGCGCTGCAGTTCGCCGTCGACCTTCAGGATCAGCCAGCCGCAGCCGAGCGTCGCATAGGTGACGAGCACGCCGATCCCGCACAGCATGCTGAACGGCGACAGCCAGTCGAACGGCCCGCCCGCGAACTGGTTGTTCACGATCTTGATGCCTTGCAGCAGCGAACCGAGCACGATCCCCTGGCAGAACGCCGCAAGCGCCGAGCCGCCGATGAATGCGAGATCCCACATGTGCTGCGTGCGGGTGGCTTTCGCGCGCAGCTCGAACGCGGCGCCGCGGAAGATCAGTCCGACCAGCATCAGCACCAGCGGCAGGTAGTTCGCCGGCAGCAGCGTCGAATACACGACCGGGAACGCACCGTAGAGGCCCGCGCCGCCGAGCACGAGGAACGTCTCGTTGCCGTCCCACACCGGCGCGACGGTGTCGAGCATCACCTGGCGCTCGGCCTTCGCGTCGAAGAACGGAAACAGCAGCCCGATACCGAGATCGAAGCCGTCCAGCATCACGTAGAGGAATACGCCGAGGCCGATGATCGCGGCCCAGACGACGGGAAGATCGATGTGCATGGTTACTCCGCCTCGGTGACGTTCAGCGGCGTGGACAGCGCGCTCTTGCGCAGCCCCGGATGCCGGTGCAGCTCGATGTAGCCGGCCTGGGCAGCCGGCCCGCGCTTCATCAGTTTCATCATGTAGTAGATGCCCGTTCCGAATACCAGGAAGTACACGACCACGAAGATCAGCAGCGATACGCCGACCTGTTGCGCACTGAGCGGCGCAACCGAATCGATGGTGCGCAGCACGCCGTACACGGTCCACGGCTGGCGGCCGACCTCGGTCGTGATCCAGCCGGCCAGCAGCGCGACGATGCCCGACGGCCCCATCGCCACCACGAACCACTGGAACCAGCGCGTCTCGTACAGGCGCCCGCCCTTTCTCAGCAGCAGCCCGAGCAGTGCGGTGAGCAGCATCAGCATCCCGAGGCCGGCCATGATCCGGAACGTCCAGAAGATGATCGGCGAATACGGGCGGTCCTGCGGCGCGAATTCCTTCAGCCCGCGAATCTCGCCGTCCCAGCTGTGCGTGAGGATCAGGCTGCCGAGGTGCGGCACCTGGATCGCATAGCGCGTGGTTTCGGCCTGCATGTCGGGCAGCCCGACGAGGTTCAGCGCGGTGCCGCCCTTCTCGGTTTCCCACAGCCCCTCGATCGCCGCGATCTTCGCCGGCTGGTATTCGCGCGTGTTCAGCCCGTGCGCGTCGCCGACTGCGATCTGGATCGGCGCGAGCACCAGCAACATCCACAGCGCCATCGAGAAGCTGCGCTTCACCGGCTCGTCGCGGCGGCCCTTGAGCAGGTGCCACGCGCCGCACGCGGCGACGATGAAGCCCGCGACGATGAACGCCGCGATCGTCATGTGCACGAGACGATACGGGAACGACGGGTTGAAGATGATCTTGAACCAGTCGACCGGCACGACGAGGCCGTTCTCGATCTTGTAGCCTTGCGGCGTCTGCATGAAGCTGTTCGACGCGAGAATCCAGAACGTCGAGATCAGCGTGCCGACCGCGACCATCAGCGTCGCGAAGAAGTGCGCGCGGGGGCTCACGCGCTGCCAGCCGAACAGCATCACGCCGAGGAAGCCGGCTTCGAGGAAGAACGCGGTCAGCACTTCATACGTGAGCAGCGGCCCCGTGATGTTGCCCGCGACGCGCGAGAAGCCGGCCCAGTTGGTGCCGAACTCGTACGCCATCACGACGCCGGAGACGACGCCCATCCCGAAGCCGATCGCGAAGATCTTCGACCAGAACTGGAACATGGATTTGTAGGCGGCGTCGCCGGTGACGAGATAGCGCCATTCCAGCACCGCCAGGAAGCTCGCCATGCCGATGCTGATCGCGGGGAACACGATGTGGAACGACACCGTGAATGCGAATTGCAAGCGGGCGAGATGGAACGCATCGAAGATTTCCATGACCGTAATTTGCTCGTGATTGTGAGGACGTACGCCCGAAGCAGGAAATCGCGCGACGGCTTGGCGACAACACATGCGAACACAACCGGTCACTCGCATGGCATCGAAGCGTGAATGACGATATCGCGTTTGCAACGATACTCGCAATCACTCGAACGTGCGCTGAAACTGTGCTGCTTGCGCCGCCAAAGATGTGTGCACGGAAAACATATTCCGTGCCTGCGGGGCGGTCAGCTGTACTGCTTTCCGCGTGGCGGCGCTGTGCCTCCGGCGCACTGTTCACTCCACTTAACATGTCATGCAACGCCTGCCCGAGGCGGTCGTGCGCCCGTCGGGCACCCGCCCGGCGGCATCGATTTCCGTCGTTCGGCGCATGCGCCGTGCCCGGCCGGCCCGCCTGGAGAAACCTGTATGGAGTTTTGCACCCGCCCCGACGATCCGACCGGCAGCACCGCGTGTCAGGTGACCCGCCATCGTGCCGGCGACGTATGCGACACCGTCGATCGCGTCGTCGACGAAACCCCGGTTGCACTCGTGTTCAACGGCATCTCGCACACGGTCATGATGGCGACGCCGCTCGACCTCGACGCGTTCGGCCTCGGCTTCGCGCTGAGCGAAGGCATCGTCGAGCGCGCGTCGGACGTCTTCGACATCGAAAGCGAATGCCGGCCCGGCAGCGCCGAAGTGCGGCTCACCGTGTCGCAGCAGGCGTTCATGGCGCTGAAGGCGCACCGCCGCGCGCTGGCCGGCCGCACGGGCTGCGGCGTATGCGGCATCGAAAGCATTGCGCAGCTCGACCTGCACCCGCCGCGGATCGCGGCCGCCGGCACGGCCGCGGGCATCGGCGCCGACGCGATCGCGCGCGCCGCGCGTGCGTTGCCGGCCCGACAGGCGCTGATGCGCGAGACGGGCGGCATCCATGCAGCCGCGTGGTGCGACCGCGACGGCGCCGTGCTCGACGTGTTCGAGGACGTCGGCCGCCACAACGCGCTCGACAAGCTGATCGGGCAGCTCGCGCGCCGCCGGGCCGATCCGCGCGCGGGTTTCGTGTTCCTGTCGAGCCGCGCGAGCTACGAGCTGGTGCGCAAGGCCGCGCGGGTCGGCATCCCGATCATCGCGACGATCTCGGCGCCGACGTCGCTCGCGATCGACGTCGCCCGCGAAGCCGGCGTGCGGCTGCTCGGTTTCTGCCGCAACGACGGCTTCGTCGAATACGTGTCGCCCGCCGCCGCTCACCTCGACCCACTGCCCGCACCGGCGCACCCGGCCCACTCGTCATGAAACACCTGTTCGATTTCGATACCGCGCAGCAACAATTCGCCGGCGCGTTCGCGCCGCTCGAGGCCGCCGCATCCGTACCGGTCGCCGACGCAGCCGGCCGCGTGCTCGCCGCGCCGCTGACCGCGGTGCTCGACCAGCCGCCGGCCGACCAGAGCGCGATGGACGGCTACGCCGTGCGGCATGCCGACCTCGCGCACGGCGAGCCGCTGCGCGTCGCGCAGCGCTGCTATGCCGGCGACATGCCGGCGCCGCTGGCGCCGCGCACGGCCGCACGCATCTTCACCGGCAGCCTGATTCCGCCCGGCGCCGACACCATCGTGATGCAGGAGCATGCGCACGAACGGGACGGCGGCGTCACGTTCGACGCGTCGCAACGCAGCGGGTCGCACATCCGCCGCCGCGGCGAGGAAGTGCGCGCCGGCGATCGGCTCGTGCCGGCCGGCGTGCGGATGGGCGCGATGCACGTCGGCGTGGCCGCCGCGCAAGGATTCGCGCGGATCGACGTGCGCGCGGCGCTGCGCGTCGGCATCCTGACGACCGGCGACGAGCTGGTCGCGTGCGGCGAGCCGCGTGCGCCGCAGCAGATCTACAACAGCAATGCGCCGATGCTCGCCGCGCTGGTCGCGGGAACCGGTGCCGACGTCGCGATGCGCATGCACGCGGCCGATACGACGGCCGCCGTCGATCGGGCACTGCGCGATCTGCACGCGCAGTGCGACCTCGTGATCTGCGTCGGCGGCGCGTCGGTCGGCGACAAGGATCTGCTGCGCCCTGCGCTGGCCGCGCTCGACGCGTCGTTCGTCGTCTCCGGCGTGCGCATGAAGCCCGGCAAGCCGGTCGCGCTCGCGCGGCTCGATGCGCGGCCGGTGGTGCTGCTGCCCGGCAATCCGGGCGCCGCGATGACGACGTTCGCGCTGTTCGTCGCGCCGCTGATCCGCCGCCTGCAGGGGCGCGATGCGTGCCTGCCGATCGTGCCGTCGCTGCCGATCGACACCGACTTCGAGCCGGATGCGCAGCGCGAGCGCTTCGTACGCGTGTGCTGTACTGTGGGCGCAGGCGGCGCGCCGGTGCTCGATACGCTGCGTCAGCAAGGCGCCGGCACGCTGCAGTCGCTGGTGCAGGCAAGCGGGCTCGCGCGGCTGCCGGCCGGGCGGCGCATCGCGCGCGGCGACGCGGTACCGTACTACGAATTCGCGCGCTGGCTCGCATGAGCATGACGCCGAATAGCCGCCCGATGCGGCGCATTCCCCGCATTCGTCGCGCATTCCGCGCGGCGAACTGTATTCCTGCAATTCGGGCGCGATTGTGTCTCTGCCGGCAAAACCTGCGGGACTATGCTCACGATGAGGCTCGTCACGACCTGTGCGCCGACACGTCGGCACCCGCATGGCCGAGCGGCGACGCCCCTCCGCTTACTTCATGCAGGCCGACGACCCGATCGTGAATGCCATCGTTTCCGCCGCGCCGGCCGTCGCCGCTTCATCCGGCGGCGCATCGCCCGGCGCTTTCTCCCGCCCGTCCGACACGCTCGGCCGTCCGCTGCGCGACCTGCGCCTGTCCGTCATCGACCAGTGCAATTTCCGCTGCGGCTACTGCATGCCGCGCGAAAGTTTCGGCGCGGACTACGCGTTCATGCCGTCGTCCGAACGATTGTCGTTCGCGCAACTGGAAAGGATCGCGCGTGCCTTTACGTCCCTCGGCGTCGAGAAAATCCGCATCACGGGCGGCGAGCCGCTGCTGCGCCGCCATCTCGAAGCGCTGATCGAACGCCTTGCCGCACTGACGACCGTCGACGGCAAGCCCGTCGAAATCGCGCTGACGACCAACGGTTCGCTGCTCGCCGCGAAGGCACGCTCGTTGCGCGATGCGGGGCTGTCGCGCGTGACCGTGAGCCTCGACGCGCTCGACGACGCGGTGTTCCTCCGGATGAGCGACGCCGACGTGCCGGTGTCGCGCGTGCTCGCCGGCATCGAGGCCGCGCATGCGGCCGGGCTCGCGCCGGTCAAGGTCAACGCAGTGATCGAGCGCGGCGTGAACGACGACCAGATCCTGCCGCTCGTGCGGCACTTCCGGCATACGGGCGTGGCCGTGCGTTTCATCGAATACATGGACGTCGGCGGCGCCAGCTTCTGGTCCGGCGACAAGGTCGTGCCGGCCGCGCGGATGCGCGAGCTGATCGACGCACACTACCCGCTCGTGCTCGTCGGCGAACCGGGGCACGACGCGACCGCGATCCGTTGCGCACACATCGACGGCGCGGGCGAAGTCGGCTTCATCGCGAGCGTGTCGCATCCGTTTTGCGGCACCTGCTCGCGCGCCCGCGTGTCGGCCGACGGCCAGCTTTATACGTGCCTGTTCGCGACCCAAGGCACCGACCTGCGGCCGTGGCTCGACGACGCGGCCTCGACCGGCGACCTCGCCGCCGCCGTGCGCGAACGCTGGATGCAGCGCGACGACCGCTATTCCGAGCGCCGGGCCGCGCGGCCGGCCCGCGCATCGGGCAAGACCTATCCGACCGTGCGCATGTCGCTCGTCGGCGGCTGACGGGCCGCCGCGCGACACAGAATGCGCCGCCCACTGGAGAACCTGTCATGACGACCTTCACCGAATCCCGCGCCGGGCTGCCCGACGATCCGCTGCGTGCCGGCAGTCCCCCGCCGCCCGTCGACGCGACCGACCCGCACCCCGAATCGGCGCCCGCGATTGCCGCCGGCTTCGAAGTGCGCGTGCAGCATGCGCCGATCGATGCGGGCGCGGAGCTTGCGCCTATCGTTAGGAATCCGAATGTCTGTGCGGTCGTGAATTTTCTCGGCGTCGTGCGCAAGGAAGGCGACGTCGACGACGTCGTCGCACTGGAAGTCGAGCACTACCCGACGATGACCGAACAGGCGCTGTGGAGCATCGTCGAGGAGGCGACTGCGCGCTGGCGGCTCGAAGCCGTCAGGATCGTGCACCGTGTCGGCCGCATTCCGCTCGGCCAGCCCGTCGTGCTGGTCGTGGTGGCCGCCGCACATCGCGCGTCCGCGTTCGATGCGTGCGAATTCCTGATGGATTTCCTGAAGACCCATGCGCCGTTCTGGAAGAAGGAGATCAGGCACGACGGCGAATCCGGCTGGGTCGAGGCGAAGGCGCACGACGATCAGGCGATGCGGCGCTGGGGCTGAGCCCGTTCGCTTCGCGTTTTCCGATTCTGCCGATTCCATTCAAGACATCGCAATGAAACTGACGATCAAATATTTCGCGAGCATTCGCGAACAACTGGCGCTCGATGAGGAAACCGTCGAAATCGATGCGCGCGAGCTCACCGTCGACGCGCTGCGCGGCACGCTGGCCGCACGCGACGCCCGCAGCGCGGACGCGCTGCGGATGGATCGCCCCGTGCGGGCGGCCGTGAACCTCGAGATGGTGACCGGGGAATTCGTCGTGCGGGAGGATAGCGAGGTTGCGTTCTTTCCGCCGGTGACGGGCGGGTAAGACGCGCGTCAAACGCGCTGCTTCGGTGTCGCGCGCTCGCCGAAGCGGCGCGCGTATTCCGTCGGGCTCATCGCGAAGCGGCGTGTAAACGCCTTCCTCAACACGTCGACGCTACGGTACCCGTTCAGGCGACAGATGTCGTGCATCGATTTCCCGCCCAGCGCAAGGGAACGGCAAACCGCCTCCAGCCGAACGTTTTCGACATATTTCGCGGGCGTCGTCTGCAATTCCCGCTGAAACATCCGCATCAACGTTCTGACGCTGGTCGAAGCCCGGGCGGCCATTATCTCGACCGTGAGGTCCATGTGCAGATGCTCGCCGATCCAAAGGCATAACGCGTTCAGACTCGAATCGTGCGCGCGCTGCGACTGAAGCGCGAAGCTGAACTGTGCCTGCCCGCCGGGGCGGCGCAGGAACAGCACCAGATTCTTCGCGATTTCCAGCGCAAAGTCGTTTCCCAGATCTTCGCCGACCAGCGAGAGCGCGAGGTCGATTCCCGACGAGATGCCGGCCGACGTATAGACGTTGCCGTCTTTTATCCAGATGGGCGCCGGATCCACCTGCACCTTCGGATAGCGCTCCGCCAGGCGCCGGGCGACGCCCCAATGCGTCGTCGCGCGGCGTCCGTCCAGCAGGCCGGCGGCCGCGAGTGCAAACGCGCCGACACAGATGGAACACACGCGACGCACTGTCGGCGCGCGCGTTCGAAGCCACGCTACCGCTGCCCGATCAACCTGTTCGAACGTCCTGGAGCCCGTCGTCACGAGCAAGGTGTCGATGGGTTTGTTATCGCGACGCTCTTGCTCGAGCGTGCCATGTCCTCTGAGCCCGATGCCCGTTTCGCTGTCCAGGTAGTGATCGGCAGCCGAGCAGATCAGTTCGAGCACGTACGGTGCAGTGCCACCACCGTGAAGCTGATTCGCCCACGCGAATACTTCCGCCGGGCCGATCACGTCGAGCGCGTCCACCGGCGGCAAACCCAATATGACAACCCGCTTCTGTTCCGCGTCTGCAGGCGGGGCGACCGGTTTCGTCGGTTTTCTCATGAGCGGTCCACGTGTCGGGGCGTTCGGGCCAGCAATTGTGGCAGAAATCGTCCTGGATCTGTCATCTGTGCCATCGGCGCGCCGCCTAGACTGGGCAGCTCTGCTACGTTGCATTTCCTGGAGATATACCGTGCTTGAACCCGTGGTTATCGGCGGAGTCAGTGCGCCGGATTCGAAGATGGCCGGCCAGGCCGCTTCCCTCGTCGAACAGGTCCACTCCCCGGCCATGATGCATCACGTGCACCGGACCTGGTGGTTCGCCGAATTCCTGGGCAGGAAGCGGGGCTTGAAGTACGACCGGGAAGTGGTGTATCTCGCGTCGCTGCTTCACGACCTTGGTCTCACGGACGAATTTGCCGCCGACCAGCGCTTCGAAGTGGGCGGTGCCGATGCGGCCAGCCGCATCCTGCTTGCTCACGACTACCCGAAAGCGAAAACGGAACTCGTGTGGGATGCGATCGCGCTTCACTCCGCCGGCGGCCTCGCCGATCGCAAGCAGCCGGAAATCGCGCTCGTTTATATGGGCGCCCACCTCGACGTCTTCGGACTGTTTCTCGACGAAGTCACGCCATCGCTGATCGACGACACGCTCGCGCTTTATCCCCGAGTCGGATTTAAAGCAGCGTTTACCGAAGCGCTGGCTGAAGTCGCCAGAAAAAAGCCGCATACGACCGTCGGCACCGGAATTGCTGATATCGGCCGGCGTCACGTACACGGTTTCGACATTCCGGACGTGTGCGATCTGATTCATGATGCGCCGTTCGAAAGCTGACGCGGCATATCGCCACCCCGCCCTCGCGGCGACCACCGTCCACTGGTTTCCCGCACCGGCGATGCGTATGGCAACCGTCAGCCATCGAAAGCGATCTGCATACCTGGAGAACCGAAATGCATGTCACGACACGAGGAACACGAATTTACACAGAGGCGCGCGGAAGCGGTGAACCGACGCTTTTGTTTCTGCATTACTACGGCGGGTCGAGCCGAACCTGGAACGGCGTGATCCACGGCCTGGGCGGGCGGTATCGAACGGTCGGCATGGACCACCGCGGCTGGGGCAACTCGGACGCGCCCGAGCAGGGTTATGCGATCGGCGATCTCGCGAACGACGTACAGGACGTCGTTGAAGCCCTGAAGCTCGAACGCTACGTGATCGTCGGACACTCGATGAGCGGAAAGGTCGCGCAGCTGCTCGCGTCGCGCCGGCCGCCGGGACTCGAGGGCCTCGTCCTCGTCGCGCCGTCGCCGCCGTCACCGATGCACTTTTCCAGCGAGCAGCGGGCCGAGATGGCCCGAGTCTATGACACCCGGGAGTCGATCGGCTGGGCGCTCGACAACGTCCTCACCGCGAAAAAACTGACACCGGAACTTCGCGAACAGGTTATCGCCGACAGCCTGCGCGGCGCACCGCAGGCGAAGCGCGCATGGCCGCTCGGCGGCATGGTCGAAGACATTACCGCCGACGTCGCGTCCATCGACGTACCCGTGCTCGTCATCGCCGGGGAACTCGATCAGGTCGATCGGCCGGAGACGCTGCAGAACGAATTGCTGCCGCGAATCCCGGCAGCCCGAATGATGGTGCTCCCCGGTACAGGCCATCTGTCTCCCCTCGAAGATCCGGTTGCGATCGCAACGGCCATTCGACAATTCATCGAACAACCGGGGATGTCACTTCGCGGAGAGGCATGAAGGTCCGCCCTCGCAATGGTCCGTTGCCTGTAGGCCGCGCGATTCATCGCGCCGATCGGCGGCCCCGTTACCGCCGAGGCGCGCGGCGTGAAGTGAAAGGCGACGACCCGGCGCCCGATTGCTTGCCGGTCGCGCCATCGACGCGCGCGTTCGCGCCGAACGCTTCTTGACGGACACCGCATACTTCGCCGCCCATACGAGCGCCTTTGCCGTGAGGCAGGCGCTCGATTGGTCCGCGCTCCCCCTGCTTCACGCCTGGTACGCAAAAATCGATGCGCGACCGGCCGTCGTTCGCGCATGGCAGCGTTTAAGCGGCGCCCTCACCCTGGTTCGGCGGCCGCAAGCACGTTTCACCTGGTGCGATACCCGAGCCGCCCGCATAAAAAACTTGCACATGAGAGCATATGCTCCTATATTGACTGATAGGAGCATATGCTCTTTATTTCACGGAGAATTACTGCCATGAACGAAACATCCATTCTCGTCAGCGGCGCAACCGGCCGCACCGGTGGTGCAGCCATCGACGAACTGCTGCAGATGGGCAAGCGCGTCCGTGCGTATGTGCGCTCGGACGACGAACGCGCAGCGGCGCTGCGTGCGCGCGGTGTCGAAATCGCCGTCGGGGATTTCACCGACATCGATGCGATCCGCGCCGCGATGGAGGGCGCGAGTGCCGCCTACTTCCTGCACCCGATCGCACCGGGCATCCTTGGGGCCGCGGCCTATTTCGCGCAGGCGGCAAAGGAAGCCGGCGTGGGTGCGATCGTCAACATGTCGCAGATTTCGGCGCGGCGCGAATCGACCAGCCATGCGGCGCAGGACCACTGGGTGTCCGAGCGCATTTTCGACTGGTCAGGTGTACCAACGACTCACTTGCGCCCGACCTTCTTCGCGGATTGGCTCGTCTATCCGCATTTCGCGAAGGAAATCCGGGCCACGAAGAAGATCGCGTTCCCGTTCGGAAACGGGCGCCACGCACCGATCAGCACGGACGACCAGGGCAGGGTCATCGCTCACCTGCTGGCGAACCCGGCTGGGCACGGGGGCAAGACCTACACTCTTCACGGCCCCGTGGAATTGAATCATACGGAGATCGCCGCGATTATCAGCGAGGTGCTCGGCGTCAAGATCGAATATGCTCCGACTTCGATCGATGTGTTCAAGCAACAGATGGAACAGCTGTACAAGTTCCCTCCGTTCCTGGTCCAGCATCTCGTCGAGGTCGCCCAGCATTATCAAGAGGGCGTCTTCCAGGGTACCAACGATGTCGTCGAGCAGATCACGGGTACGCCCGCGCTGTCGGTGCGCGCGTTCATCGAGAAGTACCGCGGCGCTTTCGAGTGAAATGCGCACGAACCCGGCAATTTGCCAACGTCAAGGAGAAGAGAAATGCGGGCGAAAAACCAACCCATCGGCGTGGATCAATGCAACTGCTTTACGGTGAGGAAGGCCGCCCGTCAGATCTCGCGTCTTTACGACGCGTATCTCCAGCCATCCGGCCTTCGCATCACGCAGTTTCTGATCCTCGCCACGTTGAACGAGCGGCAAAGCGCGTCGGTCAATGTACTGGCCGAGCGTCTCGACATCGAGCGCACGGCCATGGGAAAGATGATCGGCTTCCTGGAGCGCGATGGCTTCGTCAGGGTACGGCCGTCCGCCGAGGACGGTCGTATCCGCCTGGTCGAACTCACGCCGGACGGCACGAAGCTTTTCGAACAGGCGGCACCGCTCTGGCATGAGGCGCAGCACCAGTTCAGCGTCCTGAACGGAACGGAAAACGTGGACGTGTTGCGTCGCAGCCTTGCGGAAATGAAGGTCGGCGTCGATGCTGAACCGCCCCCTGAAGTTGAAAAATGAAGATCGAGGATTCAGCCGTATTCGTAGCGTCAAAAAACGAAGCCGGCACGAGGCCGGCTTCGTCGTCGAAGCACACCGTACCGAGCGCACCCGCTCACCGCATGCACGCCGCGGCCAGCTTCCCGACCGTGATCACCGCCTGCTCGATCTCCGGCGACCATGGGCTGCTGTAGTTCAGCCGGATGAAGTTCCGGTAGTTGTCGGTGATCGAGAACATGTAGCCGGGCCCGATCGTGATCCCCTGCTCCAGCGCGAGCTGGTACAACCGCATCGCATCGACCTGCGCGGGCAACTCGACCCACAGCACGTAGCCGCCCGCCGGGCTCGAAATGCGCGTGCCCTCCGGGAAGAACCGCGACACCATCGCGCGCATCAGGTTCGCCTGCTGCGCATACGCCTTGCGCAAGCGCCGCAGGTGGTGCTCGTAGCCGTCGCGTTCGAGAAACTCCGCGATCGCGAGTTGCGGCAACGACGGCGTCGCGAGCGTATTCAGGAATTTCAGTTTCTCGACCTGATCGCGGTAGCGGCCCGGCAACGCCCACCCGATCCGGTATGCGGCCGTCAGGCTCTTCGAGAACGACGAACAATGCAGCACGATCCCGGTCCGGTCGTAGGACTTCAGCGAACTCGGATGCGTGTCGCCGAAATACAGTTCGTTGTACACGCCGTTCTCGATTATCGGCATCCCGGCCCTTGTTGCAAACTCAACCAGTTCGCGCTTGCGCTCATCCGGCATCTGGAAGCCGAGCGGGTTCTGGAAGTTCGGCATCACCATGCATGCGGCGATCGGCTGCGATTTCGCGATCGCGGCCAGCGCCGCTATGTCGATTCCGTATTCCGGATGCGTGGCCACTTCGATCGCCTTCATCCCCATCCGCTCGATCGCATGCAGCATCGCGTAGAACGTCGGCGATTCCACCGCGATCGTATCGCCCGGCTTCGCCACCGCCTGCAAACACAGGTTGATCGCCTCCGTCGCACCGACCGTCACGATGATCTCGTTCGGGTCCACCGACATCCCGTTTTCCAGGTAGCGGCGTGCAATTTGCCGGATCAGCCGCGGATGGCCCGGCGGCAATCCGTCGGTCACACCCCACAGCGACTTGTCGCGACCGGCCGCATACGCGTAGCGGTTCAGCTTCTCGAAGGGGAACAGGCTCGGGTCCGGATACGGCGAACCGAGCGGCACCGCGTCGTCGGTGCCGATCGAGCGCAGCGTCGACAGCACGAGCCGGCTCACGTCGACCGACGACGAGATCGCGATCGGCTTCGACGGCCGCAGCTCGCGCACCGGCGCGTGACTGTCGTCGCGCCGCAGATTCACGAAATAGCCCGACTGCGGCCGGCTTTCGAGCAGCCCGCGGCTTTCCAGCAGCAAGTAGGCATGCAGCACGGTCGTGATGCTGATCCGGTGCTGCTGGCTCGCCTGCCGCACCGACGGAATCCGGTCGCCGTGCCGGTACACGCCCTGGCGGATCAGGCGCTCGATGTCGTCCGCGAGTTTTTCATAGAGTTTCATCGTGCGTCTCCCGCCGGCATGCGCAGCCGCGCCGCCCTGCCGTGTGCGTCCGACACGCACGTGTTTCGCCCGACGACCGGGCCGTCGTGA
This sequence comes from Burkholderia sp. BE12, assembly GCF_002959955.1. Lineage (NCBI taxonomy): Bacteria > Pseudomonadati > Pseudomonadota > Betaproteobacteria > Burkholderiales > Burkholderiaceae > Burkholderia > Burkholderia sp. BE12. Next base: position 57,226 of record NZ_PREY01000019.1, on the reverse strand, counting down.
TTCCTGATCTTTCCCTCCGGTTTTGCCTTTTCCATCGCACTGGCTCTCTTGAAGATGCGCCGGCAGAGGTCCGGACAACCGGATCTGCGGCACTGTGCACTTGATGGTTGAATCTTAAGAGAAGAACAGTTGGCCGCGAGTACACACATCGCACGCGCGAACAAGAGTACAGTTCGGCCCGAATCGCGCATCGCGGGAAAACTGTACGTCTTATGAAATGGCCGGACGGCCGGTGGGCCGACGCGGTACGGCCGACCGCCCCGGGAGCCCCGCCGCACGGGCCTGCGGGCGACCGGACCAATTGGGGTGCAATACTGTGCGCCCCCCGGGTTTCCAAGGTGAGAGCCAGACCATGCAGCACACGATCGAACAGGTAGCCGGCGTCGGCGGCGCGATACGCGTCGCGCGACCAGTACAGCAGAAATCGCGCCAGAACGCCGCGGCCGGCCGCCTCGGCGTCAGCGAATCGCTCATGGTCGAGGCCGAACGCGGCGCGAACACCGTGCAATGAGGCAAGGCTTTCCATATCCTGCTGGGGCCCGACGTCCGAATCGTCGTCGACCTCCCCGATGCGGGCGACGAACGGCTCGAACGCGAATCGGCGCGCGCGCGCCGCCGCGCCAGCATTCGCGCATCGCGCGCCGCTGGCAAGGAGACCTCGCATGACTGAACGCGCACTCGCCGCCCTGCTCGTCGCGCGGCTGACCGGCACCGCCGACTATCCGCGCTTCACCGGTACGCCGATCGACCTGTCCGCGCTCGACGCGCACACGCTCGGCGCGGTCTGGCCGGCGCTGCGTCGTGCCGAGCGCGAGATCATCCAGCACGCGTACGCATACGACGATCCGCGCGCCGAATTCGTGCGCTGGCTGCGCGGGCAGATCGATGCGCTCGGTCTCGTGCCGCTGGTCGACGCCGATGCCGCGCTCGAGCTGTTCCGCGACACCCCGTCCGGCGCATGGAAGCGTGCACTGGAGGAACTGCTCTGCCTCGACGCACTGCCGTCGCCCGCGCTGCAGGCCGAACTTGCGCGCATCGCGAGCGAACCGGAGGAAGACAGCCTGCGCGCGGCATCCGCGTATGGCGCCTATGCACTCGACTGGTTCGCCGGCCGTCGCGATTTCTCGGCGCGACGCGACGCGTATGCGCAAGCGCTGGCCGATTCGCCGTTTCGCGTACGCGAACTCGACGTGCTGCCCGAACTCGGGCCGGCCGCGCTGCTCGCGCTGGCCGCGACGCACGACGGTTACTTCGCGCCGAAGCGGCTGTGGATCGATTTCAGCGATCCGGCCGTCACGCTCGCGGAAGACGCCGCGTATGTCGAATTCGCGCGCGACGCATTGACCGAGGCCGCACGGCAGGTCGCGGCGCTTCACGCCGGCGCCGTTCCGTACGCTGCGGATCGCGCGTTCACGACCGACGACGCGCAGGTCGTCGCCCGCGCGGCGCGCGTGGCCGCATATCGCGACGAAGCGTGGCTGCGCCCGCTGATCGGGCCGCTGCTGACGGGCGTGTGCGTCGCGCCGACGGCCGCGAAGACGGCGCCGTCGCAGTCGCTCGCGATCGCGCTCGGCCACGCGGTCGAGACGATCCCGACACCCGAGAGCGTGCGCGCGCTGCGCGACGCGCTGGCCGTCGTGCGTCACGCCGGCGTGCAGAAGAAGCTCGCGCGCAACCTGAAGCCGGCCGAACGCGTGCTCGGCGAGCGGCCGCATACCGCGCTGCGCATGACGCTCGACGCGAAGCCCGACAAGAAGCAGCTCGCGATACTCGCCACGTGCATGGAGGCCGGCTTCTGGCAGCCGATGACGCTCGGCCACGCCGAATGGCGCGAGCGGCTCGTCGATGCGCCGGCCGGCGCCGCGTTCTCGGCGCGGATGATCTGGCAAGCGTGCGGCCGCGATGGGACGACGCAGTCGTTCATGCCTGAAATCACGAAAGGCAAGGTCGTGCCGCGCGATGCGGCCGGGCGCGCGTGCGACATCGCCGACGGCAGCGACATCCGCTTATGGCACCCGTTGCTGGCCGATGCGGACGAGCGGCTCGCGTGGCAGCGCGCGATCGTCGGCGGCGCGCTGCGGCAGCCGGTCAGGCAGGCATTCCGCGAGTACTACGTGCCGGCCGACGGCGACGCCGCAGCCGGCGATTCCGCGATGTTCGAAGGTCACGTGCTGTCGAGCCGGTCGCTGCTCGGCGTCGCGCGCCGCGAGGGCTGGTCGATCCGCGCGTACGACGACGGGCTCGTCCGCGAGTTCGGCGGCGTGCGTGCAACCTTCCTCGTCGATGCGCGGCTCTATCCCGGCTCGGAAACTCACGGCACGTCGCGCCGGCTGCACTTCGAACGCCGCGACAAACGGCGCTGGGTGCCGCTGCCGATCGGCGAGATCGATCGCGTCGTGTTCTCGGAAGTGGCGCGCGCGGTCGACCTGCTCGTCAGCGTGTCCGCGTTCGCCCTCGACGACGACGCGACGCGCGCGGCCGCCGCCGCGTTCACGGTCGACCCGGTTCGCCAGCGCGAGATGGAAACGGAACGCCGGCAGCGCCTGAACCGGCTGTCGGATTTGCCGCTGGGTGTGATGGCGCGGCATCGCAAGCACGTGCTGTCGCTCGTGTTCGCCGACGCGATCGCGCAAGGAAGGATGGCAATCGACGAACGTCATGTGCACGTCGGCGCGTGGTCGGTGCATTGCGCGACCGGGCGCGTGACGCGCGACGGCGAGCCCGTCGATGCGACGATCGAGCCGCCGCCCTCGCCGCTGCGCGCGGTACCGTGGCTGCCTTACGACGAAGCGCTGCTGCAGCGGATCGTCGACGTCGTCGCGGGCCTGATCGACTGAACGCTCGCCGTCAGATCGAACCGAACAGCGCGCGCGGCCGGTCCTTCAGCGTGCCGGACAGAATCCGCAGCCCGTTAACGAGCTCGTCGCGCGTGGCCGGGCACGCGAGGTTGATGCGCACGCCGTGCTCGATTTCCGCGCGATCGACCGCGAACGTCGACGACGGCATCACGATCACGCCGCGCGCCTTCGCGTTCGCGGCGAAGTCGTCGGCGCGCCACGGCGGCGGCAGCCGCAGCCAGACGAACATGCACGCGGGGTCGGACTTCAACTGCCCGGCCGGCAGCAGTTCCCGCGCGAGATCGACGCGCGCGCGGATCTCCGCGAGTTGCGAGGCCATGATCCGCTCGGCGGTGCCGTCCTCGATCCATACCGTCGCGATCAGCATCGACGTGGGCGCGGGCATCCACGCGGTCGTGCGCACCGCTTCCGCGCACAGCGCGACGCTGTCGCGCGGGCAGCTCAGGTAGCCGAGGCGCAGCCCCGGCGCGAGGATCTTCGACGTCGCGCCGATATGGAACGTCAGCTCGGGGCACAGCCCCGCGATCGCCGGCAGCCGGTCGCGCACGAGCGGGCCGTACACGTCGTCCTCGATGATCGTCACGTGATGGCGCCGCGCGATGTCGACGAGCGCCATCCGGCGCGCGAGGCTCATCGTCGTCACGGTCGGGTTCTGCAGATTCGGCACGACGAAGATCGCCTTGACCGGCATGCGCTGGCAGATCCGTTCGATCTCGTCGGGCAGCAGGCCGTCGTCGTCGGCCGGCGCGCTGACGATCTCGAACTGGAACACCGGCGCAAGCGCCTTGAGCCCGTAATACGTGAGGCGATCGGCCACGATCACGCCGTCGGTGCCGATCAGGCTGTTCAGCACCGCATACAGCCCGTGCTGCGCGCCGCTCGTGACGACCACCTGGTCGCGCGACGGCTCGAAGCCGGGCGCGGCAAGCCACTGCGCGCCGGCCGCGCGCGCCCAGTCGGGACCCTGCGGCGGCTGATATTCCTGCAGCGCGGCGAAACGCGGGTCGCTCGGCAGCGTGCCGAACGTCTGCGCGAGGCTCGCCAGAAACTCGCCGGTCGCCGGGCGGTTCACGGTCAGGTCGATCACGCCGTTGCCCGCCGCGAGCGATGCGCGGGCCGGCGCGATGCTCGGCATCGCGCCGCCGGTGACGAGCGAACCGCGGCGCTTGCTGCCGATCACGAGGCCGCGCAGTTGCAGCTCCTTGTACGCGCGGGACACGGTCGACACGTTGATGCCGAGCTCGGTCGCGAGCTGGCGCTGCGGCGGCAGGCGGCTGCCCGGCGGATACGTGCCGTTGCGGATTTCCTCCTCGATCGAGCTCGATACCTCGACATAAGTCGGCCGCTTCGCCTGCACCGGCGCTGCGCCGTCGCGCTCGCCGGAAAGTTTGTCTGATGCCATTTGTCGCCTGTGACCACACAAAAAGCGTTTGTCTGTCATTTTGATCTGCCCAGCGATTGTATATGACATCCCCTCCCCGTCAAACGTCGGCAGAAAAGTCTGTTGAATCAGCCAGTTGAAATCGGGTAAACGCTAGCGCCACACAATCTCATTTTGATTGCACACAAAAAATTACTGTGTGATTCTTTATCTCAACTTTGTGTGAACCATGTGTGCCGGAGGGAATGCGTCATGGCGAACGTCGCCATCGTGGGTGCAGGCTTCATCGGGCTCGGCGCGGCGGCGTGGCTGCAGCGCGACGGGCATCGCGTGACGCTGTTCGATCCGGCCGGCGTCGGCCACGGCGCGTCGTTCGGCAACGCCGCGACGTTCGCGCCGTACGGCTGCGTGCCGGTGAACGGCCCGTCCGTGTTCGGCAACATCCCGCATTTCCTGTTCTCCGCCGACAGCCCGCTGCGCATCCGCTGGCCGTACCTGCTGCGCGGCGCGCCATGGCTCGCGCGATTTCTGCTCGCATCGACGCCCGCGCGCCACGCACGCAGCGCCAGCGCGCTGGCCGCGCTGCTGTCGCGCGCCGCCGACGGCTATGCGCCGCTGCTCGCCACCGCGCGGCTCGCGGCGTTCGTGCGGCCGCGTGAATGCCTGTACCTGTATGCGCGGCAGGCGTCGTTCGATGCCGCGCAGCCGTCGCTCGCGCTGCGGCGCAGGCTCGGCGTGCCGTTCGAGGTACTCGACGCGACCGGGATCCGCCGGCTCGAGCCCGCGCTCGCGCCGATCTTCGCGCGCGGCGTGCTGTTCGCCGGAAGCTGGTTTTTCTCCGATCCGCACGGGTTTCTCGGCGAGCTGTTCGCGCATCTCGCAACCGGCGGCGCGACGCTCGAACGCGAGCGCGTCGAGCGGATCGAGCCCGTCGGCGACGGCGTGAACGTGAACGCGGGCGGCTCGGTGCGCACCTTCGATCACGTCGTCATCGCTGCAGGCGCACGCTCGCGTGAATTCGCGGTGATGTGCGGCGACGCGGTGCCGCTCGATACCGAGCGCGGTTATCACGTGCAGTTCGCCGCACACGAGTCGATCGTCACGCGGCCGGTCGGCTGGGCCGAACGCGGTTTCTACATGACGCCGCTCGACGAAGGGCTGCGCGCGGCCGGCACCGTCGAGCTCGGCGGCTTCGACGCCCCGATGAACCGCTCGCTCGTCGCACTGCTCACGCGCTCGGCATGTGAGGCGCTGCCGTCGCTCGGCGCGCCGACGCGCAGCTGGCTCGGCTTCCGGCCGACCCTGCCGGACGGCGTGCCCGTGATCGGCCGCGCGCGGCGCAGCGCGCGCGTGATCCATGCATTCGGTCATCAGCATCTCGGCGTGACGCTCGCCGGCATCACCGGGCGGATCGTCGCCGACCTCGTCGTCCAGCGCGCACCGCCGCTGGACCTCGCGCCATACCGGGCCGCGCGATTCTGACGCGCGCCGCGATTTCAACCAACGCAAGGAGATCATCATGAATCGTCGTCACTGGCTGGTCTGGCTGGCCGTCTGCTCGCTCGGCGCGGTCGCCGCATCCGCGCAGGCCGCGGATCCGGAAACCATCAAGATCGGCTTCGCCGGCCCGTTGACGGGGCCCGTCGCGCGCGTCGGCAAGGACCTGCAATACGGCGCGCAACTCGCGCTCGACGAGGAGAACGCGAAGCATCCGACCGTCGGCGGCAAGCCGGTGCGCTTCGTGCTCGACGTGCAGGACGACCAGGCCGATCCGCGCATCGCGATCCAGGTCGCGCAGAAGCTCGTCGACGACGGCGTGGCCGGCGTGGTCGGCCACTACAATTCGGGCTGCAGCATCCCCGCGTCGGCCGTCTACCGGCAGGCGAACGTCGCGATGATCACGCCCGGCTCGACCAATCCGCAACTGACGATGCAGGGTTTCAAGAACGTGTTCCGCACGATGGGGCACGACGGCATCGGCGGCGTGGTGGCCGGCCGCTTCGCGGTCAAGCAGCTGAAGGCGAAGCGGATCGGCATCATCGACGATCGCACCGCGTTCGGGCAAGGCCTCGCCGACGCGTTCGAGAAAGGCGTGAAGGACGCGCACGGCAATATCGTCGGCCGCGAATACACGAACGACAAGGCGGTCGATTTCCGCGGCATCCTGACGACGATGAAGAGCAACAACGTCGACCTGATCTTCTTCGGCGGGCTCGACGAACAGGGTGCGATGCTGATCAAGCAGATGCGCTCGCTCGGCATCCGCGCGCAACTGTTCGGCGCCGGCGCGCTGAAAAGCAACGCATTCCTGAAGATCGCCGGCAATTCGGGCGAAGGCACGCAGGACCTCGAACCGGGCCCCGCGCTCGACAAGCTGCCATCCGCCGTCGCATTCGCGCAGCGCTACAAGGCGCGCTTCAACCAGGACGTCGAGCTGTATGCGCCGTTCGCGTACGATGCGGCGCTCGCGATGATCGCGGCGATCCGCAAGGCCGACTCGGTCGATCGCGCCAGGATCGTCGCGAGCCTGCCGGGCGTGTCGGTCACCGGCGTGACCGGGAAGATCTCGTTCGACGAGCGCGGCGACCTGATCAAGCCGCCCTACACGCTGTTCCGCGTCGAACAGGGGCAGTGGCGCAGCATCCGCACGGTCGGCGGCGCATCGAACTGAGCGGCAGGACGGCGGGCGCCGCCTACCGCGCCGCCTGCTGCCGCTGTATCTCCTGCGCTTTCATCTGCAGATATGCGCCCTTTTCCACTTCGTGCAGTTGCTGCGGATACTGCTCGGTCGCGTCGAACCAGCGCGCGAGGCGCTGGTCGACCGGCTTGTCGAGCGTCGCGAGATAGGTGTCGATCGCAAGGTAATAGCGCATCGTGTTGCGCTCCAGCAGCCCGCGCACGCCGCCGATGTACTGCGGCTGCGCGGCCGATGCGCCGCTGGCGGCCGTAAACCCGACCTTGTCGCTGCCGACCGTCGCGAGATAGGTCTTCATCGCCATCCGGCCGACCGTGCCGAAGCCATACGAATACGTGAGGTGCAGGAACGTGCGCGACGCGCCGACCGGCACGGCTTCGAGCGCGATCCGGTAATCCTTCGTGCCCATCGGGCCGCTGTCGGCGGTCAGGTCGACCTGGAAATAGTCGGGCGTCGCGGCCGCCACACGATAGCGGAACTGCACGCGATAGGTGTCCGACAGCTTTTGCTGGATCTTGCGGCCAAGGTTCACGTCGAGCACCGGGCCGTTGGCGCCGCTCGATGCGTGACAGTACTTGGTGTTCAGGTGCAGGATCAGCACCGCGCACCAGTTCGCGGGGCCCTGCGCGGGATCGTTGAGCTGGCCGTTCACGACCGGGAATGGATAGTCGACCACCGCATAGATGTCGCCCTTCAGCGACGACGATGCTTCCGACGATTCGAGGACCACGGGCCGGCGGAAAGCGTTGTCCTTCAGTTGCGCGCCGAGGCTGTGGTAACGGTCGAGCAGCGCGGCCGCGCCGCCTGCGCCTTCCGCGCCGAACGCCAGCGCGCTCCAGCCGACGCAAACGGCCGCGACGAACGCGTGCCAGGCGTGGCCCGCACGCCGCATGCCGCGCGGATGTCCGGATGTCTCCATTCTTGTGCTCCCTCCGGGCGCGCGCGGGTCGCGCGCATGTGTCACAGAATACGCCTGTGCGCCATGTCACGTTACGCGACACGGCACATGGCTCACGGCCGCTACCGGCTTCGCTTCACCGGCAGCGGCAACTGCGCGGCGGTGATCCGGATCAGCGCCGACAGCCATTCGCGGTCGTCCCAGCGATCGCCGGCGATGACGAGGTGCGGCTTCGCGCTCGGATACGGCGGGGCTTCGTCGCACGCGCCGAGATACGCGCGGCCTTCGGGTGTCGGCTTGACGAACAGCCGGTCGTCGCAGACGAGCGCGACCATCTTGCCGTCGCAATAGATGCCGTATTCGCCGAACATCTTGCGGGCCGATACCGTGCCGGCCGCCGCGATCTGCTCGACGATGAAATCGACCGTGCCCTGGCTCGATGCCATCCGCTGCTCCCGGTGAAAAAGTTTATGACCGTCGTTTGGGCCGGACCGTTCCGTCTCGTCGGCCGATACGCTGCGGTGCGTCATTCATTCGCGGACGGGAAACGCGCCCGACCATCGACCATCGACCGTTGTCGTAGCGTGCACGTGCCAGCCGGCAACGTCCGACTCGCCTACTTGTCCGCCCCGAACGCACTCGACATCTGCCGCGCCCGCTTCACGCACGCGCGCAGGGCGGCCAGTTCGTCGGCGTCGGGAAAACCTGCGGGCGCAGGCGCGGAATCGGGAGAAAGCGGTGAAGCGAGGCGCGGTTTCATGGGCGCCAGTTTGACAGAAGCGCGCGCGGCCGGATACGTCGCGCGCGCCCTCCCGAACGGGACGATGCGCGTGCGCGGCCCCGTACCCTGCGGGCATCGCGCAAGCGCATCGGATCGGATCGATCGAAAAGACGTCAGCCCGTGACGACGGGCGTGCGCCGCACTTCCGACCGGTAGATCAGGATCAGCGACACCCACACGATTCCGTACAGGAACATGAAGCAGGTCGTGCGCACGCGCAGCAGGTCGAGCAGCACGCCGAACAGGATCGGCAGCAGGAAGCCGCCGAGCCCGCCCGCGAGCCCGACGATGCCCGTGACGACGCCCATGTTGTCCGCGAAATCGTCGGCGACGTATTTGAAAGTCGACGCCATCCCCAGCGCGAACACCGCGCCGAGCACGAAGGTCAGCGCGACGAAGCCGGCCACCGGCATCGAGACGTTCAGCGTCGCGGTGCCGTCGATCGTGTGGATCACGAAGTCCGTCGCCGGATACGACAGCAGGAACAGCGCGATCCATGCGACCCACAGCCCCCACCACGTGACCGCATGCGCGCCGAAGCGGTCGGACAGCGCGCCGCCGAGCGCGCGCAGCACGGAGCCCGGCAGCGAGAAGCCGGCCGCGAACGCGGACGCCATCACGAGCGACATCCCGTATTCGCTCTTCAGGTACTGCGGAATCCATAGCGACAGCGCGGTGAAGCCGCCGAACGTGATCGAGTAGTACTGGCAGAGCCGCCATACGCGCGGGTCGCGCAGCACCTTGAACGAATCGAGCATCGACCCGCCGCGCTTGCCCGCACCCGGATCGGGCGCCGACGCGAACCAGAAGATCAGCGCCGTGACGAGCAGCGCGAGCGCATAGACGCGCGGCACGAAGCGCCAGCCGTACGCGTCGAGCAGCAGCGGCGTGACGAACAGGTTGACGGCCGCGCCGCACGTGCCCGCGCCGAACACGCCCATCGCGAGCCCGCGCCGCTGCGGCGGGAAAAAGCGCGCGACATACGGCGTGCCGACCGCGAACGACGCGCCGACGCAACCGAGAAACAGCCCGATCAGCAGGAACTGCCACAGCTGCGTCGCGTAGCTGACGATGTAGACGGGCACCGCGCACACGACGAGCAGCACCGTCATCACGATGCGGCCGCCGAAGCGGTCGGTCCACGTGCCGAGCGGCAAACGCATCAGCGCGCCGGTCAGCACCGGCGTCGACGTGAGCAGCCCGAACTCCGTGCTGTTCAGCCCGAGGTCGGTGCGCAACTGCACGCCGAGCACGCCGAACATCATCCATACGACGAAACACACCATGAACGCGAGCGTGCTCGCGGCCAGCACCGACCACGCACGCAGCGGGATGGCCGGCGCGTTCGCGACCGGCACGGCATTACCTTGTTGAGTTGCCATACGCAAAACCCCGTTTCATTGGACCAGCGGCCCGTTGGCGCCGTCGAATTCAACGCCTTCGACGCGTGCGCCGCCCGCGAGAATCGCCACGTACTGCCGCATCGCCTGCTGTCGCACGCGCGCGGCCAGGTATGCGGCGATCTGGTCGGCTGCTTCGTCGAACGGCACCGCGTCGCCCGGCACGCGGCGCTCGATGCGCACGATATGGAAGCCGAAGCGCGTGTTGACCAGCTTCGGCAGCACGCCGATGCCGTCGGTATCGAACAGCGCGGCCTCGAATTCCGGCACCGTGTCGCCGCGCAGCAGTTGCCCGAGGCTGCCGCCCACTTCCGCCGACGGGCAGTTCGACGACGCGCGCGCGACCGCTTCGAACGTATCGGGCGCGGCCACCACGCCGGCGAGCGCCTGTTCCGCGCGCTGCCGCAGCGGCGCGAGCGGCACGCGGTCCGTCATCGCGAACAGCACGTGGCTCGCATAGACGATGTCGTTGCGCCGAAAGCGCGCCGGGTGCTGCGCGTAGTAGCGCTCGCAAGCCGCGCGATCGGGTTCGGGCACATGCGTCAACTCGCGCTCGAGCAGCGCGTCGACGGCCGCGTCGTCGAGCGGCGCGCCTTCGTCGAGCAGCGCGAGCGACACAGCGCGCTGCCGCAGCAGTTCGCGTACCGCGAGCGCATGCCGCGCCGCATCGAGCGGATCGGACGCATCGCCGTGATGCGCGGCTTCGGCCGCGATCGCGTCGTCGCCGATCGCGACGCCGTTGACGCGCAACGCGACCGGTGCATCGGAGAGAACGTCGTTCATGCGGCCTCCTCAGCGCTTGCGCACGAGCTGGTACGGACGGATCAGGTACGCGACCGACGCGATCCCGCTCCAGATGTGCACCATCCGCGTGAACGGCGACACGAGGAAGATCGTGAAGCCGAGCAGGATGTGCAGCCGGTACGTGAGCGGCACGCCGACGAGCAGGCTCGCGATGTCCGGACGGAACGTGACGACGCCCTTCACGTAGTCGGTCAGCTGTTCGAACATCGCGCCGTCCATGTGGCGCGTCGACAGCACGACGGTGCCGAGCCCGAGCGCGAGCTGCACCCACAGCATCAGCACGATCAGGATGTCCGACCGGCGGCTGTTGCGGCGAATGCGCGGGTCGCCGAGGCGCCGCCAGATCAGGATCGTCAGCCCGATGATCGCCGCGACGCCGGCAGCGCCGCCCGCCACCATCGCGACGAGCTGGTGCCCCGACGCCGACAGGAACGGCGACACGAGCCAATGCGGCGCGAGGAAGCCGCCGAAGTGCCCGAGCACGACGACCAGCACGCCCCAGTGGAACAGGTTGCTGCCGAGCCGCAGCATGCCGTGGCGCAGCAGCTGCGACGAATCGCTTTTCCACGTGTACTGCTCGCGGTCGAAGCGGATCAGGCTGCCGACCAGCAGTACGGCGAGGCAGATGTACGGGTAGATCCCGAACAGGAACTGATGCAGGTAAGCGTTCATGTCTTTCCCCAGTTGCGCCCGCGCTTACGCGCCGCGGGCCGGCCGCTTGTCATGGAATCGCACCGTCTGCTCCGCGGCCGGTGTTGCTGCGCCGACGAAGCGCACGGCCTCGTCCGCATACGACGCATCGAGCGCGCGGTAGTCCGCGGCGCTCGGCCGCTCGGCGGCCACGTCGTCGTCGGCCGCCTCCGGCGCGTCGGCGAGCGTGAGGCCGGCCATCGGCAGTAGCGCCCCCATCACGAAGCTGTAATGGCTGCCGCGCTGCGCGAGTTGCCCGGCCAGCGCGCGCAGGATCTCGCCGGTTTCGGCGAGCAGCTTGCGGGCATCGGGGGCCGGCAGCCGCGACAGGTATTCGAGAAACACGGGCAGGTAGTCGGGCAGCTCGCCCTGATTCAGGAACAGCCCGTGACGCTCGTACATCTGCAGCAGGTCGACCATCGCCTGTCCGCGGTCGCGCGATTCGCCGTGCACGTGCTCGAACAGGTACAGCGACGTCGCACGGCCGCGATCGAACAGCCCGACGTAGTTCTCCTGCAGCGTCAGCAGATCGCGCTCGCGCACGTACGCAAGGAACCGGTCGAGGCCCGCGCGCACCGCTTTCGGCATGCGCGTGCGCTCGCGCAGGTGCGTGTCGATCGAATCGAGCGCGGCGACCAGCGATTCGTCGGGATAATCGAGCAGCGCAGCGAGCGCCGCATAGGTCGGATCGGGTGCGATGCTCGTCATCGGGAAGCCTCGTGAATCGGAATCGTCTTGCTGCCCTTCCTCGGGCTGAACAGGCTCGCCTCGGAACGGCCGTCCGAGCAGCCGTTGCCGAACGAGAAGCCGCACGATGCGCGCAGGTCGTACGCGTTCTCCGCGTATTCGCGGTGCGTGGTCGGGATCACGAAGCGATCCTCGTAGTTCGCGATCGCGAGATAGCGGTACATCTCCTCGACCTGCGCGAGCGACAGCCCCACCTGGTCGAGCACGCCTCGTGCGTCGATACCGTCCACGTGGCGCGCCCGCATGAACGCGCGCATCGCGAGCAGCCGTTCGAGCGCGAGCTTCACGGGCGCCTCATCGCCGGCCGTCAGCAGGTTCGCGAGATAGCGCAGCGGAATGCGCAGCGATTCGACGTCCGGCAGATAGCCGTTCATGCCGAGATCGCCGCTGTTGGCGGCCGCGTTGATCGGCGACAGCGGCGGCACGTACCACACCATCGGCAGCGTCCGATATTCCGGATGCAGCGGGAACGCGATCTTCCAGTCGATCGCCATCTTGTAGGTCGGCGAACGCCGCGCAGCCTCGATCCACGCGGCCGGCACGCCGTCGCGCTCGGCCTGCGCGATCACGGCCGGATCGTCCGGGTCGAGGAACAGCGACAGTTGCGCTTCGTAGAGATCCTTCTCGTTCTCGGCGCTGGCCGCCTCGCTGATCCGGTCGGCGTCGTACAGCAGCACGCCGAGATAGCGGATGCGGCCCACGCAGGTTTCCGAGCACACGGTCGGCTGGCCGGCCTCGATCCGCGGATAGCAGAAGATGCACTTCTCGGCCTTGCCGCTCTGCCAGTTGTAGTAGATCTTCTTGTACGGGCACCCCGACACGCACATGCGCCAGCCGCGGCACTTGTCCTGGTCGATCAGCACGATGCCGTCTTCCTCGCGCTTGTAGATCGAGCCAGACGGGCACGACGCGACGCACGCCGGGTTCAGGCAGTGCTCGCACAGGCGCGGCAGGTACATCATGAAGGTGTTCTCGAACTGCCCGTAGATGTCCTTCTGCACGTTCTCGAAGTTGGCGTCCTTCGATCGCTTCTCGAATTCGCCGCCGAGGATTTCTTCCCAGTTCGGCCCCCACTCGATCTTCTCGAGCCGCTGGCCGCTGATCACCGAGCGCGGCCGCGCGACCGGCATCGCGCGCGTGTTGCCGGCCTCCTGCAGGTGCGCGTAATCGAACGTGAACGGCTCGTAGTAGTCGTCGATCTCGGGCAGATGCGGGTTCGCGAAAATCTGCGCGAGCAGTCGCCACTTGCCGCCGAGGCGCGGCTCGATCCTGCCGTCCGCGCGCCGCTGCCAGCCGCCGCGCCAGCGGTCCTGGTTCTCCCAGTCCTTCGGATAGCCGATGCCCGGTTTCGTCTCGACGTTGTTGAACCACGCGTATTCCATCCCTTCGCGGCTCGTCCACACGTTCTTGCAGGTCACCGAGCAGGTATGGCACCCGATGCACTTGTCGAGGTTCAGCACCATCGCGATCTGTGCGCGTATTTTCATGATGTTTCTCCCGCGCGAGCGGTGACGGGTGCGGTTTCCTCGCCATCGAGCCAGTCGATCCTGCTCATCTTGCGCACGATCAGGAACTCGTCGCGATTCGAGCCGACCGTGCCGTAGTAATTGAAGCCGTACGCGAGCTGCGCATAGCCGCCGATCATGTGCGTCGGCTTCAGCGCGATGCGCGTGACCGAGTTGTGGATACCGCCGCGCGTGCCGGTGATCTCGGAGCCCGGCGTGTTCACGATCTTTTCCTGCGCGTGGTACATCATCACCATCCCGGACGGAATCCGCTGACTGACGACGGCCCGCGCGCACAACGCGCCGTTCGAGTTGTAGCACTCAATCCAGTCGTTATCGACCGCGCCGATCGCCTTCGCGTCGTCCTCCGACATCCACACGATCGGCCCGCCGCGCGACAGCGTCAGCATCAGCAGGTTGTCCGTGTACGTGCTGTGAATGCCCCACTTCTGGTGCGGCGTCAGGAAGTTCAGCACGCGTTCGGGGTTGCCGTTCGAGCGTTTGCCGAGCATGTGTTCGTAGCTGCCCGTATCGACCGGCGGCTTGTAGGCGCACAGCGATTCGCCGAACGCGCGCATCCATGCGTGATCCTGATAGAGCTGCTGCCGGCCGGTCATCGTGCGCCACGGCACGAGTTCGTGCACGTTCACGTAGCCGGCGTTGTACGACACGTGCTCCGACTCGATCCCGCTCCATGTCGGCGACGAGATGATCTTGCGCGGCTGCGCCTGGATGTCGCGGAAGCGGATCTTCTCGTCCGCGCGCGCGGCGGCCAGGTGCGTGTGGTCGATGCCGGTGATGCCGGACAGCGCGCGCCACGCCTTCACCGCCACTTCGCCGTTGGTCTCGGGCGCGAGCGCGAGGATCACCTCGGCGGCGTCGAGCGCCGTGTCGATTCTCGGGCGCCCTTGCGCCGCACCGTCGGCCACCTTGTAGTTCAGTTCGCCGAGCAGCTTGACTTCGTCCTTCGTGTCCCAGCCGATGCCCTTGCCGCCGTTGCCGAGCTTGTCCATCAGCGGCCCCAGCGACGTGAAACGCGCATGGGTGTTCGGATAGTCGCGCTCGACGACGATCACGTTCGGCATCGTGCGGCCCGGCACCGGTTCGCATTCGCCGCGCTTCCAGTCCTGCACGTCGAACGGCTGCGCGAGCTCGCCCGGCGTGTCGTGCGCGATCGGCGCGAGCACGACGTCGCGCTCGACGCCCAGATGCCCGTCGCACAGCTCGGAGAAGCGCTTCGCGATCCCCTTGAAGATCTCCCAGTCGCTCTTCGATTCCCATGCGGGATCGACCGCCGCCGACAGCGGATGGATGAACGGGTGCATGTCGGACGTGTTCATGTCGTCCTTCTCGTACCACGTCGCGGTCGGCAGCACGACGTCCGAATACATGCAGGTCGTCGACATCCGGAAGTCGAGCGTCACGAGCAGGTCGAGCTTGCCGCGTGGCGCTTCGTCATGCCACGTCACTTCCTCGGGGCGCCGGCCGCCGGTCGCGCCGAGATCCTCGCCCTGCACGCCGTTGGTGGTGCCGAGCAGGTGCTTCAGGAAATACTCGTGGCCCTTGCCCGACGAGCCGAGCAGGTTCGAGCGCCACACGAACAGGTTGCGCGGGAAGTTGCCGGGCGCGTCGGGATCCTCGCTCGCCAGCTTCAGCGTGCCGGCCTTCAATTGCTGCGCGATGTCGGCGCCGGCGTGCACGGGATCGGCGAGCGCCGCGCCGATCTTCAACGGGTTCGTCGAGAGCTGCGGCGCGGACGGCAGCCAGCCCATCCGTTCCGCGCGCACGTTGTAGTCGATCGGCGCACCGTGGAACCGCGACTTGTCCGCGAGCGGCGACAGCAGCGTGGCCGGGTCCATCGGGTCGTAACGCCACTGGTCGGTGTGGGCGTAGAAGAACGACGTCGCATTCATCTGGCGCGGCGGGCGGCTCCAGTCGAGCGCGCCCGACAGCGCCGTCCAGCCCGTCTGCGGCCGCAGCTTCTCCTGGCCCACGTAGTGCGACCAGCCGCCGCCCGGCTTGCCGATACAGCCGCACATGATCAGCATGTTGATGATCGCGCGGTACGACATGTCCATGTGGAACCAGTGGTTGATCCCCGCGCCGATGATCACCATCGACTTGCCCTGCGTCTTGTGCGCGTTCTCCGCGAACTGCCGCGCGACCGAGATCACGTCCGCGCGCTTCACGCCGGTGATCGTTTCCTGCCAGGCCGGCGCATACGGGAGATCGTCGTCGTAACTTGCGGCCACGTCGCGGCCGCCGAGCCCCTGGTCGAGCCCGTAGTTCGCGACGAACAGGTCGTAGACGGTCGCGACCAGCATGTCGCCGTTGCGCGTCGCGATGCGCCGCACGCCGATCCGCCGCGACAGCTCGGACGCGTGCTGCGTCGAGTTGAAGTGCGCGTGCGGCTGGTTGCCGAAGTACGGGAACAGCACGTCGACCACGTCGTCGTGCGCGGCCGTGCACGACAGCCGCGGCGACAGCGCCGCGCCCTTCGACGTCTCGCCGCGCAGGTTCCACTTGCCTTTATCGGCGTCGTCCTGCTGCCCCCAGCGGAAGCCGACCGAGCCGACCGGCACGACGAATTCGCCGTTCGCGTCGTCGATCATCACGGTCTTCCACTCCGGATGCGCGGCTTCGTCGAGCGCGTCGTCGAAGTCGGACGCGCGCACGAGGCGCTCCGGCACGTAGCCGTCGCCGTGCGGCACGAGGCGCACGAGGCACGGCATGTCGGTGTAGCGCTTGCAGTAGTCGGCGAAGTAATCGCTCTTCCCGGCCAGATGAAACTCTTTCAGGATCACGTGACCCATCGCGAGCGCGAGCGCCGCATCGGTGCCCTGCTTCGGGTGCAGCCACAGGTCGCCGAACTTCGCGCCTTCCGCGTAATCGGGAAACACCGACACAACCTTGGTGCCGCGATAGCGCGCCTCGACGAGGAAGTGCGCGTCGGGCGTGCGCGTCTGCGGGACATTGGAGCCCCACATCATGATGAACGTTGAGTTGTACCAGTCGGCCGATTCCGGTACGTCGGTCTGCTCGCCCCAGGTCTGCGGCGATGCGGGCGGCAGGTCGCAATACCAGTCGTAGAAGCTCAGGCACACCCCGCCGATCAGCGACAGGTAGCGCGAGCCGGCCGCGTACGACACCATCGACATCGCCGGGATCGGCGAGAAGCCGACCACGCGATCGGGGCCGTGCCGCTCGACCGTATGCACGTTGGCCGCCGCGACGATCTCGTTGACCTCGTCCCAGCTCGAACGCACGAAGCCGCCCAGGCCGCGCCGGCTCTGGTACGAGCGCCGCGCTGCATCGTCGTCGACGATCGAACGCCATGCTTCGACGGGGCCGAGCGTGCGGCGGCGCTCGCGCCACAGCTTCACGAGCGCGCTGCGCACCATCGGGTGCTTGAGACGGTTCGCGCTGTACAGATACCAGGAGTACGACGCACCGCGCGAGCAGCCGCGCGGCTCGTGGTTCGGCATGTCGGGACGCGTGCGCGGATAGTCGGTCTGCTGGGTTTCCCAGGTGACGATCCCGCCTTTCACGTAGACCTTCCACGAGCACGAACCCGTGCAGTTCACGCCGTGGGTCGAGCGGACGATCTTGTCGTGCTGCCAGCGCATCCGGTAACCGTCTTCCCACTTGCGGTCTTCGTCGGTGACGGCGCCGTGCCCGTCGGAAAAACGTGGCCTCGCGGTGGAGAAATAACGCAATCTATCCAGGAAATGGCTCATGGGGATCTCGTTTTTCCGGTCTTTTGGCAGACCCTGATTATTTAAGGAGGTGAAATACCGGTTGTAAAGGACGATCGGATTTGGATCATTCCGCCCTGCTCACCGTGGTCGAACCCATTGTCAGACGGATCGGCATATCACGACTTGATACAAATCACGGAATCATTCATCCGCCTGCAACAACGAAACCAGATGACGGGATCGATCGAATCGTGCAGCCTGCTATGCTGCGCACTGCATTCCTGCATCGCCCGCCCGGCTCTTCGCTGCATCATGCCGACGCATACGGGATTCGCATTCATTTGCACGGGACGATTCGATTCACCTCATCGGAATTCGCCCACCGCCGCCCGTCGTTTTTCAAGGACTGCGTGGGTCGTTCAGTGCATTTCCGGCCGTCGAACGATAAAACCTCTACCTATAAGAACTACTGTCATGACATCCCGACTTCTCGCCGCGCTCATCGTCGCGGCCTTGAATTGCGCCGCCGCGCCGTCCGCCTACGCCCGCACCTATGTCCCGCCGACGGTGTCGCTCGGCAAAGGCGCTTACGTTCACCAGTTCGTGCTGCGCGACCCGGCCACGCAGCAGCCGCTGCCGAACGCGCGCTATCGACTGTTCCTGCCGGGCCAGGTGATCGCAGGGCTGCCCGTCAAGCCGGATCAGCACGACAGCGTGATTTTCGGCACGACGGACGCAGCCGGCCGCACGGCCAAGATCCGCCTGCCGAAATTTCATCCTCTGAAGCAGTGGGTGTTCAACGCGATCGTCGGCGACGGCGACCTGGGCGAATCGTTCCGGCTCGTCGACCCGGGCGGCACGGCGAAGCTCGGCCATGTCCCGTACATGCTGGACGTGAACAACGAGTATCTGGCGTGCGGCTATTCGGATGCGAACGGCTACACCTACTACGCGCAGTCGCGCACGCCGAGGAACGTCGATCTTTACGTCGGCACGCTGGCCGGCTCGGCCGATATCGACTGGTGCGCGGGCCCGGGCCTGGCCATCGCGAACAGCGCGAACGCCCCCGGCGCACCGGACCTGTATACGCAGTACCTCGGCACCCTGGTCGCCAACGGCGAGCGGATCAGCAGCGAGCTGCGAGGGCAGATCGTCGCGAAGCTGCTGTCGCTCGCGATCGCCGAACGCGACGCGAGCCGCGTGGCCGCCGTGCTCGATCTAGACAGGATTCCCGACGATCGCCTGAACGATATCGGCTATCGGCTCGCCGATGCCGGCGTCGAGGTCGAGCGCGGGCTCGCGATGATCGACGCGCATCTCGCGCAATCGCCGAACGATGCGTACGCGCTCGACAGCAAGGGCTGGGCGCTGTATCGCCTCGGCCGCAACGACGAAGCGCTCGCGTGGTTCGACCGCTCGATCGCGATCTTCGCGAAGGATGACGACGGCGACGCGCGCGAAGCCCGTGCGACCGGGTTGGCCCACAAGGGCGAGGTGCTGTGGAAGCTGGGGCGCCAGGACGAAGCGCGCGATGCGTTCGCGCAGGCAGGGAAGATTCAGCCGAAGAACGCCGCGCTGGCGGAAACGTTGAAGCGGCTGATGATTCAGGTCGGGCAGGACGGCACGAAGGCGACGACGAGCGACTAGGCGAAATCGGGGCGGGGCAACGGCTATCGCCGGTCGTCGCGACACCGGGGCCGGACGTGCGCCGCCCCCTCGCCCATGCGGGTCACTCCTCGCCTTTCGGCCCCGGATTCAGCATCACGACGAAGCCGGCCACGCCGACGATCAACGCGAGGGCGCCGCCGCGCAGCGCCGTCGCCGCATCGAACAGCAGGCCCGTCACGACGGCCATCATCCCGGCGAGCGACACGAACACGGCGATCGCCGCGACGACGATCCGGTACTGGCGGCGTATCATCGCGCGCGCCGCGTCATGCCGCGGCCGCGGCGGCCGGCGCGTCGGCGTCGTCGCCACGAATCAACAGCACCGGGCACTTCGACCCGCGCACGAAACGCTCGGCAACGCTGCCGAGCAGCACGCGCCGGATGCCGCGCCGCCCGTGCGTACCGACCACCGCGAGATCGATCCCGCGCTCCTTCACGTAACGTTGCAGGCGTTCCGCGATGTCCTCGCCGATGCTCTCGGTCTCGACCAGTTCGGCTTCGCCCTTCGCACCGGCCAGCGCGACGATCTGTTCGGCTTCGCGCAGCACCTTGCGCCCGTCGTCGCGAATTTCCTCGACGAGCGCGTGCGGATCGAGGCGGCCGGCATACGTGAACAGCACCGACTTGTCGACCACGTACACGACGCTGACGTGCGCATCGCCCGCCAGCGCCACCTTCACGGCCTCGGCCAGCGCCTGTTTCGACGAAGCGCTGCCGTCCACGGCCACCATGATCTTCTCGTACATGCAAACCTCGCTGGGGTGAGTTGCCGCGCATCCTGTCGCGCGCGGCCATGTCTCCATCATCGGCCGACGGCGAGTTTGAATATTGACGGCGGTCAAACGAGGCCGCGAGCACGCATGCGTCAAAACGGCGCGACGGGAAGGGGGGGAAGCTCGCGTCGTCGGCAAGGCCGCGAAGCGGGCCGGCCATGCGTGCACCGACGCGCTTTCGAGCGGCCATCGCGCCGAAGGCGCTATCATCGAATGTGCGACTTTCGTCCGGCCCTTTTTTCCGGCCCCACTTTCAACTCGCTCAACCGACATGACAACGACTACCGAACGCGTGGACGGCGCCGCCCAGCATCTCGTCGCCGCCCGCCATGCCGGCTCGCCCGGCCCGCTGTTGCCCGATGCACTGCGACCCGACGACATCGACACCGCGCTCGCGATCCAGCAGCGCGTCGCCGTTCTGCTCGGCGAACCCGTCGGCGGCTGGAAATGCGCGCTGCCGCCGCCCGATCGCGTGATCCTCGCGCCGATCTTCGCGTCGACGATCCGCGAAGCCGATGCGCCGTACCGCGTCGTCGGCGGGCCGATCGTGCGGATCGAACCGGAAATCGCATTCGTGCTCGATCGTGACCTGCCCGCGCGCGAGCAGCCGTACGACGAAGGCGACGTGCGGGCGGCGATCCGGGAAGTGCGCGTCGTGCTCGAGATACTTGGCTGCCGCTATGCGGAGCCGGTGCGCGCGTCGAAGTTCGAGCTGCTGGCCGACGGCCAATTCAACCAGGGGCTGTGCGTCGGCCCGGTCGTGCCCGACGGGCTGAACGTGCCGCTCGCGACGCTGGCGCTGTCGTTCGAAGGCGCGCTGAACCGCACGATCGACGGCCGCCATCCGGATGGCGATCCGCTCAAGCCGCTGGTGTGGCTCGTCAATTTCCTCGCATCGCGCGGCGATGCGGTGCGTGCCGGCCAGATCGTGACGACGGGCTCGTACGCGGGCGCGATCGACGTGCCGATCGGCGATGTGCTGACGGTCCGCTTCGGCGAGCTCGGCAGCCTGTCGGTGACGTTGACCGCGTGACGGGTCAGGGGCGGGGCTGCGCGGCCCTGCGGGGCGGCAGCGTCATCGCGGCCACGCCCGCCACCACGCAGCCGAGCCCGAGCCACGCCGACATCGACAGCGATTCGCCGAGCAGCGCCATGCCGATGCCGACGCCGATCGGCACGCGCAGATAGGCCTGTGCAGTCGTGCCGACCGAACCGAGCGTCTGCACGAGACGGAAGTAGATGACGAACGCGAGCGCCGTCGAGAACACCGCGAGCGCGGCGAGCGCCAGCAGCGATTGCGGCGACGGATGCAGCGTCCATGGCCGGTCGACCACGACGCTCGCGGGCACCAGCACGAGCGCGCCGACGACGAGCGAGCCCGCGGCGGGCGCCGCGGGCGACAGCCCGTTGAATCCGCGCCCGTAGATTGCGGCGCCCGCGTAGCAGACGGTGGCCGCGACGATCGCCAGTTGCGGCACGAGTTGCTGCCCCAGCCCGTCGAGCGCACCGACGCCGACCACCAGCGCAATCCCCGCGAACCCCGCGACGACGCCGAACAGTTTGCGCGGCGTCACGGGTTCGTGGCGCGTGAACAGCCAGGTGCCGACGAACGCGAGCACCGGCGAAGCGGAATTGAGGATCGTCGCGAGGCCGGCCTCGACCGAGCGTTCGGCCCATGCGATCAACGTGAACGGCACGACGCTGTTCAGCAGCGCCTGTACGAAAAAGCGGCGCCACACCGCGCGATCGCGCGGCATCGGCATGCGTCGGACGCCCATCCATAGCAGCAGCACCAAACCCGCAATCAGGGTCCGCGCCGCGATCAGCGTCAGCGGCGGAATCGTCTCGACGCTGATCCGGATGAACGTGTAGGACGCGCCCCATAACGTCGAGAGCGTCAAAAGCAGGAGCAGGTCCGCGACGGCGGGCGGGCTGCGGGTCATGGCTGGCTGCATGTCGGGTCGCTCGCGTTCGGGGTCGTGGCGGAGAGGTGTCGACCCGTTCGCTTCGGGCCGCACGTGCGGATTATGCCGACGGCCGGAAGCGCGATGCTTCAGCATTGCGCGAAATGTGGCGTGCAGGCGTCGACGGCACGAGCATCGCCCTCGTCATCCCGCGTCGCCGATACAACACCGCACCGTGCACCTTCAGCCCGCCGTGATAACGTTGCACATCGTCGCGCGCTCCGGCCCGCCGGCCGCCCCCGCGAACCGCATTCACGCCCAGATCCGCCATGTCGCTGACACCGCTTCCCGCCCTGCTCGACGCCACCCTGCGCACCGTCGCGCGCCGTTATCGGCTGCCGCCGCTCGACCGCGCGTCGTCGCTGACCGGTGCGACGCACCCGGCCACCGCGCTGGCGGTCGTGATCGAGGAAGCGCGCGGGATGCTGGCGAACGGCCACGCGCCCGGCGCGGACTTGCGGCAGCGCTTCATCGATGCGCTCGCACGGATGATCCGCGACGCGATGAATCCGTCGTCCGGCGATCCGTCGTTTCAGGCATCGGTGCTGCGCCACGACGCGCCGAACGTGCGCGAATACGCGTCGTTGTCCGCGCACGCCGAGCAGGACCGGCGCGCACTCCACTCGGCCGTCAATGCGATCGCGCACCCGGCCAAGCTCGAACGCAGCGCACAGGCCTGGCAACGCGACGGCCTCGCGCGCCTGCATGCGGCCGCCACCTCGGCGGCGTGGGCCGAACTGCGTGCCGCGCTCGCGCAACTGCTCGCGCTGCCCGAGATGGCGAGCGACGCGGCGTTCGAGCAGGACATCGTCAAGCTCAAGGACAGCCCCGCGCTCGAACGCATGCTGCGGCTCGATGCGCTGGCTGCGGACAACGACGTCCGTCGCTACCGCGCGCTGTGGGTCCGTCAGGGTCCGCTCGTCGGCAGCACGGTCGCCGTCGCGCAGGGCGCCGCGTCCCAGCAGCGCGGCGCGGCCGTCGAAGCGCTGGCGGCGCAGGCGCTCGACGCGCTGGCGCGCCGGCTCGACGCGGTGGACGAGCAGCGCACCTACCGCGTGGTCACGTCGATGCGCGTGCCTTCGTCGATCCCGGGCCAACACGACCGCGCGAAAACCGAATGGGACGCGATTCTGCTCGAACGCGCGCGCGGCAACGATCCGGCGCTCGCGTGGAACGTGCGCTTTCTCGTCGAAGCGAAGGCATCCGCGGATGCCGCGACGACCGACCTGCCGCGGCTGCTGCGCGGCCTGAACCTGCTCGCGCAGGCGGCACCCGACACGGTCTATGCATTCGAGACGCACCAGGGCACGGTACGCGTGCATGGCGCATCGCTGCACGCATTGACGACCAACGAAGCGGCGCTGCAACGCGAGGTGCTGTATTGCTGCGACGCGTCCGCGGACGCGACGCCGCGCCTGCTGGGCGCCGCGAGCCGGATGCAGTTGCTGTCGGCACAGGCCAGCCTCGAATACGCGAGCGCGCTCGCACGGCAGCCGGACGCCGATCCGGACGGCCTCGGTGTCATCTGGCACGCGCTGCTGACCGTGCCGCAATGGCAAGCCGTGCTGCATCAGTACCCGTCGTTGCGGCAGGTCCGCGAGCTGATGGTGGCCATCGACGACTTGCGGGCCGCGCTCGACGAGATGGACGACGGAGGCGTCGCCAGCAGCGTGTGCGCCTGATGCGCGATCGTGGCAGGCGCGCGACGCCCGCGTGCTGCCCGCTCAGTTGGTGAGCACCCCGAACGGTACCTTGCCGATCACGCCGATCACGCCGATCACGCCGATCACGCCGATCACGCCGATCACGCCGATCACGCCGATCACGCCGATCACGCCGGCCACGCCAACCATGACGGCCCGTGAGGTACGATACGCGCCGGGGCAAGGCGCCCCCTGAGAGAACTGGCCGTCGCGGCCCCCTACCCAGCACAAGAAAAATGCGAAGAAACCCGATGCTGCACCGAAACCTGTTCGCCGCGCTGGCGGCCGGTCTGCTCTGGATGCCGGCCGCCCATGCCAGCGGAGACGACGGCTGCTACGTGCCGAACACGCTCCGGCAAACTTCATACTCGTGCGGCAACGTGCCGATGCTGACGCCCGCCAACGACACGCGCATCAACGCGATGCTGATGATGGTCGACAGCGGCAAGGTCGCGCAGGTGTTTCCGGATCCGAAGACCATCCCGGCGAAAGAGCGGATCGACCGGATCGTCGTGCCGTTCCCGATGGATTTCTCCGGATGGATCTATATCGGCCAGAAGGAGCCCGACAAGACCGACGGCGCAGCGGATGCCGATGCGTCGTCGAACCGGTACGCGGACGGCGAAGGCAGCATCTGCCGCAGCATGAGCGCCGGCGCGGAAGCGTTCAACGACGCATTGGGCGGCGCCGGCGGCCTGCCCGACGACGAAGCCGCGCGCCTGCGCGCGGCACGCGCCGACATCGCGCAGAAGACCTGTGCCGCGGGCGGCGCGAGCGCCGCGTGGACGAAGCCGCCGGTCAAGTCGCCGCTCGGCCAGCAGTTCGCCGCGTACCTCGACGGCACGAACGCGTTCTATCGCGCCGACTTCCTCACCGCGACCCGCGCCTTCGCGAACGCATCGCACAGCGCGGACCCGTGGCTGAAGGAAACCGGCCTCTACATGGCCGGGCGCGCGCAGTTGAATGCCGCGCAGGCCAACGTATTCGACAACGACAGCCCGACACCGTCGCGCGCGCGTGTGACGAAGGTATCGCTCGACGCGGCGAACACGGTGTTCCGGACCTACCTGAAGGTGTATCCGAAGGGCCGCTATGCGGTGTCCGCATCCGGGCTGCTGCGACGTGTCGCATGGCTCGGCGGCAACGTCACGCAACAGGCCGACCTGTACGGCCATGCGCTCGCGCGCTGGTCGCCGGCGACGTCGAACGTGCCGCTGATGCAGCTGGCGAACGAACTCGACAGCAAGCTGCTGTTCGGCGCGGAATTCGACGCAAGCCAGATCCAGTCGCCGACCGTGCTCGCCACCGTCGATCTGCTGCGCATGCGTGCGTCGGACAGCAGCGATGCGAACCGCAAGCCGATGACGCTCGACGAACTGCAGGCACAGAAGCCGCGCTTCGCGAACGCGCCCGCGCTCCACGACTACCTGCTCGCGACCTGGTACGTGCAGATCGGGCACAAGCCGGATGCCGCCCTCGAGCTGCTGCCGCAGACGCCCGCCGCGCCGCTCGACTACTTCGGGCTGAGCCAGCAGGCGCTGCGCGGGTTCGCGCTGGAGGACAGCGGCCAGAACGACAAGGCGCGCCAGCTGTGGCGCGACCTGATCCCGCTCGCGACATTCCGCTTCCAGCGCGAAATGCTGGAACTCGCGCTCGCGATCAACCTGGAGCAGGCCGGGCTCGTCAACGATGCGTTCGCCGACGATTCGCTCGTGCAGAACGCCGCGATCCGCGCGGTGCTGCTGCAGCGCGCGGCCAATGCCGACCTATTGCGCGCGCAGGCGCAAAACCGGGCGACCGGCGGCGCGCTGCGCGACACCGCGCTGTACACGCTGCTGTACAAGGAGCTCACGCGGTCGCACTACGCGGACTTCCTCGCCGATACGGCGCTCGTGTCCGGCACGCCCGCCGATCCGTTGAAGCCGTTCATCGCGGCCGGCGCGAAAAACGAAGACGGTTACACGTGCCTCTCGGCGCGCGACATCGCCGCGACGCTGCAGCAGAATCCCGCCGATCCGAAAGGGCTGAACTGCCTCGCCGATTTCGTGCGGCTTCATCCGCCGGCGCCCGGCCTCGAAATCGATCCGGTGCCGCCGTGGGTTCGCAACGCGTCGAGCACGACTGCCACGCGCGTGCCGCCGACGCTCGGCGCGGCGCCGTCCCAGTTCGCGGGCAAGCCGTACGAGCGGATGTCGAGCTACGTGACGGTGATGGCCGATACGCAGGCGAACCCGAACGACCGCGCGTACGCGTTCTATCGCGCGATCAAGTGCTACGCGCCGGGCGGCTCCAACGAATGCGGCGGCAAGGAGGTGTCGAAGAGCACGCGCAAGCGCTGGTTCGACACGCTGAAGACCGCCTATCCGGACAGCCCGTGGGCGCGGAAGCTTCGCTACTACTGGTAAGCGCCGCATGAAGCGCATCGCGTGCATCGCGCTGCTGCTGGCCGCGCGCGGCGCGCTGGCCGGCACCGTCGACGCCGCACGGTACGACGCGTTCTGGCTGTGGGCGGGCGTGAAGCCGCAGGCGGTCGTGCGCGGCGCGCGCGCCGTCTACGTGCTGCAAGGTCAGATCGAGGCGTCGCCGCGCGACGAGTCGCAGGTGCGCGTGATCGCGCAGGGCGTCGCGTTGCCGCCCGCACCCGACGCGCGCGTGTGGCTCGTCTATCGTGCGCATACGCTGCGCTGGACGCCGCGCGTCACGCAGATCATGCTCGCGCAGCTCGCCCGCTGGCGTGCGTCGGGCCGCACGATCGCCGGCATCCAGATCGATTTCGACGCCGGTACGCGCCACCTGCAGGATTACCTCGCGTTCCTGCGCACGCTGCGCGAAACCTTGCCCGCCGATTGCCGGCTGAGCATCACGGGGCTGCTCGACTGGAGCAGCCGCATCGATACCGACCAGGTCAACCAGCTCAAGGGGATCGTCGACGAGGTGGTCGTGCAGACCTACCAGGGCCGCAGCACGATCCCCGATTACGCGGCCTATCTGCCGCGCGTCGCACGGCTGCAACTGCCGTTTCGCATCGGCGTGATCCAGGGCGGCGAGTGGGACGCGCCGCCGTATCTCGCAACGAATCCGTGGTTCCGCGGCTACGTCGTGTTCCTGCGCAATGGCTAGCGCGTGCAAACGCGGCGCGAACGAAGCGTAATGCCGATCGCCGGTGCGCTACGCGGCGCTCGCGATCATGCTGCCGTTCAAGCCGGCCGTCGGCACCGGCGCTCCGCCCTTTTCCACGCGCGGCCGGATCGCCCGCCTTCGATCGCGACGCCGCCCGCCGCAGCGGGCCGGCGCCGCCGCCGTCATGCCCGCACGAACGCGAGCAGGTCGGCGTTGAGCACGTCCGCGTTGACCGTCAGCATCCCGTGCGAATAGCCCGGATAGGTCTTCAGCGTACCGTTCTTCAGCAGCTTGATCGACTTCAGCGCGGCATCCGCGATCGGCACGATCTGGTCGTCCTCGCCATGCAGCACGAGCGTCGGGACGGAGATCGACTTCAGGTCGTCGGTCTGGTCCGTTTCCGAAAACGCCTTGATGCCGTCGTAATGCGCCTTCGCGCTGCCTTCCATCCCCTGCCGCCACCAGTTGCGGATCACGCCCTGGTGCACGGTCGCACCCTCGCGATTGAACCCGTAGAACGGGCCGCTCGCCACGTCGAGGAAGAACTGCGCACGATTGTCGGCGAGCGCTTTGCGGAAGCCATCGAACACGTCGAGCGGCAAGCCCTCGGGGTTCGAGTCGGTCTTGAGCATCAGCGGCGGCACCGCGCTGACCAGCACGGCCTTCGCGACGCGGCCGGCCGGCTCCCCGTGCTTCGCGACGTAACGCGCCACTTCGCCGCCGCCCGTCGAATGACCGATATGCACCGCATTGCGCAGGTCGAGCGCCTCGACGACCGCGAACGCGTCCGCGGCGTAGTGATCCATGTCGTGACCGTCCGAGACTTGCGCCGAGCGGCCATGGCCGCGCCGGTCGTGCGCGATCACGCGATAGCCGTTCTGAACGAAGAACAGCAGTTGCGCATCCCAGTCGTCGCTGGACAGCGGCCAGCCGTGGTGGAACATGACGGGCTGTGCATCTTTCGGACCCCAATCCTTGTAGAAAATATCGACGTTGTCCTTCGTGGTGACGTATGGCATCGCGATGCTCCTGTGAGGTGGATGAACGTGGCGAACGGGCCGGCTGCCATTATCGGCCATTATTGTGAAACCCCAATGCCATCGCGGGCCGCGAGGGCCGATCATCCACCGACGGGAAATGAACGATGCCGCGCGCGTCAGCCGTCCGTCGACACCGTCACGGCTTCCCACGCGCGGATTTCGTCGTCCAGCGCCGACAGTTTGTTTCGCACGAGCCGCAGCGCGTCGCTGCCGAGCAGCAGATGCGCGGGCGGATGGTCCGCTGCGATCACGGCGAGCATCGCCCGCGCAGCCTTCGCGGGGTCGCCCAACTGCTTGCCGCTTTTCTCCTCGCGCGCACGTCGGATCGGGTCGAACAGCGCGTCGTAGTCGGCAATCGAGCGCGGCGTGCGCGCCATCGAGCGGCCGGCCCAGTCCGTGCGGAACGAGCCCGGCGCCACGGCCGTCACCGCAATGCCGAACGGCTCGAGCTCCTTGCCGAGAGTTTCGGAAATGCCTTCCAGCGCGAACTTGCTGCCGCAGTAATACGCGATGCCCGGCATCGTGATGTGACCGCCCATCGACGTGATGTTCAGGATGCGGCCGCGCCGGCGTTCGCGCATGAACGGCACGACGGCCTTCATCATCGCGACCGCGCCGAACACGTTCACGTCGAACTGCCGGCGCATCTCGTCGAGCGGCGCCTCCTCCATGATCCCTTCGTGCCCGTAACCCGCGTTGTTCACCAGCACGTCGACGGGCCCGACGTTCGCCTCGATGTCCGCGACGACGCCGTCGATGCGGTCGAAGTCGGTCACGTCGAGCACGCGCGCGACGGCCGCGTGCGCGGACAGCGCCTCGAAGTCGCGCGCCGCCTGCGCGCTGCGCACCGTACCGACCACCGTGTGACCGGCGGCCAGCGCCTCGCAGGCAAGCGCACGGCCGAAACCGCTGCTGACGCCGGTAATGAGCATGATGTTGCCGGATGCCATGTGAGCTTCTCCCGAATGTCGATCGAAGCGTGCATACTAGTCTGACGAACTGCGCCGAATAAGCCCGATTCCGCTGATTTTCTTGCACAAAACTATGAACCGCTCGCCCGCCCCCGCCCGATCTCCTGCGCTGCCCCCGCGCGACCGGAAGCGCCTGGTGACGCTGCTGCGCGCGCTGGCGCCCGACGAAGGCTACAACCTGACGGCGCTGCCGAGCGTGCGCATCCTGCGCTCGAACCGCGCGCTATCGCGCACGCCGGTGCTGTACGACCCGGGCATCGTGATCGTGTGCCAGGGATCGAAGCGCGGCTACTTCGGCGGCGAGCGCTATCTGTACGACGAGCGTCATTACCTGGCCGTCTCCGTGCCCGTCCCGTTCAGCATGGAAACCGACGCCACGCCCGAGCGCCCGCTGCTCGCGCTGTACCTGCACCTGGATTTCACGCTGGCCGCCGAGCTCGCCGCGCAGATCGATCGCGCCGGCCTCGCGCAAACCGTGCAGGCGCCGAAGAGCATGATGTCGACGCCGATGGACGAAGCGATGCACGCGTCGGTGCTGCGTTTCGTCGAGGCGATGCAGCGGCCGCTCGACGCCGCGGTGCTCGGCCCGACGCTGCTTCGCGAGCTGTATTTCCGCGTGCTGACCGGCGCGCAGGGTGACGCGATGCGCAGCGCACTGGCGATGCGCGGGCAATTCGGCCGGATCGGGCGCGCATTGCGCGTGATCCACACCGATTACGCGCGGCCGCTCGACGTGTCGCAACTGGCCGACGCGGCCGGCATGAGCGTGCCGAGCTTTCACAGTCATTTCAAGGCGATCACGCAGGTGTCGCCGATGCAGTACCTGAAGTCGACGCGCCTGCATCAGGCGCGGTTATTGATGGTGCGTCGGGACCTGACGGCGGAGGCGGCCGGCTACGCGGTCGGCTATACGAGCCCGTCGCAGTTCAGCCGGGAATTCAAGCGCCTGTTCGGCTTGACGCCGGCGAAGGAAACGCAGCGCATGCGCGCGAGCTTCGCGATTCCGGAGGCGTTCGACGATGCGGTGTTCGTGTCGTCGCATTGAAAGCGTCCCTCATCGCGCCCCCACCCGCCACACCGTCACTTCGTGCAGCGTCTCGCCCGGCTTGAGCACCGTCGACGGGAAGGCCGGATGATTCGGCGAATCGGGGAAATGCTCGGCTTCCAGCGCGAACGCATCGGTTTGCCGGTAGACCGTGCCGCCCTTGCCCGCGACACTGCCGTTCAACCCGTTGGCCGTATAGAACTGCAGCCCCGGCTGCGTCGTATACAGCTCGAGGAAACGCCCCGACGCCGGGTCGTAAGCGCGCGCCGCAAACGCCGGCGCCGGCTGACCGCCCTGGTCCAGCACCCAGTTCTGATCGTAGCCATGGGCGATCGCGAGCTGCGGATACGCATCGCGCAGATGCGCGCCGATCGGCGTCAACTGGCGCAGATCCATCGGCGTGCCGGCGACGCTCGCCAGTTGCCCGGTCGGAATCGACGTGTCGTCGGTGGGCGTAAAACGCGATGCGGCGATCTCGATCAGTTGCCGCTCGACGCTGCCCCCGGCCTGCCCCGCCAGATTGAAGTAGCTGTGGTTGGTCAGGTTCACGACCGTGTCCTTGTCGGTCGTTGCGCGGTAGTCGATGCGGATCTGATCGTCGCGGGTCAGCGTGTAGGTCACGTCCGTCGTCAACGTGCCGGGAAAACCGTTCTCGCCGTCGGGGCTCACGTAGCGCAGCGTGACGCTCGAACCGCTCGCGTCGCTGTGCGTGCCGGTGACCGTCCACACCTTCGCGTCGAAACTGTCGGGGCCGCCGTGCAGCGTGTTGGGCCCGTCGTTGACCGGCAGCTTCCACGTTTTGCCGTCGAGCGTAAAACGCCCGCCCGCAATGCGGTTCGCATACCGGCCGATCAGCGCGCCGAAATGGATGTTGCCGTTGTGCGCTTCGTAGTCGCGCAGCGAATCGAAGCCGAGCACGATGTCGGAAACGCGGCCGGTGCGGTCCGGCACGTCGAGTGCAGTCACGATGCCGCCATACGTGATGACTTTCAGCGTCACGCCGTGCCGGTTCGCGAGCGTGTACTGGCTCACCGCCTGCCCGCTCGCGGTCGTCCCGTAATCCGCACGGCTGATCGAGACGTCGGGCGCTGCCGATGCGGCGGCTGCATGCAGCCCGAATATCGCGGACACACCTATCGCGAGCATCGATTGTCGCGGCCAGCATCGTTTCATGGAAACCTCCGAAGGGGGTGCGGGCCGTGCTCGCGCGCAAGTTGCATGCCTGCACGTCGCCGCGTTTGTTATGCTGCGCGCATCGTCCGCCCGAGCCGATCGCCGCCATGAATGCCGTCACCCCCGATATCGAGCGCACGCTGCGCGCCGCCTGCGACGCCTGCTTCGGCACGGCGGCCGTGTGGCCGCTCGTCGCGCACGCCTATGGCGAGCCGCAGCGCTTCTATCACACGCTCGCGCATCTGGCGGAACTGTTCGCGCACCTCGCGCCGTATCGGTCGCAACCGCTGTGGCCGGCCATCGAGCTTGCGGTATGGGCCCACGATGTCGTCTACGCGACGACGCTGCCCGACTACGCGGACAACGAAGCGCGCAGCGCGCAATGGCTCGCGCAGGTCACGAACACGCACTGTACCGCTCCATGGTTGCACGCGCACGCGTCGCATGTGTCCGTCGCAGCCGATTTCGTCCTCGCGACGCGGTCGCACCGGCTGCCCGAAACGTTCGCCGCCGATCCGCAATTGCAGCGCGCGGGGCGGATTTTTCTCGACGCCGATCTCGCGATCCTCGCGGCCGCGCCCGACCGGCTTCACGAGTACGACCGCGCAATTGCACGCGAGTGGGCGCAGGATCCCGATGCGCCGTCGGCAAGCTTCCGCGCCGGCCGCAAGCAGGCGCTCGAGCATCTGCGCGAGCAGGCCCCGCTGTTTCAATCGGCGGAATTCGCGCCGCTCGAGCGGCGCGCGCAACGCAATCTCGACACGCTGATCGACTTCTACGCATGAACGCCGAGCACGTCGCGACGGACCGGCTCGCCCGGCGCCCGCGCCGTACCGGCACTGGTATGATGCGCCAGCCACCCTACCGGAATTCGCGATGAAGCTGTCATTCGAAGCGCTCGAAGCCCTGGACGCGATCGACCGCACCGGAACCTTCGCCGAAGCAGCGGAACTGCTGCATCGCGTCCCGTCCGCGCTGACCTACCTGGTGCAGAAACTCGAAAGCGATCTCGGCGTGGCGCTGTTCGACCGCAGCGGACGGCGCGCGAAGCTCACGCATGCGGGCCGCATCGTCGTCGAGGAAGGCCGGCGTCTGCTGCGCGCGGCCGAGCAACTCGAAATGAAGGCGCTGCGTGCGCAACAGGGCTGGGAAACGGAAGTCCGCGTCTGTATCGACGAGATCCTGCCGTTCGGCGCGCTGTGGCCGTATGTACACCGGTTCTATGCGCTCGGGATGGACACGCGGCTGCGATTGTCGACCGAAGTGCTCGGCGGCGCGTGGGATGCACTGATTTCGCGGCGGGCGGATCTCGTCGTCGGCGCGGCGGGCGAACCGCCGGAATTGCCGGGCATCATCGCGCGGCCGATCGGCTCGCTCAAACATCTGTTCGCGGTCGCGCCGTCCCATCCGCTCGCGTCGCTGCCCGAACCGCTGTCGATGGCGTCGGTCGTCCAGTATCGCGGCGCGGTGATCAGCGATACGTCGCGCGAATTGCAGCCGCAGTCGGTCGCGATCGACGCAGGCCAGCCGTACCTCGCGGTACCGACGCTGGCAGCGAAACTCGAAGCGCAGTGCGAAGGGCTCGCGGTCGGCACCCTGCCGGAATGCATCGCGGCGCGCGCGATCGCCGACGGCAAGCTCGTCGCGCGCCAGGTGACGGGCATGCGCGATACCACGCACTGCTATCTCGCATGGCGCGGCGACGAAGCGGGCCGCGCGCTGCACTGGTGGGTCGAGCAACTCGACCAGCCCGATCTCGTCGATCGGTTCACGACGCCGGACTGACGCACCCGTTCACGGGCCGCAGCCCGCGGGCGGCCCTCGCGATCCGGCCGTGCGTCAGCCGAGCGAATCGTGCAGCCGTTTCATTTCCTTCTCGAGCCACCCGATCAGGCTGAATCCCGCGTGCGCCTTCTCGACCGGCGGAATCATCATCCTTTCCTCGGTCGCGATATGGTCGGTGAGCGACTCGCACATCAGCCTGCCGAGCGCCGGCTTCCTGGCGATCAGCGCCGACAGATCCTCGCTGCGCAACTGATGCACGGTCATCGCGGTCACCGCGTGGACGGTTGCGTGTAGCCGCGTGCCGGCGAGCACGACCGACTGCCCGATCGCATCGCCCGGCGCCATCCGCCTGACTTCGACATCGCCGGACGCGCCCGGCACGAACACCGCCGCGACGCCCGATTCGACGACCGTCAGCACGCGCGACTCCGAATTCGACGCATAGATCACGTCGCCCCTGCCGAACGAACGCACTACCAGCGCATCCGCCAGCACGGCCAGATCGTCGTCGTCGACGCACGCGAACAATTCGACCGCACGCAACAGCAGCAGCCGACGCGATACCGGATGCCCTTGCGATATCGATGACGATGCAGGCGCCGCCGCAGCGCCCGCGAGCGGCCGCCACGCGACGCCTGCCGCGGCCAGATGCCGATGCGCGAGATCGTAGAGCGCGTTGCGCACGGCGGTTTTCTTCAGCAGGGCGTCGACGTAGCAGACGAGTTCGTACTGGATCGCGTTCGCGCGGAAGGCCTTCACGACGGCGATCGGCGCGGGGCGCGCGAGCACGTCGAGCGAACTCGCCGCGGCCCGCTCCAGTGCGCCGACGGCCACGGCCGGCCGTACCGCGGGATCGAGGTCGAGCACGAGCGTGACGCCGTGCAGGCCCGCGGGTTCGCTGAGATTCACGATCGTCGCGCGCGCCGCGGTGCTGTTCGGCACGACGACCAGGTTGCCGAGACTGTCGATCAGCTTCGTCGCCCGCCAGTTGCTCTCGACGATCCGCCCTTCGAGTTCGCCGATCGAAACCGTATCGTCGAGCCGGAACGGTTGCGTGGTATTCAGTACGAGCCCGGAGAACACGTCGTTCAGCGTGTTCTGGAGCGCGAGACCGAGGATCACCGCGACGGCGCCGGATGTCGCGACCAGGCCGCTCAGCGGCAGGCCGAGCACGTAGCCCAGCGCGGCCACCGCGGCCGCGCCGAACACGATGCCTTCGGCGATGTCGTGAAAGAGACGCTGGTTGCGCCACGCACGCGGCAGCAGCAGATGATTGATCAGCAGACTGAACACGATCGCGCACTGGAGCCACCATGCGATGCAGACGGCCTGGACCACGATTCGGTCGAGCCCGCCTAGCGAGGCGGGAACGGCGAGCGGGCTGATGCCGGTCGCGAACAGCACGGCGCTCAGCGCGGCGAACGCCGCGCATCGACGGACGGCACGAGCCATGGAGCGCGCGCGCCCGAACAGCCGCCACGCGGCGAGGTCGGCCAGCACGATCGGCGCGCCGTAGAGCGCCGTATCGGAGAAATTCAACATGTCGGATCGCAAGCGCGGCGCGCGAAAGGGTGAAAGCGGCAGCACGTAGGTCGCTGCGGGCACGGAACCGGCAGGCACATCGCGTGCGGGCCGCCGACGCGCTGGCAGCGGCTAGTCGCGCCGCTGCATGACACCCGGCAACGGCAGCCGCAACACATAGCGGCCGGCGCCCGCGATCGCGATCGTGCCGAACAGGATCAGCAGCATCCACGCGAACTGCGCATCGCGCAGCGGCCAGTCAGGGTGAACGAACACCAGCGCGACGAGCGTGACGATCATCACCGGAAGCGCCGCCAGCCGCGGGTACAGACCGACGATCATGAAGATCGGGCACACGACCTCCGCGAAGATCGCGAACAGGATCGACAGCGTGCGGCCGAGATGGAACGGATCCTCGATGGCGGCGGCTTCGGCTGTGTAATGAACGATCTTCGGCAAGCCGTGAACCACGATCAGCAGCACGCTGGCGGCGACACGCAGGAACAGCAGGCCGAGGTCGGTCGCGTGACGGGAAAGGTCGGATGGGTCAGGTTTCATGCGGCGGTTCGTCGGTTGAGCGGGATGCGCGACGACGCGCACGCCGGGCATTTCGCCGCGCCGGCGTTCAGTGAGGTCGCGCGATGTCGACGGGCGCTCGGGGTCGGCGCGCACGCGTGCCGACGGCGTGCCGGCGCCCGCCGTTCACGCAATCTACGCGTGCCGCCTGCCGCTGTCCTGTAACCGGGCTGAATCGTTCTGAAACGTGACCGATGCGCACGAAGCCGGTGTCACGACTCGCGCGACGGCAACTCGGCCTCGGCCGCACCGAGCCCGAGCGCGTGCACTTCCGACCACACATCATGCGCGACCTGGGTCGACCCTGCCGTATGCGCGAGCGCAGCCGCATACGCGGCCAGCAATCGCACGCGCGCGTCGTCGGACACCGGGGTCGCGTCCGCGTCCGCGTCGCGCATCGCATCGAGCGCGGCGCGCGCCCGCTCGCGACATTCGTCGACGAGCGACAGATTGAACAGGCAAGGCACCGCGACGGCCGCGAGCGCGATGCCGAGTTCCGCGTCGCCATGCGCCGAAAATGCCCAGTCGAGCGCGGCACGCAGATTGCCGAGTTCGCGTCGGACCGCATCGAGCCGGGCCGTGCTCCCCGCCTCGCTGCCCGGCTCGCCGCCGCCGTAGGTCGCGCGCCGGAACAACGCGAGGAAGTAGGTCGCATGCGCGCGTGCGGCAGCCGCCCGCTCGCCGTGACTGTCGAGCTGCTGTAGCGCGTAGGCCCGCGTCGTGGTCAGCAGCCGATAGCGCGGCGCGCCGTT
The DNA here is from genome assembly GCF_002959955.1 of Burkholderia sp. BE12. Classification (NCBI taxonomy): domain Bacteria; kingdom Pseudomonadati; phylum Pseudomonadota; class Betaproteobacteria; order Burkholderiales; family Burkholderiaceae; genus Burkholderia; species Burkholderia sp. BE12. The sequence goes on along the minus strand of NZ_PREY01000019.1, from coordinate 21,678 downwards.
CGCGGTTTCGAGGATCAGCAGCGACTTCGACACGAGGCCGGCGATCGTATCGAGCAGGTCGGCGCCGGCCGGCCCGTTGGCACCGACGACTTCGCGCACGGCCTCGATCGAGAAGCCGTCGCGGAACACGCCGAGCCATCGCAGCAGCAGGCGCTCGGCTTCCCCGAGCAACCGGTAGCTCCAGTCGTACATCGCCTGCAGCGTCTGATGGCGCGGCAACGCGGTGCGAAAACCGCCGGTCAGCAGCCGAAAGTGATCGTCGAGATGGGCGGCCAGCACGTCGATGCCCAGCACGGCGGCACGGGCCGCGGCCAGCTCGATCGCGAGCGGCAGGCCGTCGAGGCGACGGCAGACCGACGCCATCAACGACAGGCTGCGCGCATCGAGCGGAAAACGCGGGTCGGCCGCCCGTGCACGCGCCGCGAACAATTGCACCGCGCTCGCGCGCATCGCGTCGCGCTCGCCGGCACCTTCGTCGAGTACGTCGAGCGGCGGCACCGGATACACGCGCTCGCCGTGGATGCGCAGCGATTCCCGGCTCGTCGCGAGCACGCACAGCCCGTCGTCCGCATCGGTGAGCGCGCTCGCGATCCGCGCGGCGGCGTCGAGCAGGTGCTCGCAATTGTCGAGCACGAGCAGCATCCGGCGGCGCGCGACGCTGGCAAGCACCGCCTCGAGCGTCAGCGACCCGGTCGGCTGCGCGATGCCGAACGCGCCCGCGAGCGCGTCCGGCACGAAGCGCGGACACGCGACGGTGGCGAGCGAAACGAATACTGTGCCTTCGGGAAAATGCGCGTCGGCGCGCGCGGCCGCCTCGATCGCGACCCGTGTCTTGCCGATGCCGCCCGCGCCGACCAGCGTCACGACGCGCGCGCTCCGCAGTGCGGCCAGCACGTCGGCGACCGTCTGTTCGCGGCCGAACAACGCGCTCGGCGCCGCGGACGGCCGCCACATCGCGGGACGCACGGGCGCATCGCCGTCGTCCTGCTCGACGACCAGCCGATAGCCGCGGCCGGGCACCGTCACGATCAGGTTGCGGTCGCCGGCCAGCGCCTTGCGCAGCGAAGCGATGTGCACCTGCAGGTTGTTTTCCTCCACCACGGTGTGCGGCCAGACGCGCTGCATGATGTCGTCTTTCGATACCAGCGCACCGTTCGCCCGAATCAACAGCTCGAGAATTTCGAATGCGCGGCTGCCGATACGCAGCAGCTTGCCGTTCGAACGAATTTCACGTCTGTCGAGAAAAACGTGAAGTGTTCCAATCCGGATCATGGGAATTTCTTGTGGGTGACATTCAACGGCGCTCCGATTGAAACCGGTGCCGGTTCGGCATCAATGCTACGGTATTTGCATGGTCGAATGATTCAAATTATCAGAATGAACGGCTCGAATTTTTTGAAATGACAAAAAAACGCCGCGAAGTGAGATGCGGCGCCGCTTTGCGCGCCTGCACCGAAATGCGGCGGAGCCGCGCACGTTTCATGTGCAAATCGTGCATGCGTCCATGAATACGATTTCGATATATCAGACGAATCGTTTTCCATTGGAGCAATGCGGTGCTTTTTTTGTTTTGATTCGACCGGCCGGTTATTTTCAGGCCCTTCTATTACTGCGGCGGTCGAATGTCCATCGGCTTGTTTCACTGCGTTCGCGGCGCGATTCGCCGCGCGGAACGGGCGCGCATGCCCGCCCCGCCGCCTGCATGCCTCGCTCGCTCAGGCCTGCGCGAACGCCAGCAACTCGTCGTTCAACCTGGCCGCGTGCGTCAGGTAGAGCGCGTGCGGGCCGCCTTCGTAGACGCTCAGCGTCGCATGCGGAATGCGTTTCGCCGTCGCGGCGCCCGTCAGCGCGAGCGGCGCCGTCTGGTCGTCGTCGCCGTGAATCACGAGCGTCGGCACGTCGAACCGTTGCAGGTCGGCACGGAAATCGGTCTCGGAAAACGCGCGAACGCAATCGAGCGTGCCCTTCATCCCGCCTTGCAGCGCCATGAACGACGTCCAGTCGAGCGCCGCGCGCGAAACCGTCGAACCGTCGCGGTTCGATCCGGTAAACAGCGGCCAGAAGCTGTCGAAAAACGCCGCGCGATCGGCCACGATGCCGGCGCGAATGCCGTCGAATACCGCGACGTCCACGCCGTCCGGATGATCGTCGCGCCGCGTCATGAGCGGCGTCACCGAGCCGATCAGCACCGCCTTCGCGATGCGGCGCGTACCGTGCCGGCCGATGTAGCGCGCCACCTCGCCGCCGCCCATCGAAAAACCGACGAGCGTCACGTCATGCAGGTCGAGCGTCTCGAGCAGCGTCGCGAGATCGTCGGCCAGCGTGTCGTAGTCGTACCCGCTCCAGGGTTGATCGGATCGCCCGAAGCCACGCCGGTCGTACGCGATGCAGCGCAGGCCGTGCGACGCGAGATGATGCATCTGCACGTCCCACATGTCGGCATTCAGCGGCCAGCCGTGAATGAACACGACCGGGCGGCCGCTGCCCCAGTCCTTGTAATGAATCGATACGCCGTCGCGGGTGGTGAACGTGCTCATGATGGTTCCTTTCGAGTAGGGAAGCCGCGTGCGCGTGCGCGGACGCGGCCGAAGCGTGTGGCGCCGCACGTCATGCCCGGGACTGCCGGGCGACGAATTGCTCGAGCGCCGTCGCGAGAATCATTTCGCGGCAATTCGCGGGGCGCTTCTCGCCGCGCCACTGAGGTTTGTAGATCGCGTCGCCGGTCCGGATCGGCTGCCCGGTGAGCGCGCAACGGCCGAGCCCGGGCCCGCGCGCCTTCGCGCTGATCCAGCGTTGTTCGTCGTAGCGGCAGCGCGTCGGGTCGCTCCACGACACCAGCATCGACGAATCGGTTTGCCGCTCGACGGCGATGATCGCGCAGCGGCGGCGCACGTCGCCGCTCGAGGGCATCGGCGCGTCGTCCCGATGCGGGCGACGCGAGCCGTCGGCCGTCCGCTCGCGCGGCATCGGCATCATCCGGAGGCTCGCGGCGGGCGACGGCCTGAGCGACGTGATCATGTGCTCCCAACGATTGAAGGCGTCCATGGCGGCATATCTAGGCAGGTGACGGTCGGCGCGGGCCGGCCGGCGCCGTTCGCATGGTGCGCAACGTGTGCCGGTGACCCGATGCTGACGATAGCCGCCGTTCGCTGAAGAGTCCCGGTCGCGCGCTTAATTTTTCTGCAGCGCGGCAAAATCCGCTCGCCACGCCGCGGCGTTCAAGAAAATTCAGCCGGATTTCAGTACGGCGCGCACCGCGCCGGGATACGCTCCTGACGGCATTCGTTCGTCCGCGCGCACCAGTCGTCGCGCGGCGGGCGCAGGCCGGACGGCTGCCGGGCGGGATGGCCGCGGCAGACCGCCACCGATCCACCATCCCGTGCGGCATCGCAGCCGCATACCTCAGGAGTCCAGATGCATTCCGAACAGACCGATGCCGTCGCGTCGGCCCGCCGCCGCGACATGCTGCTCGCCGGCGCGACGGCCGTCGCCGCAGCCGCCCTGCCCGCGATGGCGGCCGCAGCCGGCACGCCTTCCCGCAGCACCTCTTCAGCCCACCCAGGAGCGCACACGATGAACACGATCACCACCAAGGACGGCACGCAGATCTACTTCAAGGACTGGGGCAGCGGCCGGCCGGTCGTGTTCTCGCACGGCTGGCCGCTGTGCGCGGACGCCTGGGATGCGCAGATGCTGTTCCTCGTGCAGCACGGCTATCGCGTGATCGCGCACGACCGCCGCGGCCACGGCCGTTCGAGCCAGCCGTCGCTCGGCAACGACATGAACACGTACGCGGACGATCTCGCCGCCCTGCTCGACACGCTCGACGTGCGCGAGGCCACCCTCGTCGGCCACTCCACCGGTGGCGGCGAAGTCGCGCGCTACATCGGCCGCCATGGCACGAAGCGCGTGTCGAAGGCCGTGCTGATCGGCGCGGTGCCGCCGCAGATGGTGAAGTCGCCGACCAATCCGGGCGGCTTGCCGATGGACGTATTCGACGGCATCCGCAAGAACGTCGCGGAGAACCGTTCGCAGTTTTACAAGGATCTCGCCGTGCCGTTCTTCGGCTTCAACCGCCCGAACGCGAAGCCGTCGCAGGGCACGATCGACGCCTTCTGGTCACAGGGGATGATGGGCGGCATTCACGGCCAGTACCTGTGCGTGAAGGAATTCTCCGAAGTCGACTACACCGACGACCTGAAGAAGATCGACGTGCCGACGCTCGTGCTGCACGGCGACGACGACCAGATCGTGCCGATCGACGATTCGGCCCGGCTCTCGTCGAAGATCGTGAAGCACGCGGTGCTGAAGGTGATCGAGGGCGGCTCGCACGGGATGTGCGTCGTGAACGCCGATCGCATCAACGCCGAACTGCTCGCGTTCCTGCAAGCGTAAGCGCCGTCTGCCGCGGCGGCGCGCGTGCCGCCGCGGCAGACGCGGCAGACGCGCCGTTCAGGAATTTTCAGATTATTTCAGACGCACGATGCGGCGCTTACGGCGCCCGCACCGGACGCAGCAGGATGCCGAGCAGTGCACCGGCGAGCGCGAACGCCATCGCCACGCGGAAGTTGTCGGCCAGCGCGAGCGTGGTGGCCTGCACGCGCACCGCGCGATCGACGAGCGCATAGGCCGCCTGGTTGCCCGTCGCGAACGTGGCGCCATGCGCCACCAGCGATGCCGCGCCGGCCCGCAGCCGCTCGAGCGTCTCGGGATCCGACAGCGACACATGCAGACCGACGAGATTCGAATGGGTAGCCTCCCTGATGCGCTGAATCACCGCGATCGACGTCGTGCCGAGCTGCCCGCTCAGCAGGCGCGTCGTCTGCACGACCGCGCCGAACGTCAACGCATGTTCGGCCGTCACGTGCTTGCCGAAGAAGAAGATGACCGACGTGAGCGCCATCGTCTGACCGAGCGCCTGCAGCAACTGCGACGGAATGAAGTCGGGCTCGGCCCAGACCGGCGTGAGCCGCGACCCGAGCGCGAACGCGATCGCCACCATCGCGAAGCCGGCGACGATGAGCCGCCGCGGATCGACACGCTGCAGCAACAGCGCGACGCACGGCGCGAACAGCAGTTGCGGCATCGCGATCCAGCGCAGCGTATCGCCGATCTGCAACGGCCGAAGGCCGTACGTGCTGGCGAGGAACAGCGACGGGATGAAGCTCGTGTTGAGCACGGTGAAGCGCACGAGGCCGACGAGCACGATCAGCAGCGCGATGTTGGGCCGCACGAGGTAGCCGAGATCGAGGCCCGCGCGCGGCGACGCGAGTTCGTGAATCAGGAACGCGGCGATCATCAGGATGCCGGCGGCCAGCAATGCGACGATCAGCGGCGACTGCAGCCAGAACAGCCGCTCGCCCTGGTCGAGCGCGATGCACAGGCACGCGAAGCCGCCCGCGCCGAGCAGCATTCCGCGCGCGTCGATGCCGGACGCGAAGCGCTTGATCGGCTCGTCGGCGAGCGACACCATCAGGCACGCGATGAACGGCACGGTCAGCACCGCGTTCTGCCAGAACAGCCAGCGCCAGCTCAGGTGTTCGCTGTACCAGCCTTCGAGCGTGGCCGACAGGTTCAGCGACATCTCCAGGTTCATCGCATACGCGGCGATGCCGAACGGAATCAGCCGCGGCGGCAGCGTGCGCACGACGAAGCCGACCGTCAACGGCACGAACACGCCGGATGCGAGCCCCGCGATCGCCTGGCACACGATGAACGCGCCGAATTGCGTGCAGAGCGGCAGCACGCTTTCCGCACAGAGAAACACCGCGGCGCCCGCCATCAACACGCGGCGCGTGCCGAACATGAAGGCCGCCGCGATCGCGAGCGGCCCGACGAACATCTGCGACGCGGTAAACGCGGTGTTGATCCACGCGCCTTCGTCGACGCCGACGCCAAGCGCGCCGCGAACGTCGGCCAGCCCGAGCGACGTGATGCGCGACGTCAACGTCGCGATGATCGCGCCGAGCAGCACGGCCGCGATCGCGGCGATCGACCGAAACGTCGGGATGTCGGTGGCCGGGCCTGCGGCCGGCGCCGGCATGGCACTGCCGGTGGCGAACGTCGTGTTCATCGTCGAGCGGCTCCCGCCTGTCAAGCTGGCGCAAGCATAACGCGGCGCGTCGAATCCTGCCCGTACGATGGAGTTTGCCGATCATGACCCCACCCTCCCCCACGCCGTCGCCCGCTGCGTCCGCGCGCGCCCGACGGCCGGCCATCGTCGCGATCGCCATGATCGCGCTGCTGCTCGTCGCACTGCTCGTGTACGAGTTCGACGCACGCGATCGCGGCACCGACGACGCATACGTGACCGGCCACCTGCACGTGATCTCGCCGCGCGTCGCCGGCACGGTCGAGCGCGTGCTCGTCGACGACAACCAGTTCGTGCACGCGGGCGACGCACTCGTCGAGATCGACCGGCGCGACTTCGACGTACGCGTCGCGGCGCAGCGCGCACGCGTCGCCCAGGCGCATGCCGACGCGAGCCGCGCACGCGCGCAGATCGAGCAGGCGGACGCGGCGCTCGTGTCGGCGCACGCCGATGCCGACAAGGCCGAACTCGACTACGCGCGCGCACGCGAGCTGACCCGCGAGACGCCGCGCGGCTTGTCGAAGCAGGAGTTCGACGCGGCCGATGCCGCACGCAAATCCGCCCGCGCGCGCGTCGCGGCGGCCGATGCGCAACGGCGCAGCGCACTCGCCGCCGCTCAGGCCGCCGATGCCGCAGCGAGCCAGAACGATGCCGAATTGCGCGACGCGCTGCTGCAACTCGGCTACACGGCGGTCGTCGCGCCGTCGGACGGCTACGTCGGCAAGAAGACCGTCGAGACCGGCGAACACGTCGCGCCGGGCCAGGCACTGCTCACGCTGGTCGAGCCGCATCCATGGATCGTCGCCAATTTCCGCGAGACGCAACTGCGGCACGTGCGCGCCGGCGACGTCGTCCAACTGCGCTTCGATGCGTTGCCGCGGCGCGCGTTCACCGGCCGCATCGACAGCCTGTCGCCCGCGACGGGCGCGCAGTTCGCGCTGCTGCCGCCCGACAACGCGACCGGCAATTTCACGAAGGTCACGCAGCGCGTACCCGTGAAGATCCTGCTCGACGGGCCGGCCGCGTCGGAGCCGCGCATCCGGCCCGGGCTGTCGGTCGTCGTCACGCTGCAGCACGGCGGCACATCGCGATGAAGCGCGCATTCGCCGTGCTCGCCGCGAGCCTGCTGGCCGCGTGCTCGATCGCACCGCAGCCGCTCGCACCCGTCCCGGTCGAGCCCGACCGGTTCCGTCATGCCGATCCGTCGGCCGATCCGTCAACCGATACGCACGCGCCGTCGCTCGCCGAGTGGCCCGCGGGGTTCGGCGATCCACAGCTCGGCCGCCTCGTCGACGCCGCGCTCGCGCACAACCTCGACCTGCGCGCGGCGGCCGCGCGGGTCGATCAGGCGCAAGCGCTGCTCGGCATGCGCGATGCCGCGCTGGCGCCAAGCGTGCGCGTCGACCCGTCGTTCAGCCGCTCGCGCGTATCCGGCACGGTCGACAACGCGCTGCCGAAGCGCACGATGCACAACTGGTCGGTTCCCGTCGCCGCGAGCTACGAAGTCGATCTGTGGGGGCGCTTGCGCGGCGATGCCGACATCGGCAGACAGAACGTGCTGCAGGCGGCGGCCGACCGCGATGCGGTGCGTCTTCGGGTGGCAACCGAAGTGGCCGTCGACTACCTGACGCTGCGCTACGTCGACGACGATCTCATGACACTCATGCGCGCGATCGGGTTGCGGCGTACCGCGCTCGACGTGATCGCCGCACGCGTGCGGGCCGGCGCGGCAAGCGATCTCGACGGGCTGCGCGCGTCGGCCGATCTCGATACCGCGCATGCCGATCTCGCGGAGAGCCGCCGGCTGCGCGAGAACCTCGTCGACGCCATTGCGGTGCTGACCGGCGTATCGCCGACCGCGTTCGACATCGACACGCGCGCCGTGCCCGTGCGCGTGCCGGATGTGCCGGCCGGGCTGCCGTCCGCGCTGCTCGCCCAACGCCCGGACGTATTCGCGGCGGCACGGCGCGCCGATGCGGCGTCGCTCGAACTGGGCATCGCACGCACCGCGTGGCTGCCGACCCTGACGCTGACCGCCGACGGCGGTTTCGCCACCCGCGACCTGCGGTCGTTTCTCGACCGCAACAGCTCGCTGTGGAGTCTCGGCGCGAACGTCGCGCTGACGCTGTTCGACGGCGGCAAGCGCGATGCCGCGGTGGCCGCCGCGCGGGCCGGCACCGAAATCGCCGACGCAAACTATCGCGCGACCGCGATCGGTGCATTGCGCGACGTGCAGGATGCGCTCAACGACATCGCCGCGCAAAAGGAGCGGATCGTGCGCTACGACGACGCGGCGCGCGCGACGGACGCGGCGGCGCGGTTGTCGCTGAGCCGTTACGCGCATGGTTACGTCAGCTATCTGGAAGTCATCGACGCCGATCGCGATGCACTGAATGCGCGGCGCCAGCTGATTCACAGCCGGCAGGCGCTGGCCGTCGCGACGGTGAGCCTCGTGCGTGCGCTGGGCGGCGGGTGGACGCCGCCGGCGCTCGACGCGCGGGCCGCGCGGGCCGCTTCATGACAATCAAGGTCCGGCCGCGACGCGGCGCCGCACAATGCCGCGTATCCCCCGCTCGGCCGTCATCCGCCCCCGGCGCCGAACCCCGGTCGATCCGGGGCCGGACACCTTTCAGAACGTTTCAGCCCGCGCTTCAGGCAATCATCGCGGCCTCTGCGTAGACTGCCTTCATGAGCGGCCGCGCAGGACGGCGCTTGCGCTCGTCATCGACTGCTGGAGTGACAATATGATCCCCGTCGCCAATCATCGCCGTGCGGTAAGGCGGTCGCGGCCGCATCGAACGACCACGCATCGCCGACACGCATCGTCCGGTGTTGCCGCGCATCGCACGGCTTGCGGCGCACCGCATCGCCTGGAGCGCACATGAAGCACAAACGACTCTGGTTCGGCGCGGCCGGCATCGCGATCGTCGGCCTCGCGGTCGCGATCGGCATCATGGTGCGGCCGTCGATCGCGCCGATCGATCCGCCCGCCCCTGCTTCGTTCGATCCGCAGCTGGTGCGCGCCGGCGCGCGCGTCGTCGCGCTCGGCGACTGCGTCGTCTGTCACACCGCGAAGGACGGCAAGCCGTTCGCGGGCGGGCTGCCGCTCGCGACGCCGTTCGGCACGATCTATGCGACCAACATCACGCCGGACGCCGAAACGGGGATCGGCCGCTGGTCGCGCGATGCCTTCGCTCGTGCGCTGCGCACCGGCATCGGACGCAACGGCCGGCCGCTTTACCCGGCGTTTCCGTACGTTCATTTCACGCGGATGTCGGACGACGACATCGCCGCCGCGTACGCCTACCTGATGACCCGCGAGCCGGTACACGCGACGGCGCCCGCCAACGACCTGATATTTCCGCTGAACTTCCGGCCGCTGGTCGCGTTCTGGAACGTGCTGTTCCTGCGCGAAGGCGCGTATCAACCGGACCCCGCGCAGTCCGCGCAATGGAACCGCGGCAGGATGCTCGTCGACGGGCTCGGCCACTGCGCGTCGTGCCATTCGCCGCTGAATGCGATCGGCGGCGAACGCAGCGGCCAGGCGTTCGACGGCGGCATCGTCGACGGCTGGGAAGCGCCGTCGCTCAATACGCTGGGCCATGCGACGCGCCCGTGGACGCAGGCGCAGCTCGTCACGTACCTGCGCACCGGCCGAGCGAGCGAGCACGGCGCGGCGGCCGGGCCGATGCTGCCGGTCACGCGCGATCTCGCGACGGTGCCGGTGGAGGACGTCGAGGCGATCGCCGCCTACATTCTGTCGATCCAGAAACCGGCGAACGCGCGTGCGGCCGCGAATCCGGTAGAGCGCGCCGCGACGACGCCGGCCGCGCGGCGCGGCGCAACGCTGTTCCAGGCGTCGTGTGCGCAGTGCCACGGGCCGGCCGCGCCGATGCAGTCGCTCGGCGAGCGGCCGACGCTCGCGTTCAGCACGGCGGTCAACGCCGATACGCCGCGTAACGCGATCCAGATGATGTTCAACGGCATCGGCTGGCACGGCGAGGACACGCTGAACATGATGCCTTCGTTCATCGACCAGTACGACGACGCGCAGATCGCCGATCTCGCCGCATACGTGCGCGAGACCTATACCGATCGTCCCGCATGGTCCGGCGTGAACGCGATGGCCGCCAGGCTCAGAAAAGAGGACTCCGCACGATGATTACCCTCACCGTCAACGGCGTGCGGCACACGCTGGACATCGATCCGTCCACGCCGCTGCTGTACGCGCTGCGCAACGACCTGCACCTGCACGGCGCGAAGTTCGGCTGCGGCCTGGGACAATGCGGCGCCTGCACCGTGATCGTCGACGGCAAGCCGACCTTCTCGTGCCTGATGCCGGTGGCCGCGCTCGGCTCGCGCAGCGTGCGCACCATCGAGAGCCTCGGCACCGCCGAGCATCCCGGCCCGCTGCAACGCGCGTTCATCGAGCACCAGGCCGCGCAGTGCGGCTACTGCATCGCCGGGATGATCATGCGCGCGCAGGCGCTGCTCGAACGCAATCCGAAGCCGAGCGAGCAGGAACTGCGCACGCACATGGAACCGAACCTGTGCCGCTGCGGCACGCACATGCGGATTCTCGCGGCGGTGCGCTCGGTCGCGGGGCTGCCGCCCCCCGAACCCGCTTCCGCTCCCGTCACGATCAGCAAGGGGCTGTGATGAATTCCCACGACGACATCGACGAAGGCCGCCGGCACTTCATCGTCTCCGGCGCGCTGTTCGTCGCGTTCAGCCTCGCGCCTGCGTCGCGCGCGGCCGCGCAACTGGTGATCGCCGACGAAGGCGCGGCCGTGCATGTCGCGAAAGCCACTCAGACGCTGGCCGGCAGCCTGAAGACCAATCCCTTGCTCGACGCGTGGGTCAAGATCGCGCCCGACGGCAAGGTCACCGTGTTCACCGGCAAAGTGGAGCTCGGCACCGGCGTGCGCACCGCACTGCTGCAGGTGGCCGCCGAGGAACTCGACATGAAGCCGTCGCTGATCACGTTCCTGACCGCCGACACCGGCGCGTCGCCGGACGAAGGACTGACCGCCGGCAGCCATACGATGGCGGACAGCGGCTCCGCGCTGCTGAACGCGACCGCGCAGGTGCGCGCGCTGCTGGTGGAAGGCGCGGCGAAACGCTTCGGCGTCGATCCGCGCACGCTGACGACCGCCGACGCGGTGATCAAGGCGCCGGACGGCCGCACGATGACCTACGGCGACGCGATTCGCACGGTCGACCTGCACCGCAATGCTGCGCCCACGTCGCCGCTGAAGAACCCGGCGACGTTCGCCGTGATCGGCACGTCGCTGCCGCGCGTCGACATCCCGAACAAGGTCACGGGCGGCGTCAGCTACGTGCAGGACATGCAGTTGCCCGGCATGCTGCACGCACGCGTCGTGATGCCGCCGGTATACGACGCGAAGCTGCTGTCGTTCGACGAAGCCGCGATCCTGAAGCTGCCGGGCGTCGTGCGAGTCGTGCGCAACGGCAGCATGCTCGCGGTGGTCGCGCAGGGCGAATGGCAGGCGGTGGTCGCGCAGCGCGCGCTCGCCGCCGGCTGCCGCTGGTCGCCGGGCCGCACGCTGCCCGATCGCGGCACCGTGCACGCGGATCTGAAGCGGATCTCGACGCAGCGCATCGAGATCGCGAACACGCATGCGGCCACCGCGCCGGCCGTGAAGACGCTCAACGCGACGTTCCTGAAGAATTACCTGCTGCACGGGTCGATCGGGCCGTCGTGTTCGGTCGCGCATCTCGAGAACGGGACGATGACGGTCTGGACCCACTCGCAGGGCGTCTATCCGCTGCGCGACGCGCTCGCGGAGATGCTGTCGATGCCGAAGGCGAGCGTGCGCTGCATTCACACCGAAGGGTCGGGCTGTTACGGACACAACGGGGCGGACGACGCGGCCGCGCATGCCGCGCTGATCGCCGCCGCGATGCCCGGCAAGCCGATCCGCGTGCAATGGATGCGCGAACAGGAGCACACGTGGGATCATTTCACGCCGGCGATGGTGACCGAGGTCAGCGCATCGCTCGACGCGGGCGGCCGCATCGTCGACTGGAACTATGCGTTGTGGAGCAGCTCGCACAACGAGCGAATCGTCAACGCGGGCCGGCTGCTGCCCGCGCGCATGCTGGAGCCGCCGTTCGTGCCCGCGCCGTCCACGCCGATGCTGCAGCCCGAGGGCGGCGCCGACCGCAACGCGATTCCGCTGTATGCGCTGCCGAACCAGCACATCGTCAATAACTTCTCGCCGACGATGCCGCTGCAGACGTCCGCGATGCGCTCGCTCGGCGCGCACACGAACATCTGGGCGATCGAAAGTTTCATGGACGAACTCGCGCACGCAGCCGGCGTCGATCCGGTCGAATTCCGGCTGCGTCACATGGAGGACCATCGCGCGCGCCAGGTGATCCGGCTCGCCGCGAAGCACTTCGGCTGGCCGAGGCCGCCGCGCGCGCGCAACCGCGGCGTCGGCTTCGCGTTCGGCAAGTACAAGAACCTGATGGCCTACGTCGCGATCGCGGTCGAGGTGTCGGTCGTGCCGGAAACCGGCCACGTGACGCTCGAACACGCGGAAGCCGCCGTCGACGCAGGCCAGATCGTGTCGCCGGACGGCATCCGCAACCAGATCGAGGGCGGCATCGTGCAGGCCGCGAGCTGGACGCTGTACGAGGCGCTGAAGTACGACACCGAGCGGATTCGCAGCTTCGACTGGAGCAGCTACCCGATCCTGCGCTTCTCGGCCGTGCCGCGGAACGTGACGGTCCATCTGGTCAATCGCCCCGGCGCGCCGTTTCTCGGGGCCGCCGAGGCGTCGATGGGGCCGACCGCCGGCGCACTGGCCAACGCGATCTTCGATGCGACCGGCCAGCGCATGCGCGAAATGCCGTTCGCCGGCGACGCACTGAGACAACGCATCGACGCATAGCGGTTTGGTCGCACCCGCTACGCGCTACCCGATACGCGACCAGACGGCGCCGGCACGCACCGGCGTCGCATGCCGACAGGCTGGAGAACTTCCGACGATGGATACCTTGCTTTCGATGCGCGTGTTCACGCGCATCGTCGAAACCGGCAGCTTCACGCGCGCGTCCGACACGACCGGCCTCACCACCCCGCGCGTGTCCGCGCTGCTGAGCGCACTCGAGCAGCATCTCGGCTGCCGGCTGCTGAACCGCACCACGCGCCGGATCTCGCTGACCGAGGACGGCCAGGCTTATTACGAACGTTCCGTCGCGGTGCTGCGCGAGATCGACGACATGGAGGCGTCGGTCTCGCAGGCCCGCAACGTGCCGCGCGGCCGGCTGAAGGTGAACCTGCCGCCCGCGATGGCCAAGCAGGTCGTGGTGCCCGCGCTGCCGGCGTTTCTCGACGCCCATCCGGGCATCATGATCGAACTCGGCGTCACCGACCGGCAGATCGATCTCGTCGGCGAAGGGGTCGACTGCGTGGTGCGCATCGGCGCGCTCGACGATTCGGGGATGATCGCGCGGCGGATCGGCAGCCTGACCACCTGCACCTGCGGGTCGCCCGCCTATCTCGCGCGGTGCGGCGAGCCCGCGACCGTCGACGATCTCGCGCAGCACGTGGCGGTCAGCCACATCTCGGCCGACACCGGGCGGCCGCGTGCGTGGGACTACGTCGTCGACGGCGAGCCGCGCATCGTGCAGATGTGCGGCACGGTGGCCGTCAACGACGCGGACAACTACATCGAATGCGGCGTCGCCGGCATCGGGCTGATCAAGACGTCGCTGTACCTCGTCGAGCCGTACCTGAAGTCGGGGCGGCTGCGCGAGGTCCTGACCGATTTCAACGCGCCGCCCAAGCCGATTTCGGTGCTGTATCCGCCCAATCGCCACATCCCGGTCAAGCTGAAGGTGTTCGTCGACTGGCTCGCGAGCCTGTTCGAGCAGATTCCGACGCTGCAGGGCAAACGCGGCTGAATCCGCACGGCGCGACATGCCGCGCGCGGTGTCGCGATGCAGCCGGTCGTCCGTCCGGCTCCGCACGCCGGACCAGCGCCGTCACGTGTCGTTCCACCGCGCGCCCAGTACGCGCCCGCAGAAATTCGGCCGATGAAAATCCGGATCCGCGCGCTCGAGCACGTCCGCGCTCCACGTGCCGAACGTCGACTGCGGCCGATGCTCGACGCCGCGCGCGACCGTGTCGAGAAACGCTTCGCGAAAGCCGCTGCCGCGCGGGTAAGTCGCGAGCAGCGCCGTGCGCTCGTCGAGGGTGTAGGCGTCGAAGTCGGTCGCCATCAGGTCCGTCGACACCGCACCTGCCAACGCGCGCGCGAGCGGCGACGTACGGGCGGCCACACCCGGCGTCGTATGCAGCGCGATCGCGTGCCACACGTCGTCGCGCATGCGCCGCGACCGGCGATGCCGCAGCAGCAGCGCGTGCGCGGCGTCCGCCCCGTCGAGCTCGTAGCGTTCGGCCGACCGGCAGTACGCCGGACTCAATCCCATGTTCGCGTACATCGCGGCGACGTACAGTGCGTCGGCGTCGCACGCGTCGCCTGCACGCCGCGCGGCGAGCGACGCGAACACGAACACGCGCGCCGCATGGTCGGCGAGCGCGGCGGGCAACGACGCGCGGGCCGCGTCGGCTGCCTCGACCGCAACGGGCGTGCGCGGAATGCGAACGCCGGCCACTTCGTCGCCGGTGGCCAATGCGCGCGTGTGCGCAACATTCATTCTGTCTCCTTCGTGCCCCGTACCCGGGGCGGAAAATCGTTCAATGCATGGCGGCGCCCCGGCAGCGCGTCGCGCACCGGCTCGCACCGCTCAAAACGCGACGCAGCAGCGGCCGAAGGCTTCGCAGGGTTCGGCGTCCGCACTCGCCGTCGGATAGCGCGGCCGCGCGAAGCGGCGTCCATGGCCGCGCACGCGGCACGCATCGATACCGGGCGCCGGGCACGCGTCGCCCGCCGCCGCCGCGTGCGATCGGTCGCGCCCGCCGGCGCCTGCCGCATCGTCGACGCGGCCCTCGGCGACCGGCGACCATGCGGGGCTGACGGGCGGCGGCGGCGGCGCGAGCGGCGAGAATTCCTGCTCCGCGTGCACGACCTTGCCGCCGACGACCGTCAGCACCGACGACAACGCCGGGATGCGCCGCGCGTCGATCGTGAAGTAGTCGTCGCTCAGCACCGCGAAATCGGCATACCGGCCGGGCACCAGCGCGCCCTTGCGGTGCTCGTCCGTGGAGAACCACGCGCTGCCGACCGTGTAGCGGCGCAGCGCCTCCATCCGGCCCAGCCGGTTGCGCGCCGGATACAGCGCGGTGCCCCCGACGGAGCGCCCCGATACCATCCAGTACAGCGCGACGAAGGGGTTGTAGCTCGCCGCGCCCATCGCGCCGGAGCCGGCGCCGACCGGTAGCCCGGCCGCGAGCATCGCGCGGATCGGCGGCGCACGCGTGGCCGCCGCCGCACCATGGCGCGCGATGAAGGCTTCGCCCTGGAACGCCATGCGCGGCTGCACGGTGATGCCGCCGCCCAGCGCCGCGACACGCGCGATATTGGCATCCGAAATCGCCTCGCAGCGATCGAAGCACCAGCGCAGCCCGTCGAACGGCGTGTCGCGATCCACCGCTTCGAACACGTCGAGGAAGCGGCCGATCGATTCGTCGTAGGTCGCATGCAACCGGAACGGCCAGCGGTGGTGCACGAGCAGCCGGACGATGGCCGCCAGCTCCACGTCGATCGACGCGGGCAGGTCGACGCGCGGCTCGAGAAAATTCCCGAGATCGACCGCCGAGAACAGCAGCCGCGCGCCGGCGCCGTTCGCGCGCAGGAACGCGTCGCCGTCGCCGGGCGCCGTCAGCGCGATCCATTTCGCGAAGTCGTCGAGCTCCCGGCCGGCGTGCCGCGCGCCCAACGCATAGGCGATGCGCGTCGTCAATTCGCCGCGCCGCGCGAGCGTCGCGACCGCCGCATAGTCGTCCGGATACGCGAGGCCGTCGCCGCCGGCGTCGATCGCGCTCGTCACGCCGACGCGGTTCAGCGCGCGCATGAACTGCCGCGTCGAGTTGACCCGGTCGGCCGCATCGAGCATGGGCGCGTGGGCGAGCGCCGCGAACAGCACCGCCGGGTCCGCACGCGCGATCAGCAGCCCGGTCGGCCGCCCATGGCGGTCGCGTCGCAGTTCGCCGCCGGGCGGATCGGGCGTGTCGCGCCCGTAGCCGAGCGCGCGCAGCGCGGCCGCGTTCAGCCACGCGCAGTCGCCCAGATGCTGGATGAATACCGGCGTGTCGGGCGCGATCGCGTTGAGCTCGGCCGCCGTCGGGCCGCGCTTTTCCGCGAACTGCAGCGCGGTCCAGCCGCCCGCCACGCGCGCCCATTGCGGCGCGGGCGTGCGTCGTACTTGCCGGCCCAGCAGCTCGAGCGCGTCGGCAAGCGACGACACGCCGTCCCAGCGCACCTCGAGATTGAAGTTCATCCCGCCGCGTATCGCCTGCAGGTGCGCATCGATCAGGCCCGGAATCACGGTGCGGCCATGCAGATCGATGCAGGTCGTGCCGTCGTGCGCATGGCGCAGCACGTCGCGATCGTCGCCGGTCGCGACGATGGTCCCGTCCTTCACGGCGAGCGCGCGGACGAACGAGCGCTGTTCGTCCTGGGTCGCGATCTTGCCGTTGAAGACGACGAGGTCCGCCGAGCGCGCGGGTTCCGTCGCTCTAAGCACCGTCGGGCCTCCCGCGCGCGCTCGTGCGCGGCGCCGCGCGGCACGCCCCGCTTCTCGCCGCGGCCCGGAAAGCGGCTGCACCGCGCACGTCGAGACGCACGCTTTGATCGCGCGGCCGCGCGGCTGCACCGGAATCGCGCATCGTCATGCGGCCTGCTGCGCCGCGTCGGCGGCATCGCGTCGCGCGCGGGTCAGGCATGGCGCGAGCGGCGCATCCTGACGGACGAAGTTCTGCACGCGCAGCAAGCGACGCACGTCGTGTGCGCGCGAATGCGGATCGAAGTGCCGCGCGACGCCGGCGACCAGCGCCGATGCTTGCCCGGTGTGCCCGCGCTCGATCAGGTGATCGGCGAGATCGAGCGAGCTGCGCAGCGCCCACATCGCGGCGCCCTGCGCGTTCGCGGTCTGGATCGCCATCTGCAGATGACGATGCCCGTCGGCCTCGTACGCCGCGGCGAGATTCGCGCCGACGGTGCGCGCCTGTTCGAGCATCGCGACGCCTCTCACGCGCAGCAGCTCGGGGACGAACAGGTGCTCGCCGTGCGCGCGGCAGCGTGCGAGCGTCGCATCGAGCCGGATGCGCGCTTCATCGGCGCGGCCGGTTCGCACGAGGCCCTCCGCGTACGCGACGGTCAACGGCGCGAGCACGCGCCGGAATCCGCTCGCCTCGACGTGCCGCAGCGCGGGTTCGAGCCGGGCGAGGCCGGCGCCGGGATGGCCGGCCTGGATGTCGAACTGGCCGGTCAGGCATTCCGCGTGACTGCGCCAGATGTCGAAGCCGTGCGCGTCGGCGGTCGCGCGCAGCGTCGCGAGATAGTCTGTCGTGATGTCGTGATCGCCGTAGCGCAGGGCGATCGGCACGGCGGCCGCGCCGAGCACGATGCACAGCGTGAGCGGCGACGGGCCGCGGCGCGCGTGCTCGACCGCTTGCGCGGCGATGCGCATCGCGTGCTCGGGTTCGCCTTGCATCCAGAGCAGACGGATCAGCATCGTGCGCCCCAGCGTCGCCATGTCGACGCCCAGCGCGGGCTGCGCGCACGACGGCTCGCACGCGTCGGCGAGCTCGGCCGTCGCCGCTTCCAGCCGCTCGCGCGCCTGCGCATGCTCGCCGAAGTAATGCAGCGACGTCGCGACCATCGTGTTCGCCAGCAACCGCTGCGAACGGTCGCCGCGCCGCTCCGCCGCCCGCTCGAAACGCGTCGCGTAGCGCAGCGATTCGTGAATGTCCGACAGCGTCAGCATCGTGTTCCACAGCCCCACCAGCGCGCGCGCATCGAACGCATCGTCGCCGATGTGCGTGGCGAGACCGAGCGTGCGGTCCCACATCGCGGCGGCGGCCAGTGCGTCGCCGTCGGTATGCAGCAGCGCCGATGCGCAGGCCGCCCGAAGCCGCATCTCGCGCGCGGCGTCGACCGGGCCCGCGGCGCCCGTGTCAAGTTCGTCGAGTACCTGGCGGGCGCGCGCCGTGCACGCGCGCATCCGCGACGGCTCCAGCAGCGCGCGCGCCAGTCGGTCGGGTTCGGGCACGCCTGCGGCCTCGGCGGCGTCCGCCGGTTCATCCACGGCCGGCGCGTGCGCATCCGCGGCCGGCGCGTCGGCCAGCGCCGCGGGACGCGCCGGCGCTCGCTCGCGCTCGTACTCCGCGTGGCGCGCGACGATGCGCTCGAACTCGCCTTCGTTGTGCAGTTTTTCCAGCGCGTACGCACGCGTCGATTCGGTCAGCCGGTAGCGCGCATACGCGCCATGGAACTCGACCGTCACCAGCGATTTCGCCACCAGCTCGCCGAGCACCGCGATCAAGTCAGCAGCCGATGTACCGGGCTCGGTGGCGACCGCGCGCGCGGCATCGAACGAAAACGGCCCGATGAAGCACCCCATCCGGCGAAACAGGGCGCGCGCGGCCCCATCGAGCAGCACATAGCTCCAGTCGAACGTCGCGCGCAGCGTCTGATGACGCGGCAGTGCCGAGCGCAGCCCGCCGGTCAGCAGGTTCAGCCGGTCGTCGAGGCGCGATGCGACGACCGCGAGCCCGAGCGTCGCCACGCGCGCCGCGGCCAGTTCGATCGCGAGCGGCAGCCCGTCGAGGCGCCGGCAGATGTCGCCGATCAGCCGCACGCCGGTTTCATCGATCGCGCAATCCGGCGCGGCCGCGCGCACGCGTTCCAGGAACAGCTCGACGGCCGAGCAGCGGACGATTTCGTCGAGGGACGCGTTGCCGTCCGGCACCGCGAGCGGGCTCATGCGCAGCACCGCTTCGGCCGAGATGTGCAGCGGCTCGCGGCTCGTCACGAGCACGCGCAGCGAGCCGGCGCTCGACGTCAGCGTTTCGACGAGGCTCGCCACCAGATCGACGATGTGCTCCGCGTTGTCGAGCACGAGCAGGCAACGCGCCGTCGCGAACGCGTCGGCGATGCGGTCGACGGCGGGCACGCCCTGCGTATCGAGGCCGAGCTCGGCGGCGAGTGCGATCAGCATGTCGTCGCGCGTCGACGCGCGCGCCAGCTCCACGAACAGCACGCGCTCGCGCGAGCGGCTGCGCACGCCGTGCGCGACGCGCACCGCAAGGCTCGTCTTGCCGATTCCGCCCGCGCCGACGAGCGTGACGACCGGCGTGCGTTCGAGCATGTCGACGATCTGCGCGAGTTCGGCGTCGCGCCCGACGAGCGGTGCGATCTGCGAGGACACGGGGGCATCGGGCGGTGCGGCGACGGCCGGCGCTTCGGGCGCGGACGCGAGGTCCGGGCCGGACGACGCGTTCGCCACCAGGAGGTAGCCACGGCCGGGCACCGTCTTGATCAGATCGCGGCTCGCGCCGAGCGCCTTGCGCAGCGTCGCCACATGCACCTGAAGCCGGTTTTCCTCGACGATCAGGCCCGGCCAGACCGCGTCCATGATGTCGTCTTTCGACACGACCGAACCGCTGGCGCGGTGCAGGACTTCGAGAATGTCGAGCGCGCGCGCGCCGATGCGCAGCGACGCGCCTTGACGACGAATGTCGCGTTGCTCGAAATCCACCGACAAAGTTCCGATCTGAATCATGGCCGCCTCCGGTCCCTCGAGATGACTGCCGGATGAACGCGGCAGTTCACCCGGCAGGAAGTCCGCGTCCGGCGCACCTTGCACCGGACGGAAAATGTCGAATTCCGGACCGAGTGTAGACGGACGGTCGCCGAAAATCTTGGAGGAAAATGCGCTGTTCGCGCATTCCGGGCGGGCCCGGGCGCACGATCACTTGCGTGTAAAAGTGGGGCGCTATACTCTGCCGGGCCGCTTGCGCAGGCGTTGCGCCGGGACACGCACTCACCGCACGCTCGCATTGAAAGCAAATTGTCAGGATGACGAGCGGACGTTTATGCAAATTCATTTTGAACGTCCGCGTGCGCATCTAAACTGGACTCGTCATTTCAGCTCCGAGTCCCTCGCTGGGGAATTCCATGTCAGACTCCGTCATCGCCGCCGCGGTGGCATCGCCACCGCGGCGGCCGAAAGACACGCTCGGCTGCGTGTCGAGCCTGCTGTCGAAGGATATCGAGACGGCGGCCGGCGGCCTGAGGCTTCACCGCAAATGCATGAGCGAAGCGCACGTCGAACGGATCGAGATGCCCGCGTGCGATCGCGGCTTCCTGGTCGGCGTGTCGCTGGGCGGCGGCCATCGCCGCACGCTCTATGGGCACGCCGGCGCGAGCGAGCGCCGGTTCCAGCATCACTCGATCTACATTCGCGACTTCTCGCGCCCTTTCCACGCGGACCTGTACGGCAACTTCGACTTCGTGCTGGTCGAGCTGCCGCATGCGTATCTCGAACACGTCGGCCCCGAGCACGGCGGCCAGCCGATCAGCGGCCTCACGTGCCGCCCAGACGTACGCGATCCGGTCCTCGGCCATCTCGCGCACGCGGTGGCGGACAGCCTCGACGCACCCGGCCCGCTGAACGCGCTGTTCATCGAACAGGTCGGGCTCGCGATGGGCACGCATCTCGTGCGCCGCTACGGCAACGCGCGTGCGTGCGAACTCGAGCGCAAGGGCGTGCTGTCGCCCGCGAAGGTGGCGCTCGCCCAGGAACTGTTGATGGAAAAGGCGGACCTCGGCGTATCGATCGAGGAAGTGGCGAACGAATGCGACCTGTCGCGCGGTTATTTCATCCGCGCGTTCTCGCGCACCACCGGCCGCACGCCGCACCAGTGGCTGCTCGAACAGCGCGTGATGCGCGCGCGCGAACTGATCGAGACGTCCGATATGACGCTGGCCGACATCGCGGTCGCGTGCGGCTTCGCCGACCAGAGCCATCTGAACCGCGTATTCGTGCGGATCGTCGGCCATCCGCCCGGCGCGTGGCGGCGCGCACGGTCGCGCTGACCGGCGGCCTGGACGCACGCCGGGGCGTCACCGCACCGGCGTCGCGTCATAGTTGACCGGCACCCAGTCGTATTGCGCACCGTCCCGGCGCAGGTGGCCGAGCCCGGGAAACGCGATATGCGCGGCACCGACGAGATAGCGTCGATCGGCGACGCGCTTCAGCGTGTCCCGCCGCGTGCGGCGTGCGGCGCCGGCATCGCTGTCGTACTGGACCGTCGCGTTCACGTCCCGCAACTGGATCGCCGCCACGTGCACGATGTCGCCCCACGCGAGCAGGCCCGCGTGGCCGCTCTCGATCAGATAAGCCGTATGGCCCGGCGTATGGCCGGGCATCGGCACCGCGCGAATGCCGGGCCCCAGCGTCGCTTCGCCGCGAAACGTCTCGAAGCGGCCGGCCTTGACATAAGGCGCGTTATCGTCTGATGTGGTTGTAGCAGCCATATCCTAATGTCGTGTTCTGGCTATTTACAGATGTCGTGTTTTTGACTGCTGGCATGCTGGACGGCTCGTTGAGCAAGCACGGGAGCCGACCATGCAGCCAGCCGGATTGGT
>NZ_PREY01000018.1:0-159899 GCF_002959955.1 Burkholderia sp. BE12 | reverse complement strand
CGTCGCCCGCGACGATCGCGTTCGCCGCCAGCATCACGGCCTTCAGGCCCGAGCCGCACACCTTGTTGATCGTCATCCCCGGCACCGCGCTCGGCAGCCCCGCCTTGATCAGCGACTGCCGCGCCGGGTTCTGCCCCGAGCCGGCCGTCAGCACCTGGCCCATGATCACTTCGCTGACCTGCTCGGGCTTCACGCCCGCACGCTCCAGTACCGCGCGAATCACCGTCGCGCCCAGTTCGGGCGCCGCGATCTTCGCCAGCGAGCCGCCGAATTTGCCGACCGCGGTCCGTGCGGCCGATACGATCACTACATCCGTCATGTTCAATCCCTGCATTGAAATCAGTTCGTCGTTCCGACGCCGGCACGAGGCCGCAGCACGTGGCGATGGCGTGCGGCGGGCCATCCGGCGCGGGCGCGGTCGCATGCCGTCGCATGGTGGGCAGCGCCTGTTCGCACCGTCGGCACGGCACACCGCGGCACGGGCAACCGTGCACGGTCGTCTTGCGGCGCATCGGACGTTCGTCGGACCCCGTGTGGCACACGCGGCGTCCGGCGCCATCCGGCGCCGATCAATCGTGTCGCGCCTGCGCGCGACACGCACTCACGCGGTTACGTAGCCGATTCGCCGCGCGCAGCTGCTGCGTCCTTGCGGGCGGCAGACGCCGTCTGCTTGGCGCCGCGCGTGGCCGTTTCGCTGACCGCGTCGAAGCCGCTCTGCGCCGCTTCAATCGCCTGCCCCGTCGCCGCACGCACGGAGTCGGCCGCGGCGGTCGCCGCGGACAGCGCCGAATTCAGCGCGGCCACCACCGGTGCCGAGCCGGCCGGCGCATGCTTCGACAGTTCGCCAAGCACGTCCTTCAGGCGCTTGTCGTTCTGCTCGTACTGCGCCTGCGCGACCTTCGCCCATTCGGACTGCGTCGACACCGCGATGTCGAACAGATGGCGGCCGTACGACACGGCCTTGCCGGCCGCTTCCTGCGGCGCGGCAACCTGCTGCGCGAGGCCCGCGGCCGGGTTGTTGCTGTTGAACGCGTTCTTCAGCTTGTCCTCGTATTCCTCGAGCGCCGTCCGGGCCGCCTGCAGGTTGAGTTCGACGACGGCCTCGAAACCGTGGATCGCCGGACGGGCGATCGCGAACCAGGCGGCGATACCGGATTGATAATCGGCGGCGAGTTTTTCGGGGGCAAATACGGACATCGGGCACGCTCCTGTTAGCAATGCGAGAGACGACTTGAAGAAAAATGGAAGCTTGATCGACAGCTGCTTCCTTATTGACGACCCGTTACCTGTTTGAGCACGGGCAGTTGAAGGAAGCCATTCTAGAGCGATTAATTGTCAATTAAGTGGCATTAATGATAGGTGTAAACCCTTATTACCCTTTACGGCCCCCGTCGAAGCCCGCGGCATGCCGATTTCGCGACCGGAGATACCCACCGACTCCGACCCGCAACGCCTTTTTACCTTTTTACAGCATAGCGCATCGTGACTTCGCGCAATATTTACCAATTCATTATTCCGCTTATTAGAAAACCGGCCCTCATTAAAAATCTGGCGGCGACCCATGTAATCGTTTTTTTCGAGATTTATTATGAAATCGTTTTCGGTATTATTAATAACGAATTCAATAATCGGACGAATTGCGGATTGCGATAAAAAAAGGCCGCTCGAAGCGGCCCCGGTCGATGCGGTCGGGCGCGGGATCAGCCGGCCAGTTCACGGTGCAGCGCGCGGAACTCCTGCGCGAGCTTGTGCGTCGGCTCGAGATGGATCACCGGCATCGACTGCTGATGCGATTCGCGGATCTTCACCGACGCGGACAACCGCGACGCGAGGACCGGCAGCCCTTCGTCGACGAGCTCGTCGACCAGCCGTTGCGGCAGGCTCGCGCGCGGCTGGAACTGGTTGATGACGATTCCTTCCACCTCGAGCGCGGCGTTGTGGTCCTGCTGGATTTCCTTCACGTTCTCTAGCAGCGTGTACAGCGCGCGGCGCGAGAAATCGTCGCAGTCGAACGGGATCAGGCAGCGCTCGACCGCGATCAGCGCCGAGCGCGTATAGAAGTTCAGCGCGGGCGGCGTGTCAATGTATACGGCGTCGTACATGTCGAGCTCGTTCAGTGCGTCGCGCAGCTTGTAGATCTTGTAGCGCGATTCGAGCTTGCCGTGCAGCGTGTCGAGATCCGGATGTGCGGGCATCACGTCGAGCCCGTCGAACGGGGTCGCGTGGATGAACGACGCGACGTCGACCGGACGGAAGTTGAAGGTCAGCGCGGTTTCGAAGAAGCCGGCCACGCCCGGTCGCGCATCCGCCGCGGCGTCGCCGAGCAGGTAGCGCGTCGAGTTCGCCTGCGCGTCGAGATCGATGACGAGCGTGCGCAATCCTTCGCTCGCGCTGATCGCCGCCAGGTTGCAGACGATCGTCGACTTGCCCACGCCGCCCTTCTGGTTGAATACGACCCGCCGCATGGTGTCCCCTCGATCGAAACGTCGAAACGGCCAGCTTAGCCGCTCAATCATGGCGGCCGCGTGACGCAGATCGAATCGGACGCGACTTGTGCGCGGCACACGTCACATGCGCGGCACCGCGCCCGATACGTAGCGGTTGCCGGGCACGCTCCACCGCCACGGGAGATCCTGGCCGACGCGAATGCCGATGCGCGGCCCGCCCGCCAGATCGTCGGGCGGCGCCATCCCGTCGTCGACGATCGCGAACCCTTCATGCGCACCGACCAGGTCGACGCCATCCTGCGCGCCGCTGATCCCCATCGCCTGCGTCAACCGTGCCGGCCCGCGGCACAGGTCGCGATCGCGCGTCCGCGGCGGCCGCGCCGCACGCATCAGATCGAGCCCGTGCAGCGGCTCCAGCGCACGGATCAGCACGCCCGTTCCGGCGCCGTCCGGACCGCACACGCAGTTGCAGCACCAGTGCATGCCGTACGTGAAATAGACGTAGAAGTGCCCGGGCGGCCCGAACATCGTCGCGTTGCGCGGCGTCTTGCCGCGATAGGTGTGCGCGGCCGGATCGAGCGCGCCCGCATACGCTTCCACTTCGACGATGCGGCCGGCCCGGCCGTCCGCGGCCGCGAGGATCTTGTTCAGCAGTTGCGGCGCCACCTCGGTGGCCATGCGGTTGAAGAATGCGCGCGGCACGATGGCGCCGGGCCACGCAGCCGCCGTCTTACTGCGTCGCATCGTGCCTCTCCGTCATCGCCGCGAGATGAAGCTCACGATACGCATCGACCAGATCGCCGAGCCGAATGCGAGGTTTCTCCCGCTGGGATTGGGCAGCACCCACACTCGCGCATGCCGGATGCGTGATGGCTGCAACCCCCACGCGACTTCGCGTTGCCCGGACAGCGCCGAATACGCCGCCTTGCCGAGAAACGCGACGAAGCGCGGCGCATGCTGCGCGACCTTCTGCTCGAACACGGCGGCCGCGGCCATGAATTCCGCGCGCGAAAGCTGATCGGCACGCGCGGTCGGCCGCGGCACCACGGCCGTCAGCCCGCAGCCGTACTGAAGAATCGCGCGATCGTCCTGCGGCGAAATTTCCGTCGGCGTGAAGCCCGCGAGATGGATCACGCGCCAGAAGCGGTTGTTTCTTCCCGCGAAGTGATGGCCGGTCGCGGCCGCGACCAGGCCGGGATTGATCCCGCAGAACAGGACATCGAGATCGGGAGCGATGAGGTCGAGGAGTGCGTCAGCCAAGTTTCATCCGGAGCGCGACGGGAAGGCGCGACGTAAACGAAGCAAGGCCCGAAGACCCGTGCCAAGCGACTGGCTTGACTCGGACATTCGGGCCCATCGTGATACGCGGGTGCGACTCGCGATCAGAACGGAATATCGTCGTCCATCTCGTCGAAGCCGCCGCCAGCCGGTGCGCTCGGACGGCTCTGGCCGCCGCCACCCGCACCGCCACGCGCCGCGCCGCCGGCACGACCGCCGCCGCCACCGCCGCGCTCCGCCTGCTCGCCGCGACCGCCGCCGCCACCACCGTAGCCGCCGCCATAACCGCCTTCGTCACCGCCGCCACCGCCGCCGCCCGAACCACCGCGGCCGCCGAGCATCTGCATCTGTTCGGCGACGATTTCGGTCGAGTAACGGTCCTGGCCGTCCTGGCCCTGCCACTTGCGCGTACGGATGCGGCCTTCGATATAGACCGACGACCCCTTCTTCAGGTATTCGCTGACGATTTCCGCCAGACGGCCGAAGAACGCGACGCGATGCCACTCGGTCATTTCCTTGAAATCGCCGCTCGCCTTGTCTTTATAGCGATCGGTCGTCGCGAGACGGATGTTCGCAACCGCGTCGCCGCTCGGCAGGTAACGGACTTCAGGATCGGCGCCGAGATTGCCGACGAGGATGACCTTGTTGACGGATGCCATGTGTTTCTCCAGTAAATTCGATGCGGGGCCGCCCGCGAAAGCCGTCGGAGCGGCCCGCCGGGCGAGCCGGCGAACGCCGCCCGTGCCTGCCCGACAATCAGATTCAGGCCTTGCGCGGCGGCGCTTTCATGCTGGCCGCGATTATAAGCCACGCGGCAACGAGCCCAGAACACGTGTAAAACACCGTGTTCGCGCCGCCGTGCTTCAGCAGCCAGCCGCCCACGATGCCACCGAGTGCGAGCCCGATCGACTGCGTGGTGTTGTAGACGCCCGTGGCCGCGCCCTTGCGCGAACCCGGCGCGAGCTTCGACACGAGCGACGGCTGCGACGCTTCCAGGATGTTGAACCCGAGGAAGTACACGAACAGGATCGCCGCCACAATCAGAATGGTATGCGGTGCGCTGCCGAGCAACAATTGGCCAATCAGGATAGCCAGAATGCCGCCGAGCAGTACCGGCTTCATCTTGCCCCGTTTTTCCGCGACGATGATCGCCGGCACCATCATCACGAACGCGAGCCCCATCACCGGCAGATAGACCTTCCAGTGCGCGGCGACCGGCAGCCCGCCGTCCACCAGCAGGCGCGGCACGACGAGGAACAGCGCCGTCTGCGTCGCATGCAGCACCAGCACGCCGAAGTTCAGGCGCAGCAGCTCGACGTTGTGCAGCACCTCGGCGAACGGCGCGGGCACGTGCACGGGCTTTGCCGCATCGGGCACGATCCACAGGACGACGCCGATCGCGAGGATCGACAGCACGCCGACGATCGCGAACAGCCCGCTCATCCCGACCCAGTGGAACACGATCGGCGCGCCGACGATCGCGACCGCGAACGACACGCCGATCGAGCCGCCGACCATCGCCATCGCCTTCGTGCGGTTCTGCTCGGAGGTCAGGTCGGCGATGAACGCGAGCACCGCGGACGACACCGCGCCCATCCCCTGGATCACGCGGCCGACGATGATCCACGTGATGTCGTGCGCGAACGCGGCGACGAAGCTGCCGAGCGCGAAGATCACGAGGCCCGTGGCGATCACCGGCTTGCGGCCGAACTTGTCGGACGCCCAGCCGTAGAAGATATAGAACAGCGACTGCGTGACGCCGTAGGCCCCGAGCGCGACACCGACGAGCAGCACGTTGTCGCCGCCCGGGATGGTTTTCGCGTAGACCGAGAACACCGGCATGATCATGAACAGGCCGAGCATGCGCAGCGCGAAGATCGCCGCGAGCGACGTGGTCGCGCGCAGTTCGGGCGCAGTCATGCGGGAAGACGTGGCAGACGGATTGGACATCGGGAATGAATTTCGAATGATCGGAATGTCCGCCCGGCAGCGGGCGGCGGAAGATCAGGACCGGCGGCCTGGCGGCCTTTCGGACGACACGTCGGGGCCGGATGCAGGCGGCCTGCGAACCGCCCGGAACGTGCGGCGCGACCGCTTTCCCCGGCGCAGGTGTCGCCTTGCTGCCACTTGCCGTAAAGGCTGGGGGCCGTAAACGACGGTCTCGAAAAGCCGTTATAGTAGCAGGTTTGGTTCCCTCCATTTTCGCCAGGTTCATGGAACAGATCCGTATCCGTGGGGCACGCACCCACAACCTGAAAAACGTCAATCTCGACCTGCCGCGCCACAAGCTGGTCGTGATTACCGGGTTGTCCGGGTCGGGCAAGTCGTCGCTCGCGTTCGACACCCTTTATGCCGAGGGCCAGCGCCGCTACGTGGAAAGCCTGTCCGCGTATGCCCGCCAGTTCCTGCAGCTGATGGAGAAACCCGACGTCGACCTGATCGAAGGGCTGTCGCCGGCGATCTCGATCGAGCAGAAGGCAACGTCCCACAACCCGCGTTCGACCGTCGGCACGGTCACGGAAATCCACGACTACCTGCGACTTTTGTACGCACGTGTCGGCACGCCGTACTGCCCCGACCACGACATCCCGCTCGAGGCGCAGAGCGTGTCGCAGATGGTCGACGCGGCGCTCGCGCTGCCCGAGGAAACCAAGCTGATGATCCTCGCGCCCGTCGTCGCGAACCGCAAGGGCGAGCACGCCGAGCTGTTCGAGGAGATGCAGGCGCAGGGCTTCGTGCGCTTTCGCGTGCGCTCGGGTGGCGGCACCGCGAACGAAGGCGTCGCGAAGATCTACGAGGTCGAGTCGCTGCCGAAGCTGAAGAAGAACGACAAGCACACCATCGACGTCGTCGTCGATCGCCTGAAGGTGCGCCCGGACATGAAGCAGCGGCTCGCCGAATCGTTCGAGACGGCGCTGCGCCTCGCCGACGGCCGCGCGATCGCGCTCGAGATGGATACCGACCGCGAGCACCTGTTCAGCTCGAAGTTCGCGTGCCCGATCTGCTCGTACTCGCTGCAGGAGCTCGAGCCGCGCCTGTTCTCCTTCAACAACCCGATGGGCGCGTGCCCGGAATGCGACGGCCTCGGCCAGATCACGTTCTTCGACCCGAAGCGGGTCGTCGCGCACCCGTCGCTGTCGCTTGCCGCCGGCGCGGTGAAGGGCTGGGACCGCCGCAACCAGTTCTACTTCCAGATGCTGCAGAGCCTCGCGGCATTCTACGAATTCGACATCGACGCCGCATTCGAGGATCTGCCCGAAAAGATCCGGAAGGTGCTGCTGTTCGGTTCGGGCAAGCAGACGATCCCGTTCTCGTACATCAACGAGCGCGGCCGCACGACGATCCGCGAGCACGTGTTCGAGGGGATCATCCCGAATCTCGAACGCCGCTACCGCGAGACCGATTCGGTCGCGGTGCGCGAAGAGCTGTCGAAATACCAGAACAACCAGCCGTGTCCGTCGTGCGACGGCACGCGCCTGCGCCGCGAGGCGCGCCACGTGCGGATCGGCACCGGCGACGACGCGCGCGGCATCTATGAAATCAGCGGCTGGCCGCTGCGCGACGCGCTCGGCTATTTCGACGGGCTGACGCTCGAAGGCGCGAAGCGCGAGATCGCCGACAAGGTGATCAAGGAAATCGTCGCGCGCCTGACGTTCCTGAACAACGTCGGCCTCGACTACCTGTCGCTCGAGCGCAGCGCCGAAACGCTGTCGGGCGGCGAGGCGCAGCGGATCCGGCTCGCGTCGCAGATCGGCTCGGGGCTGACGGGCGTGATGTACGTGCTCGACGAGCCGTCGATCGGCCTGCACCAGCGCGACAACGACCGCCTGATCGGGACGCTCAAGCATCTGCGCGACCTCGGCAACTCGGTGATCGTCGTCGAGCACGACGAGGACATGATCCGCACGGCCGACTACGTCGTCGACATGGGCCCCGGCGCGGGCGAGCACGGCGGCGTGGTCGTCGCCGAAGGCACGCCGAAACAGGTGCAGTCGAACCCGCAATCGCTGACCGGCCAGTACCTGCTCGGCAAGCGCGTCATCGAGTACCCGGACGAGCGGCTCGCGCCCGATCCGGAGCGGATGCTGCGCATCGTCGACGCGCACGGCAACAACCTGAAGCACGTCGATCTCGAACTGCCGGTCGGGCTGCTGACCTGCATCACCGGCGTGTCGGGCTCCGGCAAGTCGACGCTGATCAACGACACGCTGTATCACGCGGTCGCGCGCCACCTGTACGGCTCGTCGGCCGAGCCGGCGCCGCACGAGGCGATCGAGGGCCTCGAGCACTTCGACAAGGTGATCAACGTCGATCAGTCGCCGATCGGCCGCACTCCGCGCTCGAACCCGGCCACGTACACGGGCCTGTTCACGCCGATCCGCGAGCTGTTCTCGGGCGTGCCGACCTCGAAGGAGCGCGGCTACGATCCGGGCCGCTTCTCGTTCAACGTGAAGGGCGGCCGCTGCGAATCGTGCCAGGGCGACGGCGTGCTGAAGGTCGAGATGCACTTCCTGCCGGACGTCTACGTGCCGTGCGACGTGTGCCACGGCAAGCGCTACAACCGCGAAACGCTCGAAGTGCAGTACAAGGGCAAGAACGTCAGCGAAGTGCTCGACATGACGGTCGAGCACGCGTACGAGTTCTTCAGCGCGGTGCCGGTCATCGCGCGCAAGCTGAAGACGCTACTCGACGTCGGCCTCGGCTACATCCGCCTGGGCCAGTCGGCCACGACGCTGTCGGGCGGCGAGGCGCAGCGCGTGAAGCTGTCGCTGGAGCTGTCGAAGCGCGACACCGGCCGCACGCTGTACATCCTCGACGAGCCGACCACCGGCCTGCACTTCCACGACATCGCACTGCTGCTGGAAGTGATCCACCGGCTGCGCGACCAGGGCAACACGGTCGTGATCATCGAGCACAACCTCGACGTGATCAAGACGGCCGATTGGGTGATCGACCTCGGCCCCGAAGGCGGCGCCGGCGGCGGCCAGATCATCGCGCAGGGCACGCCCGAGCAGGTCGCGAAGACGAAGGCGAGCTTCACCGGCAAGTACCTCGCGCCGCTGCTCAAGCGTGCGGCCCGCAAAGTCGCGGCCGGCTGACACCCGTTCCGCCCTTCCCCGCGCGCGGCCGCCCGGCCGCGCGCGCGCCGAAGGAAGGCCGCGCCCCCTCGTTTTCCCTTCTGCGTTTACACCACGCGCCAAACGGCCCGATTGCGGACCATAATGGCAGCTATACTTTACGGTCGTAAGGTTCGCCATCCGCACCAATCCGGTGCGGCGCCGGGCGGGCGGCGCTCTGCCGCGCGGCGCCCGGCACGACACACGGACGACAGGAATCCACGATGGAGAAGCAACAGGAGTCGCGCGACACGCAGAACCGCGAGCCGCATCTGCGCAGCGTGCGGCTGACGAGCGACTTGAGCCTGCCGAAGCTGTCGGCGCTCGAGGTCGGCAGCTATCTCTTCGCGCTCGTCATGATGTGGCTCGTCCTCGAGCTCCGGCTGCTTGGCGGGATGCTGGCCGGCCTGCTCGTCTATCAATTGATCCACACGATCGCGCCCGTGATCGAGCGCCATACCACGAGCATGCGCGCGCGCTGGGTCGCCGTCGTGCTGCTGTCGATCGCGATCGTCGGCGGGCTCACCGGCCTGACGATCGGCATCATCGAGCATTTCGAGCACACGGTGCCGAACCTGCAGAGCCTGCTCGACCAGCTGATGCAGATCGTCGAGCAGACGCGCGCACGCACGCCGGCCTGGATCGCGAATCTGCTGCCCGTCGATGTCGAACAGATGAAGACGAAGGCGGCCGTGCTGATGCACTCGCACATGGACCAGCTCCAGCAAAGCGGCAAGAGCGTCGCGCGCGGCTTCGGCCACGTGCTGTTCGGGATGATCATCGGCGCGATGATCGCGATCGGCGTCGAGCAGGGCAAGGTGCGCCGGCCGCTGTCGACCGCGCTCGTCACGCGCGTGTCGCGCTTCTCCGATGCGTTCCGCCGCATCGTGTTCGCGCAGATCAAGATCTCGGCGATCAACGCGACCTTCACCGGCATCTACCTGCTCGTCGCGCTGCCGATCTTCCACCAGCGGCTGCCGCTGTCGAAAACGCTCGTGCTCGTCACGTTCATCGTCGGCCTGCTGCCCGTGATCGGCAACCTGATCTCGAACACGCTGATCGTCGCGGTGTCGCTGTCGGTCAGCATGGGCACCGCGATCGCGTCGCTCGCGTTCCTCGTCGTCATCCACAAGCTCGAATACTTCCTGAACGCGAAGATCATCGGCGGCCAGATCGAATCGCGCGCGTGGGAGCTGCTGCTCGCGATGCTGATCATGGAAGCCGCGTTCGGGCTGCCGGGCGTGATCGCCGCGCCGATCTTCTATGCGTACCTGAAACGCGAGCTGTACCTGCTGCGGTTGATCTGAGGCCGCCCGCTCGCCGACGGCGTAAAAAAACGCCGCGCCCCGTGAAGGGCGCGGCGTTTTTGCTCGTGGAGCCCGCCTTTCGGCGTCGGCGGATCAGCGGAACACGACCGTCTTCGTCCCGTTCAGCACGACCCGGTGCTCGACGTGCCACTTCACCGCGCGCGCGAGCGTCACGCACTCGACGTCGCGACCGATCGCGGTCAGTTGGTCGGGCGTCATGCTGTGGTCGACGCGCTCGACTTCCTGCTCGATGATGGGGCCTTCGTCGAGATCGGTCGTCACGTAGTGCGCGGTCGCGCCGATCAGCTTCACGCCGCGGTCGAACGCCTGGTAGTACGGCTTCGCGCCCTTGAAGCTCGGCAGGAACGAATGGTGGATGTTGATCGCGCGCCCGGCGAGCTGCTCGCACATGTTCGGCGACAGGATCTGCATGTAGCGCGCGAGCACGACGAGATCGGCCTGATGCTCGTCGATCACTTCCAGCACGCGCGCTTCCTGCGCGGCCTTCGCGGCATCGGACGACCCGCCGATCAGCGGGAAGTGATGGAACGGAATGTTGTAGCTCGCCGCGAGCTGGTAGAACTCCTTGTGGTTCGACACGATCGCCGGAATCTCGATCGGCAACTGGCCGGTGCGATAGCGGAACAGCAGGTCGTTCAGACAGTGGCCGATCTTCGACACCATGATCACGACGCGCGGCTTCACGGCCGCGTCGTGCAGCTCCCAGCGCATCGAGAACCGTTCGGCGAGCGGCGCGAATTCCTTGCGAAGTGTGTCGAGCGCCGACGCAGCATCCACGCCGCCGCCGTCCTGCTCGAAGTGCACGCGCATGAAGAACTCGCTGGTGCGGCTGTCGCCGAACTGCGCGGAATCGAGGATGTTGTTGCTGCGCTCGAACAGGAAGCCCGAGACCGCATGGACGATGCCGTGCCGGTCGGGGCACGACAGTTTCAAGATAAAGCTGTGATCGGTCGGCATGACCGCGACTCCCATTGTTTCCGTATTCGTCAAATTGCCCGTTCGCGCCGCGCGGCGCGCGTCACGCGGCCGGCACGAACAGCGCGTCGATGCCGGCCGCGTCGGCCGCCGGAATCCAGCGGTGGCGCAGCAGCGTATCGAGCGTCGCGAGGCTCGCATCCATCGTCGCGCGGCCTTCGCGCAACCAGCCGATCACCTCGGGCACGCCGGCCAGCAGGTGTTCGGCCACTTCGCCGTCCTGGTTGCGCGGCGCGAAGTCGTGCGGCAGCGGCAGGTCGTACACGAAGATCAGTTCCGACTGCGTGCCTTCCGGCAGCGCGTTCAGCACCTGCACCGTGCGGCCCGCGATCGCGCGCGCCGCCAGCTCGGCCGGAATGCCGGCTTCTTCCCAGCATTCCTTCGCGAGCGTCTCGTGAACGCCCAGCCCCCAGCCGATCCCGCCCGCGACGACGTTGTCGAGCATGCCGGGGTCGGTGGCCTTGGTCGCGCTGCGGCGGCCGAGCCACATCTTCGGCGCGGCCGCGGCGGCCGGCTCGCCCGGCGTAACCGCATATTCTACGATGCCGTTCACGTGCACCGCATAGGTCTGCGTGCCGAAGAAGCGCGACGCGGCGCGCTCGATGTAGGCGAGCGGCGGATCGTCGAAGCGGTTGCGGATCGCGTAGATCTCGTCGCGCCAGCCGGGAATCGCGCCTTCGGCGGCGAGCGCGCCGATCGCGCCGGCGAGCGCCATGCTGCGCGCGTCGACCGAATCGTAGCGCGCCGACAGCACGACCCGCTCGCCGGTCAACTCGAACACGTCGGGCCAGCGCGCGAGCTTCGCGACGTCCTGGCGGCGCACCCAGCCGACCGCCTGGCCGGCGATCTCGAAACGCAGGTGCGCGGCCGGATCGAAGCGGCGCGCGGCCGCGATGCACGGAAACGTCATGGCGCTCAGTCCTTCAGCGCGACGCGGATGCCGATCGCGATGAACGTCGCGCCGGCGATCCGGTCGAGCCACACGCCGGCCTTCGGGCGACGCTTCAGCCACGCGCCGATCATGCCCGCGCCGACGCCGAACAGCGAGAAGACCGCGGCCGTCTGCAGCATGAACAGCGCGCCGAGCTCGAACATCTGCAGCGTCACGCCCTGCGCGCCGTGCGGATCGACGAACTGCGGCAGGAACACGACGAAGAACAGCGTGACCTTCGGGTTCATCAGGTTGCCGATCATGCTCTGCCGGAAAATCGCGCCGAGCGGCTGCGGCGGGCGCGCATGCGCGTTCGCGAGGCCCTGGCTGCGCAGCGCCTTGATGCCGATCCACACGAGGTACGCGGCGCCCGCGAGCTTCAGGATCTGGAACGCGACCGGCGACGAACGCAGCACGGCCGCGACGCCGAGCGCCGCGAGCGTCGTGTGGAACAGGATCCCCGCCGTGAAGCCGAGCGCGGCGACGAAGCCGGCCGCGCGGCCCTGCGAGATGCCGCGTGCGAGCACCTGCAGGTTGTCGGGACCCGGCGCGAACGTGATCGCGATCGACGTGGCGAGAAACAGCATGAAGTTGGGCATCGTGACCTCGCTGCGTAACGTGAACCGGGGCAAGCCGGGGCGGCAAGCCCCGAGCGCACCGGCGTTCAGTGGCCGGAGAATTCGGTGACGGTATAGACGGGCAGGCCGGCGTTGCGCAGCAGCGCCGAGCCGCCGAGATCGGGCAGGTCGATGATCGCCGCGCCTTCGACGACCACCGCGCCGAGCCGCTGCAGCAGGTTGCGCCCCGCCATCATCGTGCCGCCGGTCGCGATCAGGTCGTCCATGACGATCACGCGGTCGCCGGGGCGGCACGCATCTTCGTGGATCTCGACCGTCGCGCTGCCGTATTCGAGGTCGTACGATTCCGAACGGGTCTTGTACGGCAGCTTGCCGACCTTGCGGATCGGCACGAAGCCGACGCTCAGCTCGTACGCGACGATCGGCGCGATGATGAAGCCGCGCGCGTCGAGCCCCGCGACGTAATCGAGCTTCGCATCGACATAGCGTTCGACGAACAGGTCGACGAGGATGCGCAGCGCCTTCGGGCTCTGCAGCAGCGTTGTGATGTCGCGGAACTGCACGCCCGGCTGCGGCCAGTCGGGCACCGTGCGGATCTGGCTGTGGATGAAGGCGACCGGATCGAGCGGTGCGCCCGACGACGAATGCGGCATGAAACTCTCCGAAAAAAACGGTGCGCGAAGATCGGGCACCGTTTCTGAACAATACGGGTCAGGTTGTGAATCGCGGCTCACGCAGCCGCGGCCGGCGGATCGCGCCGATGGCGCGACAACCGCTCCTCCGCGAGCGCGAGCGCCTCGGGCAGCCCGCGCAGCACCACGATGTCGCTCGCGCGCAGCTTGGTCTGCGGATCGGGTTCGACGCCGCGAATGCCGTGCCGGCGGATCGCCGTGACTTCCAGCCCGAGCGCGTACAGCCCGAGTTCTTCCAGCGAGCGCCCGACCGCGTCCGCGCGTGCATCGACCGGCACCGATTGTAGCCGCACCTGCTCGTGATCGTCGTCGTCCGCGTCGTCCGCGCCGCGGAAATAGCCGCGCAGCAGGCTGTAGCGCTCGTCGCGCATCTCCTCGACGCGCCGCACGACCTTGCGCATCGGCACGCCGACCAGCACCAGCGTGTGCGACGCGAGCATCAGGCTGCCCTCGACGATCTCCGGAATCACCTCGGTCGCGCCGGCCGCGAGCAGCTTCTCCAGATCGGCATCGTCGACGGTGCGCACGATCGCCGGCAGCGTCGGCTCGAGCTCGTGCACGTGATGGAGCACGCGCAGCGCGGACGGCGTGTTCGCGTAGGTGATCGCGACGGCCGCCGCACGGTGGATACCGGCCGCGAGCAGCGATTCGCGGCGCGCCGCGTCGCCGAACACGACCGATTCGCCGGCCGTCGCGGCCGCGCTCACGCGATCGGGATCGAGGTCGAGCGCGACGTACGAAATGCCTTCCTGCTCGAGCATGCGCGCCAGGTTCTGGCCCGCGCGGCCATAGCCGCAGATGATCACGTGGCCGCGCTGCTTCAGGCTCTGCGTCGCGATCCGCGTCATCTGCAGCGACTGCTGCATCCATTCCGTCGACGACAGCCGCATCACGATCCGGTCGGCGTTCTGGATCAGGAACGGCGCGGCGAGCATCGACAGCAGCATCGACGCGAGGATCGCCTGCAGCAGCGTCGAATCGACGAGATGCCGGTCGAGGATCAGGTTCAGCAGCACGAAGCCGAATTCGCCGGCCTGCGCGAGGCCGATGCCCGTGCGCATCGCGACGCCCGGCGTCGCCCCGAACAGCCGCGCGAGCCCCGCGATCATGGTCGCCTTGAACAGGATCTGCCCGACGAAAAAACCGAGCACGATCAACGGATGCTCCCAGATCACGCGTGGATCGAGCAGCATCCCCGTCGTCACGAAGAACAGGCCGAGCAGCACGTCGCGAAACGGCTTGATGTCCTCTTCCACCTGATGGCGGAACGGCGTCTCGGAGATGAGCATCCCCGCGATGAACGCGCCGAGCGCGAGCGACAGGCCGAAGCGGTCGGTGATGAACGCGGCGCCGAGCGTGACGAGCAGCAGGTTCAGCACGAACAGCTCCTGCGAGCGGCGCCGCGCGACGACGTTGAGCCAGCGCGTCATGAAACGCTGGCCGATGACCAGCAGCAGCGTGAGCGCGATCACGATCTTGACCGCCGCGAAGCCGAGCGTGATCGCGAGGTCCTTCGACGATTCGGCGCCGAACGCGGCGATCACGATCAGCAGCGGCACGACCGCGAGATCCTGGAACAGCAGCACGCCGAAGATGTTGCGGCCGTGCTCGGTCTCGATCTCGAGCCGCTCGGCGAGCATCTTCGACACGATCGCCGTCGACGACATCGCGAGCGCGCCGCCGAGCGCGATGCTGCCCTGCCACGTGATGTGCACCCAGCGCTCGAACAGCGCGCCGAGCACGAGCGCGAGCACGAGGGTCGCGACGACCTGCAGCAGGCCGAGCCCGAACACGAGCCGCTGCATCGCCCTCAGTTTCGCAAGCGAGAATTCGAGGCCGATCGAAAACATCAGGAACACCACGCCGAACTCCGCCAGGTGCTCGGCCCGTTCGAGATCCGCCGCGACGCCGAATGCGTGCGGGCCGACCAGGATGCCGACGGTCAGGTAGCCGAGCATCGGCGGCAGGTTCAACGAGCGGAATACGACGACGCCCACCACCGAGGCCAGCAGCAGCAGCAGGGTCATTTCGAGCGGGGAAATCACAGGCGAAGCGTCCTCGTTCGTCGGGGCCACGGCAATGCGGGCGCGGGTGGTGGCGGTGGGCAAGCGACATCGGACGGGTCCGAAGGCGCGGCGCGGCGAACAAACGCCTTTGCTATACTCCGCGCATGATAGCGAAAATCAATGATGATCGGGCGCTCGCGCTCGCCCGCGACGTGCTCGACATCGAGGCGGACGCCGTGCGCGCGCTGCGTGACCAGCTCGACGGCGGCTTCGTCCAGGCCGTTGCGTTGCTGCTCGACTGCCGCGGCCGCGTCGTGGTCTCCGGCATCGGCAAATCGGGGCATATCGCCCGCAAGATCGCAGCCACGCTGGCCAGCACCGGTACGCCGGCCTTCTTCGTCCACCCTGCCGAGGCCAGCCACGGCGACCTCGGGATGGTCACCTCCGACGACGTCTTCATCGGCATCTCCTATTCCGGCGAATCGGAAGAGCTCGTCGCGATCCTGCCGCTCGTGAAGCGGATCGGCGCGAAGCTGATCGCGATCACGGGCCGCGCGGGGTCGAGCCTCGGCACGCTCGCCGACGTGAACCTGAACGCCGCGGTGTCGAAGGAAGCGTGCCCGCTGAACCTCGCGCCCACCGCGAGCACGACCGCCGCGCTCGCGCTCGGCGACGCGCTCGCCGTCGCCGTGCTCGACGCGCGCGGCTTCGGCTCGGAAGATTTCGCGCGCTCGCATCCGGGCGGCGCGCTCGGCCGGCGCCTGCTCACCTACGTGCGCGACGTGATGCGCTCGGGCGACGACGTCCCGTCCGTCGGGCTGAACGCGACGCTGTCGGACGCGCTGTTCCAGATCACCGTGAAGCGCCTCGGCATGACGGCCGTGGTCGACGCCGGCGGCAAGGTCGTCGGCATCTTCACGGACGGCGACCTGCGCCGCGTGCTCGCGCGCGACGGCGACTTCCGCACGCTGCCGATCACCGAAGTCATGACGCGCGACCCGCGCACGATCGCGCCGGATCACCTGGCGGTCGAGGCCGTGGAACTGATGGAGCGCCACCGGATCAACCAGATGCTGGTCGTCGATGCCGACGGCGCGCTGATCGGCGCGCTGAACATGCACGACCTGTTTTCGAAGAAGGTGATCTGATGAGCGCAGCACTGACTGCGGCCGAACGCGCGAGCCGCGTGAAGCTGATGATTTTCGACGTCGACGGCGTACTGACCGACGGCGGCCTGCTGTTTACCGCGGCCGGCGACGCGATGAAATCGTTCAATTCGCTCGACGGTCACGGCGTGAAGCTGCTCGGCGAAGCCGGCATCGCGACCGCGATCATCACGGGCCGCCGCTCGGACATCGTCGCGGCACGCGCGAAGGAAATGAAGATCGCGCACCTGTTCCAGGGCGTCGAGAACAAACTCGCCGTGTTCGCCGACCTGATCGCGTCGCTCGGCCTGACGGCCGACGCATGCGGCTACATGGGCGACGACTGGCCCGACCTGCCGGTCATGCTGCGCTGCGGCTTCGCCACGGCCCCCGCGAACGCGCACCCCGAGGTGATCGCCCGCGCGCACTGGGTCGCCGAGGCCCGCGGCGGCCACGGCGCCGTGCGCGAGGTCTGCGATGCGATCCTGCGCGCGCAGCGCCGCTACGACGCGCTGCTCGCCGCCGTCTGCGGAGCCTGACCGATGAGCACGCATTTCCGCTGGACCCAGATGCTGCCGCTCGCCGCGGTCGCCGCGCTCGCGGGCGTCACCTGGTGGCTGCTGCAAGCCACGCTGCCGCCGCCCGGCGAGGGCGCCGTGCAGCCGAAGCGCCATACGCCCGACTATTTCGCGGACAACTTCTCGGTCACCGAGCTCGACCAGTCCGGCACGACCCAGTACCGGCTGACGGCCGCGAAGCTGGTCCATTACGAAGACACCGAAAGCAGCGACCTGACCGATCCGGCCATGCGCGCGTTCCAGCCCGGCAAGCCCGTCGTGACGACCACCGCGAAGCGCGGCACCGTCAACGGCGACGTGTCGATCGTCGATTTGTACGACGATGCGCGGATCCTGCGCGCGGCCGGCGGCGGCGACCCGCAGATGCAGGCCGATTCCCAGCATTTCCGGATCTTCGTCAATGACGATGTGATCCAGACCGAAAAGCCGGTTAAACTTCAGCGCGGCCTGTCGCTCGTCAACGCGACCGACGGCATGAAGTACAACAACGTCACCCGGGTCATCGAGCTTTACGGCAACGTGCGCGGCACGATCGCCGCGGCGGACACGTCCGGCGGCTCGAAAGGTCAACCCAAGTGACGCATCCCTCACGTGACTGCATGAACGAACCGTTCCCTCGACAGATTTCCGGCGGCGCTGCGCGCGCCGTCCGCGCCGCGCTCGCCGCGACGCTCGTGGCGCTCCCGCTGGTCGGGCTGGCGCCGCTCGCCCATGCCGAGAAGGCCGACCAGAACAAGCCGATCAACGTCGAGGCAGACAACCTGACCTATGACGATCTGAAGCAGGTCACGGTCGCGACCGGCAACGTCGTGATCACGAAGGGCACGATCATCATCAAGGGCGATCGTGTCGAAGTGCGCCAGGACCCGGAAGGCTACCAGTACGCGACGTCGTTCGGCAGCGGCAAGAAGCACGCGACGTTCCGCCAGAAGCGCGAAGGCCTCGACGAATACATCGACGGCGACGCCGAGCGGATCGACTACGACGGCAAGCAGGACCTGACCACGCTGACCACCGCCGCGACCGTGCGCCGCCTGCAGGGCACGTCGACGATCGCCGATACCGTGCACGGCAGCGTGATCACGTACGACGGCCAGCGCGACTTCTACACCGCGAAGGGCGGCAAGGACGTCGCCGCGCCGGGCAACCCGAACGGCCGCGTGCGCGCGATGCTGTCGCCGAAGAACGGCGGCCCCGCGCCGCTGAACGGGGCGCCGGCCAAGCTGTCGCCGTCCACCACGATCCAGGGAGCGCCCGGCCAATGAACGCGCTCCCGAACCGCCAGCCGGCCGGCACCACGAGCTCGCTCGTCGTCCGCAACCTGAAGAAGCGCTACGGCTCGCGCACGGTCGTCAAGGACGTGTCGCTCGACGTGAAGAGCGGCGAAGTCGTCGGCCTGCTCGGCCCGAACGGCGCCGGCAAGACCACGTCGTTCTACATGATCGTCGGTCTGGTGCCGACGGACGCGGGCGAAATCTCGCTGAACGGCAGCTCGATCAGCCTGCTGCCGATCCACAAGCGCGCGTCGCTCGGCCTGTCGTACCTGCCGCAGGAAGCGTCCGTGTTCCGCAAGCTGACCGTCGAGGAGAACATCCGCGCGGTGCTCGAGCTGCAGTACGGCGAAGACGGCAAGCGGCTGTCGAAGGACGCGATCTCGTTGCGCACCGAAGCGCTGCTCGACGAACTGCAGATCGGTCACCTGCGCGAGAACCCCGCGCTGTCGCTGTCGGGCGGCGAACGGCGCCGCGTCGAAATCGCGCGCGCGCTCGCGACCAACCCGAGCTTCATCCTGCTCGACGAACCGTTCGCCGGCGTCGACCCGATCGCGGTGCTCGAGATCCAGAAGATCGTCAAGTTCCTGAAGCAACGCAACATCGGCGTGCTGATCACGGACCACAACGTCCGCGAAACGCTCGGTATCTGCGACCACGCGTACATCATCAGCGACGGTTCGGTGCTGGCCGCCGGCGCGCCGAGCGAAATCATCGAAAACGAAAGCGTGCGCCGCGTGTACCTCGGCGAACACTTCCGCATGTAACTCCCTCCTCGTGGCTGGCTGCACCCCGCCCGGCATCGCCGCGCGGGGCCGCGCCCCGCTTGCATCCACGCCCGCGGCCATGCCCGCGGCCAGGCGGCGCGCCGCGCGTAATCGCGGATGGCTCAATGCGCCTGGGTCGTGGCAAACTGCCGGTATGACTCCCTCCTTGCCATGAAAGCCAGCCTTCAACTCCGCCTGTCGCAACATCTGGCGCTGACGCCGCAGCTGCAGCAGTCGATCCGGCTCCTGCAGTTGTCGACGCTCGAGTTGCAGCAGGAAGTCGCGATGGCCGTCGCGCAGAACCCGCTGCTCGAGAGCGACGACGAATGGATCGCGAGCCCGTTGCGCGTCGCGTCGGACGGATCGCTGATCGCGCAGACGCCGCCCGCACAAAACACCGAGCCCGCCGCGACGAACGGCAGCGGCACGTCCAGCGATCGCGCGGAGCGCGACGAGCCGGCCGGCGCCGACGAATACGACGGTTACGGGTCGGGCGACGGCAACGACGGCCCGCAGTGGAACCTGGACGACTACGGCCG
Source organism: Burkholderia sp. BE12 (assembly GCF_002959955.1). Taxonomy (NCBI): domain Bacteria; kingdom Pseudomonadati; phylum Pseudomonadota; class Betaproteobacteria; order Burkholderiales; family Burkholderiaceae; genus Burkholderia; species Burkholderia sp. BE12. Next base: position 140,247 of record NZ_PREY01000018.1, on the reverse strand, counting down.
CTCGAGCGGCGCGTCCGACGACGACGACCTGCCGCCGCTGCAGGTGCAGGAAGCCGCGACGTCGCTGCGCGAGCACCTGTCCGCGCAGTTGCGCGTCACGCAGGCCGGCCCGCGCGATCGCGCGCTCGTGATGTTCCTGATCGAATCGCTCGACGACGACGGCTACCTGACCGCCACGCTCGACGAAGTACTCGCCGACCTGCCGCCCGAACTGGACATCGACTGCGACGAACTGAACGCGGCGCTCGCGTTGCTGCACAGCTTCGACCCGGCCGGCGTCGGCGCGCGCTCGGCTTCCGAATGCCTGAAGCTGCAGTTGCTGCGGCTCGATCCGTCCCCGACGCGCACGCTCGCGCTCGAGATCGTGTCGCAGCATCTCGAACTGCTCGCCGCGCGCGACTTCACACGGTTGCGCAAGCACCTGAAGGCGAGCGACGACGCGCTGCGCGACGCGCACGCGCTGATCCGCTCGCTCGAGCCGTTTCCCGGCGCCGCATACGGCAAGGCCGAGGCCGACTACGTCGTGCCCGACATCATCGTGAAGAAGGCCGGCCAGGGATGGCTCGCGGAGCTCAACCCGGAGGTCATGCCGCGCCTGCGGATCAACAACCTGTACGCGAACATCCTGCGCAACAGCCGCGGCGATCCGGCGGCCGGATCGCTGAAGCAGCAGCTTCAGGAAGCACGCTGGTTGATCAAGAATATCCAGCAGCGTTTCGAGACGATCCTGCGTGTCGCGCAGGCTATTGTCGAGCGTCAGAAGAATTTCTTTGCGCACGGTGAAATTGCCATGCGCCCCTTGGTTTTGCGGGAAATAGCTGATACGCTGGGCCTACACGAGTCGACTGTCAGCCGTGTGACAACCGGGAAGTACATGCTGACCCCGTTCGGGACGCTGGAATTTAAGTACTTCTTCGGATCTCACGTTTCGACCGACACCGGTGGCGCCGCTTCGTCGACCGCCATCCGAGCCCTCATCAAGCAACTGATAGGAGCTGAAGACCCAAAATCGCCACTTTCGGACAGCCGCATTGCCGAGCTGCTGGCAGAACAGGGTTTCGTGGTCGCGCGCCGCACGGTTGCCAAATATCGCGAAGCCCTCAAGATCCCGGCAGTGAATCTGCGCAAGTCTCTTTAAGCCTGCTGCCTGCCCGGCGGCAGGCGTGTTCCGGCCACCGCGCACACGGGGAACAGGCCGGGCGACCTGTCCGCGATACGCCGCCTCGTGCGGCACGGGCAAGTCGGCCGGAGCGCCGCCTCGATGCGGCCGGGTGGTCACTCGCTTGGAGAAGCACTATGAACCTGAAGATCAGTGGACATCATCTCGAAGTCACGCCTGCAATTCGCGAATACGTGATCACCAAGCTGGACCGGGTGCTACGGCATAGCGATCAGGTGATCGATGGCACTGTGATCCTCTCGGTCGACAACCACAAGGAAAAGGACAAGCAGCAGCGCGCGGAAATCAACCTGCACCTGAAGGGCAAGGACATCTTCGTCGAAAGCGCGAACGGCAACCTGTACGCCGCGATCGATCTGCTGATCGACAAGCTGGATCGCCAGGTCGTCAAGCACATGGAGCGCCTGCAAACGCACGCGCACGACCCGATCAAGCTGCAGCCGTCGATCGACCAGATCGAACTGCCGCCGCAATAACCGTCACTGCGACACGCACGCCGCCCGGTTCGCCGGGCGTTTTTTTTGCCACTCCGCGCGAAGGTGCGGCCGGTCCGTCCGTGCCGCGCCACGCACGCGGCTGTGCTCTATAATGTTCCGGTTATCGCCGGGGGGTGTTGGATTGCGGTAGCTGCGTTGCAGGTTGCCATGCCACATGCCGTGATATCGCCGAACATGGAAAATCAGTCCGCCGCCGCAAGGAGACCCCAGGCCGCCCAATCGCCTGCCAACATGAATCGCCTAGCCAAAATCCTGCCCATAGAGAACGTCGTCATCGACCTCTCGGTCACCAGCAAGAAACGCGTCTTCGAACAAGCCGGGCTGATGTTCGAGAATCAGAATGGCATCGGCCGCAGCACCGTCACGGACAACCTGTTCGCGCGCGAGCGCCTCGGTTCGACCGGGCTCGGCGAAGGTGTCGCGATTCCGCACGGCCGCATCAAGGGCCTCAAGCACCCGCTCGCCGCGTTCGTCCGCCTCTCCGAGGCGATCCCGTTCGAAGCGCCCGACGGCCAGCCGGTCGGCCTCCTGATCTTCCTGCTCGTCCCGGAGCAAGCCACCCAGCAGCACCTCGAGATCCTGTCGGAAATCGCGCAACTGCTGTCCGATCGCGACGCCCGCGAGCGTCTGCACAACGAAACGGATATCGCCGAGTTGCATCGCCTGCTCACTCAGTGGCAACCTTGAGTTGTTCCGGGCGGAATATTTCCCCGTACTAGGCGGCACACGCCGCCGTCCAGGGCCGCTCGGCGCCGGCCCGGCATGGCGACGTCCGTCGCCGCGCGCCCGCACCGGCCCATTGGAGTGACGAGAGTGATGGATACGTCCAGCATCAACGCCCAGAGCATCTTCGACGACAACGCAGCCACGCTGAAACTGAGCTGGCTGACGGGGCATGAAGGCTGGGAACGCGGCTTTTCGGCCGACACGGTCGGCAACGCAACGTCGAGCGCCGACCTCGTCGGCCACCTGAACCTGATCCACCCGAACCGGATCCAGGTGCTCGGCGAAGCCGAAATCGACTACTACCAGCGCCAGACCGACGAAGACCGCTCGCGCCACATGGCCGAGCTGATCGCGCTCGAGCCGCCGTTCCTCGTCGTCGCCGGCGGCGCCGCGGCACCGCCCGAACTGGTGCTGCGCTGCACGCGCTCGTCCACGCCGCTGTTCACGACGCCGATGTCGGCCGCCGCGGTGATCGACAGCCTGCGGCTCTACATGTCGCGCATCCTCGCGCCGCGCGCGACGCTGCACGGCGTGTTCCTCGACATCCTCGGGATGGGCGTGCTGCTGACCGGCGATTCGGGCCTCGGCAAGAGCGAACTCGGCCTCGAGCTGATCAGCCGCGGACACGGCCTCGTCGCCGACGACGCGGTCGATTTCGTCCGTCTTGGCCCCGATTTCGTCGAAGGGCGCTGCCCGCCGCTGCTGCAGAACCTGCTCGAAGTGCGCGGCCTCGGCCTGCTCGACATCAAGACGATCTTCGGTGAAACCGCGGTGCGCCGGAAAATGAAGCTGAAGCTGATCGTCCAGCTCGTGCGGCGTCCCGACGGCGAATTCCAGCGCCTGCCGCTCGAAAGCCAGACCGTCGACGTGCTCGGTTTGCCGATCAGCAAGGTCACGATCCAGGTGGCGGCCGGCCGCAACCTCGCGGTGCTCGTCGAGGCGGCCGTCCGGAACACGATCCTGCAGTTGCGCGGAATCGACACGTTGCGCGATTTCATGGATCGGCAACGACTCGCGATGCAAGATCCCGACAGTCAGTTCCCCGGCAAGCTGGTGTAACCCGCACGCGCCGGCCGCGCAACGCCGACGCGTCGAGCCGGTGCTATGATGAAACGTCAGGATTCTCTGTTCCCATGCGCATCGTCCTCATTACCGGCATCTCCGGCTCAGGCAAGTCCGTCGCGCTGAATGCGCTCGAAGACGCAGGCTATTACTGCGTCGACAACCTGCCGCCGCACGTGCTCCCCGAACTCGCCCGCTACCTCGCCCAGGACGGCCAGCGCCGGCTCGCGGTCGCGATCGACGCACGCTCGAGCGCCTCGCTCGACGAAATGCCCGGCCTGATCCGCGATCTGTCCCGCGAGCACGACGTGCGCGTGCTGTTCCTCAACGCGAGCACCCAGGCGCTGATCCAGCGCTTCTCCGAAACGCGCCGCCGCCACCCGTTGTCCGGCTCGCGGTCGCACGATGCGGACGTCGGCCTGCTGTCGTCGCTCGAGGAAGCGATCGAGCGCGAGCGCGAACTCGTCGCGCCGCTCGCCGAATTCGGCCACCAGATCGATACCAGCACGCTGCGCGCGAACGCGCTGCGCACCTGGGTCAAGCGCTTCATCGAGCAGAAGAACAACGACCTGATGGTGATGTTCGAATCGTTCGGCTTCAAGCGCGGCGTGCCGCTCGACGCCGACCTGATGTTCGACGTGCGCGCGCTGCCGAATCCGTACTACGACCATCAGTTGCGCCCGCTCACCGGGCTCGACCAGCCGGTCATCGCCTTTCTCGACGCACTGCCGATCGTCCATCAGATGATCGACGACATCCATGCGTTCCTGATGAAATGGCTGCCGCACTTCCGCGATGACAACCGCAGCTACCTGACCGTCGCCATCGGCTGTACGGGCGGGCAGCATCGCTCGGTATTCATCGCGGAAACGCTCGCCGCGCGCCTCGCCCGCGACGCGAACGTGATCGTGCGGCATCGTGACGCGCCAGTGGATGTCGACGCGTCGTCGCGGCTCGTCTCCGAGGTCGACCGACCCTAGCGACACCCGCCCCCACGCCCGCGCGCCATGTCCTCCCTATCGACCACCCTGATCGACCTGCCGCTGTTTCCGCTGCACACGGTGCTGTTTCCGGGAGGGTTGCTCCCGCTCAAGGTGTTCGAGGCGCGCTATCTCGACATGTCCCGCGCGTGCCTGCGCGACGACGTGCCGTTCGGCGTGTGCCTGCTCAAGAGCGGGCCCGAAGTCGCGCAGGACGGCGCGGTGTCGGTGCCCGAAACCATCGGCTGCATGGCGCGCATCACCGAATGCGATACCGGCGAATTCGGGATGCTGTATCTGCAGGCGGTCGGCACGCAGCGTTTCGAGCTGCTGTCGTATCGCGTCGAAAGCAACGGGCTGCTGGTCGGCATCGCCGAACCGCTGCCCGACGACATCCCGCTCGAAGGCGAACAGGCGCTCGCGCAGTTCGGCTCGTGCGCCGAGGTGCTCGAGCGCATCATCGACGCGCTGAAGAAGTCCGATCCGGAGAAAATGCCGTTCGTCGAACCGTTCCGCCTCGACGATCCGAGCTGGGTATCGAATCGCCTCTCGGAACTGCTGCCGCTCGACCTGCGCGCGCGGCAGAAGCTGATGGAGTTTCCGGACGTCGGCGCGCGCATCGACGCCGTGCACCACGTGCTCGACCGGCACGGCTGGCTGTAACGCCGCCGGTCGCGCGTGCCCGGCGGGCCGCCTGCGCGAGGGCAATGCCGCGGCGGTCAGGCGCCTTCCCGAACGCGGCCCGCGCCGCGCCCTTCCCCGTTCGTTACAGCAGCGGCCCGCTCAGCGCATCGAGCAGCTTGCGCACGGGCGCCGGCACGCCGTACGCGTCGAGCCGGCTCAGCGGCACCCATGCGGTATCCGCGTCCCGCGCCGGCGACGGCAGGCCGCCGCCGTCCGCCAGATCGCTCAGCCGCGGCTCGATCTCGAGCCGGAAATGCGTGAACGTATGCATGAACGGCGCGAGCGGCACCGTGCCGCCGCCGCCGAAGCCGCGCGCGAGATCCGCGAGCGCGGCTTCGCCGTCCGCTTGCGGCAGGCTCCACAGTCCGCCCCAGATGCCGGTCGGCGGCCGTCGCTCGAGCAGCACGGCGTCGCCGTCGCGCAGCACGAGCATCCAGGTCTTGCGCGTCGGCACGGCCTTCTTCGGCCGCGCGGCCGGCAATTCGCGCTGACGGCCGGTCGATTGCGCGACGCAGTCGCCCGCGAACGGGCAGCGCGCGCAGTCGGGTCTGCCGCGCACGCACAGCGTCGCGCCCAGATCCATCAGCCCCTGCGTGTACGCGCTCACGTCGGCCGGGTTCGCGGCGTCGGGCAGCAACGATTCGGCGAGCGCCCACATGTCGTTCTCGACACGCTTCTCGCCCGGAAAGCCCTCGACGCCGAACACCCGCGCGAGCACGCGCTTCACGTTGCCGTCGAGGATCGTCGCGCGCGCACCGTACGCAAACGACGCGATCGCGGCGGCCGTCGAACGACCGATGCCCGGCAGTTCGGCCAGCGCGTCGGGCGTCGCCGGAAACGCGCCGCCGTGCTCGGCGACGACGACCTGCGCGCAGCGGTGCAGGTTGCGCGCGCGCGAGTAGTAGCCGAGCCCCGCCCACAGCGCCATCACGTCGTCGCCGGGCGCAGCCGCGAGCGCGGCGACATCGGGGTAGCGGTCGAGAAAACGCGTGTAGTACGGAATGACGGTCGATACCTGCGTCTGCTGCAGCATGATTTCCGACAGCCAGATCCGGTATGGATCGCGGGTGTTCTGCCATGGCAGGTCATGGCGGCCATGCTCGCGCTGCCACGCGACGAGACGCGTGGCGAACGTGCGGTGCAGCGGCGTGACGGGGAACGGAGCGGGGGCGATGCGGGGCGGCTTCAAGTGATGGGATCGAGGAAAAGGGTTTCAACGCTGGCACGTCGGGCAGAAATAGGTCGACCGCTGGCCCTGCACGATCTGGCGGATCGATGTGCCGCATACGCGGCACGGCTGGCCGGCGCGATCGTAGACGAAGCAGTCGAGCTGGAAGTAGCCGCTTTCGCCGTTGCTGCCGACGAAATCGCGCAACGTGCTGCCGCCGCGCTCGATCGCATCGGCGAGCGTCGCGCGTACCTCATCGGCCAGCCGCTCGTAGCGCGGCAGCGAAACCTTGCCGGCGGCCGTCGTCGGCCGGATGCCGGCGCGAAACAGGCTCTCCGACGCGTAGATGTTGCCGACGCCGACGACCATGTCGCCCGCGAGCAGCGCCTGCTTGACCGACACCGTGCGGCCGCGCGTACGCGCATGCAGCAGCGCGCCGGTGAACGCCGGCGAGAACGGCTCGACGCCGAGGCTCGCGAGAAGCGGATGCGCATGCACGTCGCCTGCTTCGCGCGGATGCCACAGCACGGCGCCGAAGCGGCGCGGATCGCGGAACCGCAGCACGAATTCATCGAAGATCCAGTCGATGTGGTCGTGCTTCGCGGCGATCGGCACGCCGGCCGCGGGCAGCACGCGCAGCGTGCCGGTCATCCCGAGATGGACGATGAACCAGCCTGCATCGACCTCGAACAGCAGGTACTTGCCGCGGCGCTCGACGGCGAGCACCTCGCGCGCGCGCAACTGTTCGGCGAGCCCTGCCGGCACGGGCCAGCGCAGCATCGCGGTACGGACGTCGACACGCTCGACGCGGCGGCCCGCGACAAAGGGCTCGATGCCCCGGCGCGTGACTTCGACTTCTGGCAACTCTGGCATGTTTTGCGGGTCTGAGGCTACGGTCTGTTTACATCGCGAATACGCATGCGGCGCCACGAGAACGGCCGTTCTCGCGCCGACCCCGAATTAAACACGGGAATGCCCGAAATCGCCCGCCTGGCAGCACGCGAGGCGGGCGATTTCGGGCATTCGCATGGGGATTCCACAGGTAAACGGAACCTATCACGATCGTGCGTGTATTGTAGCGAGCGCGTTACAATCGGTTGAAACATCGAACGGATTTCCATGACCCTGCCCTCGAAGCTGCTTCAGAAGCGCCCCGCCGCCGTGCGCGGCGCGCGCGCCTTCCCGGTCCGCCGTGCACTCGGTGCCGCGCTGTTTGCCGCCTGGACCCTCACCGCCTTTCCGGCCCACGCGCAGGATCCGGCACCGGACGACGCGGAGCCGCAGGGTGCGTTCGAGCACGTGATGCCGGACGAGCAGAAGAATCTCCCCGGCGTGCCGCTGACGAGCCAGATCGTCTACCAGGTGCTCGCCGCCGAGGTCGCGCTCCAGCGCAACCAGCCGGCGCCGGCCTACCAGACCTACCTTGCGCTTGCCCGCGACACGCGCGATCCGCGCATGGCGCAGCGCGCGACCGAAATCGCGCTCGGCGCGCAGAGCCCGGCCGACGCGCTGTCCGCCGCGAACCTGTGGCGCCAGTACGCACCCGACTCGAACCGGGCGTCGCAGGTCGACGCCGCGCTGCTGGTGCTCGCCGGCAAGCCGGCCGACGCGCAGCCGATGCTCGCGCGCGAGCTGGCCCGCGCGACCGGCGACACGCGCGGCCCGGCGATCCTCGCGCTGCAGGCGCTCCTCGTGCGCGGCTCCGACCGCGTGGGCGGCCTCGCGGTGCTGAAGGACATGCTGAAGAACGACATGAATCGCCCCGAGGCGCAGCTCGCGATCGCGCGGCAGCAGCTCGCGGTCGACGACAAGGACGGCGCCGCGCAATCGCTGAAGCAGGCGTTGCAGATTCGCCCCGATTACCTGCCGGCGGCGCTGATGCTGTCGCAGATGGGGCCGGCGGAACGCGCCGCGGGCATCGCGTCGTTCGAGAAGTATGTTCAGCAGAATCCGAAGTCGCGCGACGCACGGCTCGCGCTGTCGCAGCTCTATCTCGCCGACGACCGCCTCGACGACGCGCAGAAGCAGTTCGAGACGATGCGCAAGCTCGACTCGAAGGATCCGACGCCGCTGATGGCGCTCGCGCTGATCAAGATCCAGCAGAAGAAACTCGACGAGGCGACCGGCTACCTGAAGCAGTACGTACAGCTCGGCGACAAGCAGCCGAACCTCGACGTCGGCCAGGGCTACATCTACCTCGCGCAGATCGCGATCGACCAGAACAACGACGCGCAGGCGTCGCAATGGCTCGACAAGGTCGACCAGACGAGCCAGCACTACCTGCCCGCGCAGATCACGCGCGCGCAACTGTTGCAGAAACAGGGCAAGACCGACGAGGCGCGCAAGGTGCTCGACAACCTGCCGATCACGGATCCGCGCGACGCGGCCGTGGTGGCGCGCACCGATGCGTCGATCCTGTTCACGGCGAAGCGCTATCCGGAAGCGGAGGCGCGGCTCGGGCAGGCCGTCCAGGACTTCCCGGACGATCCCGACCTGCGCTACGACTACGCGATGGCGGCCGAAAAGACGGGCCACTATGCGACGATGGAAAAGCAGTTGCGCGAGCTGATCCGCACGCAGCCCGACAATCCGCAGGCCTACAACGCGCTCGGCTATTCGCTCGCCGACCGCAACCAGCGCCTGCCCGAGGCCAGCAAGCTGATCGACAAGGCGATGGCGCTCGCGCCGAACGACGCGTACATCATGGACAGCCTCGGCTGGGTGAAGTACCGGATGGGCGACACGGCCGGCGCGACGAAGGTGCTGCAGCGCGCATACGAACTGCAGCCGAACGCCGAAATCGGCGCGCATCTCGGCGAAGTGCTGTGGAAGAGCGGCGCGCAGGACGACGCGCGCAACGCGTTGCGTGCCGCGCAGAAGCTCGAGCCCGACAACGAAACGCTCGTGCAGACGCTGAAGCGCCTGCAGATCAACGGCCTCTGATGCGGATGTTCCCGATGTTTTCCCTGTCCTCCCGCGCGCGGCGCACGCTGGCCGCGGCCGGCGCGGCGCTCGCGCTCGCCGGCTGCGCGAGTACGCCGCCGTCGGCCGGCACGCCGGCGGGCGCCGCACTGCAGACGGCGGCGATGCATGCGTACCATGGCCGCTTCGCGGTGCGGTACGACGATCGTCTCGGCAACCCGCAGAACGTGTACGGCAACTTCGACTGGCAGGAACACGGCGACGACGTGTCGCTCGAACTGCGCAGCCCGCTCGGCCAGACGCTTGCGGTCGTGAAATCGACGCCGCGCGCGGCGTCGCTCGAATTGCCGAACCGTCCGACCCAATATGCGCCGGACGTCGGCGACCTGATGCAGAAAGCGCTCGGCTTCGAGCTGCCGCTCGCGGGCCTGCGCTACTGGCTGCTGCCGACCGCCGCACCCGCGACGCCGGCGGAAACCGTGCGCGACCCGGCCGACGGCACGCGCCTCAAGCAGCTCCGTCAGGACGGCTGGACGATCGACTACCTTGCCTACGCGGATGCCCCGGCCACGGGCGTCAAACGCGTCAACCTCGTGCGCGCGACGCCGCCGCTCGACATCAAGCTCGTGCTCGATCAGTGAGCACGCGCGCCTAGCCCGATACCCGCATGACCGATTCGACCCGCTCGCTGCGCAACTGCCTGGCGCCCGCGAAACTCAACCTGTTCCTGCACATCACCGGCCGCCGTCCGAACGGCTATCACGATCTGCAGAGCGTATTCCAGCTGCTGAACTGGGGCGACACGCTGCACTTCACGTTACGCGACGACGGCCGCGTCGCCCGCGCCACCGAGGTACCCGGCGTGCCCGAGGAAAGCGATCTCGTCGTGCGCGCGGCCAACCTGCTGAAAACGCATACGGACACCGCGCACGGCGTCGACATCGAGATCGACAAGATCCTGCCGATGGGCGCCGGCCTCGGCGGCGGCAGCTCCGACGCGGCGACGACGCTGCTCGCGCTGAACCGCCTGTGGCAACTCGATTTGCCGCGCGCCGAACTCCAGTCGCTCGCGGTCAAACTCGGCGCCGACGTCCCGTTTTTTATTTTTGGAAAAAATGCATTCGCAGAGGGTATCGGAGAAGAATTAGCTGAGGTAGAATTGCCGACTCGCTGGTTCCTGGTTGTGACGCCACGCGTTCATGTCCCGACCGCTGAAATATTTTCAGATGAGTTGTTGACAAGAAATACGAAGCCCGTCACAATTGCTGACTTTCTTGCACGGCAAACCAGCGATGCGGGATGGCCAGACAGCTTCGGCCGGAACGATATGCAGGAAGTTGTAACAAAGAAGTACGCGGAAGTTGCGCAGGTGGTCAAATGGTTGTATGATGTGACCCCCGCGAGGATGACCGGCTCCGGAGCTAGCGTGTTTGCAGCGTTTCACAGCAAGCACGAGGCAGAAGCGGCGAAAGCCAAACTGCCCGCCAGTTGGAATGGCGCAGTTGCCGAAAGCCTGAACGAGCATCCGCTCTTCGCTTTCGCGTCATGAAGTTTTACTTTGCCGAACGGCCTACACGAGTTCGGTGAAGTTATCAGTTAAGTGTAGGGGAGTCGCCAAGTTGGTCAAGGCACCGGATTTTGATTCCGGCATGCGAGGGTTCGAGTCCTTCCTCCCCTGCCAAAAATTTTCCCGCATTTCCCGCCCAAGCCTGAAGCAGGTGCACGATGAGCAGCCACAGCCATGATGGCCTGATGGTCTTTACTGGCAACGCGAATCCCGCGCTCGCCCAGGAAGTCGTCAATATCCTTGGTATTCCCCTCGGCAAAGCGATGGTCAGCCGTTTCTCCGACGGCGAGATCCAGGTCGAGATCCAGGAAAACGTGCGCGGCAAGGACGTCTTCGTCCTGCAATCCACGTGCGCACCGACGAACGACAACCTGATGGAACTGATGATCATGGTCGATGCGCTCAAGCGCGCATCCGCCGGCCGGATCACTGCTGCCATCCCCTACTTCGGCTATGCACGTCAGGATCGCCGCCCGCGTTCGGCGCGCGTCGCGATCTCGGCGAAGGTCATCGCGAACATGCTGGAAATCGCCGGCGTCGAGCGGATCATCACGATGGATCTGCACGCCGACCAGATTCAAGGCTTCTTCGACATCCCGGTCGACAACATCTACGCGACGCCGATCCTGCTGGGCGACCTGCGCAAGCAGAACTACTCGGATCTGCTCGTCGTGTCGCCGGACGTCGGCGGCGTGGTGCGTGCCCGGGCACTCGCGAAGCAGCTCAACTGCGATCTCGCGATCATCGACAAGCGTCGTCCGAAGGCGAACATCGCCGAAGTGATGAACATCATCGGTGAAGTCGAAGGCCGCACCTGCGTGATCATGGACGACATGGTCGATACGGCCGGCACGCTCTGCAAGGCCGCGCAAGTGCTGAAGGACCGCGGTGCGAAGCAGGTGTTCGCCTACGCGACGCACCCGGTGCTGTCGGGCGGCGCCGGGGATCGCATCGCCGCATCGGAACTCGACGAGCTGGTCGTCACCGATACGATCCCGCTGTCGGCCGAATCGCTGGGATGCTCGAAGATCCGCTCGCTGACGAGCGCGAGCCTGCTGGCCGAGACGTTCTCGCGGATTCGCCGCGGCGATTCGGTGATGTCGCTGTTCGCGGAATCCTGATCGCGAATCGACGGAACAAAGTATGCGCGGAAAGCGAAGCGGCAACGCTTCGCTTTTTGCACAATCGGACGGGATAGACGAAACCCCGGCCGTTTCATCTGGGGCCGCTTGATGGCCCCGTTTCACTGCCTGGTCGCGGGCAGCCATTGGAGAATCACATGAAAGTCGTCGCTTTCGAGCGCCAACAGCAAGGTACGGGTGCGAGCCGCCGCCTGCGCAATTCGGGTAAGACCACGGGTATCGTCTACGGTGGCGAAGCAGCCCCGCAAAAGATCGAACTCGATCACAACGCCCTGTGGCACGCCCTGAAGAAGGAAGCCTTCCACTCGTCGATCCTCGACCTCGAAGTGGCCGGCCAGTCGCAGCAGGTTCTGCTGCGCGACGTGCAATACCACCCGTTCAAGCAACTGGTGCTGCACGTGGACTTCCAGCGCGTCGACGCGAAGAAGAAGCTGCACACGAAGGTGCCGCTGCACTTCCTGAACGCTGAAGTCAGCCCTGCCGTGAAGCTGTCGAGCGCGATCGTTTCGCACGTCGCGACGGAAATCGAAATCGAGTGCCTGCCGGCCGCGCTGCCGGAGTTCCTCGAAGTCGACCTGTCGAAGATCGAAGCCGGTCAGTCGCTGCACGCGAAGGACATCGCGCTGCCGAAGGGCGTCGCGCTGGTCGCGCACATCGACGCGGAAAACCCGGTTGTCGCCTCGGCGACGGTCCCGGCGGGTGCCGTGTCGGACGCAGCAGAAGGCGAAACGCCGGCTGCCTGAGCGGCTGCCTGCACGCTCCATCGATCCGTTTCACGAAACGGTCGACGCAACCCGCCGCGGCTTGCCCGGCGGGTTTTTCTTTTTCTGCGCCCAGGCGGCAGCCGCCGCCTTCGAAACGTCATGATCAAACTGATCGTCGGCCTCGGCAATCCCGGGGCGGAATACACCGCGACGCGCCACAACGCCGGTTTCTGGCTGATCGACCAGCTCGCCCGCGAAGCCGGCACGACGCTGCGCGACGAACGCCGTTTCCACGGCTTCTATGCGAAAGCACGCCTGCACGGCGAGGAAGTCCACCTGCTCGAGCCGCAAACCTATATGAACCGCTCCGGCCAGTCGGTCGTCGCGCTCGCGCAATTCTTCAAGATCCTGCCCGACCAGATCCTCGTCGCGCACGACGAGCTCGACCTGCCGCCCGGCACCGTGAAGCTGAAGCTCGGCGGCGGCAGCGGCGGCCACAACGGCCTGAAGGACATCTCCGCGCACCTGTCGTCGCAGCAGTACTGGCGGCTGCGGATCGGCATCGGCCATCCGCGCGACCTGATTCCGGAAAGCGCGCGCGCTGGCGCGAAGCCCGACGTCGCGAACTTCGTGCTGAAGCCGCCGCGCCGCGAGGAACAGGACGTGATCGACGCATCGATCGAACGCGCGCTCGCCGTGATGCCGATGATCGTCAAGGGCGAACTCGATCGCGCGACGATGCAGCTGCATCGCAACTGAGTCCGACGCACCGGCCTGGTGCATCGGCCGTTCGGCGCAACCGAGCGGCCTCGCCCGCCCCACCGCGACGCACACATGCGGTAATCTCGACGTTTTGCCCGACAGGAGCCAAGCGGTGAGCCGTTACTGGAGCGACGTCGTTCAGCAACTCGTGCCTTACGTGCCGGGCGAACAGCCTGCACTCGCGCACCCCGTCAAGCTGAACACCAACGAGAATCCCTATCCGCCGTCGCCGCGCGTCGTCGCGGCGATCGCACGCGAACTCGGCGACACCGGCGACACGCTGCGCCGCTATCCGGACCCGGTCGCGCGCGCACTGCGCGAGACGGTCGCGGCCCATCACCGCATCAAGCCCGAGCAGGTGTTCGTCGGCAACGGCTCCGACGAGGTGCTCGCGCACGCGTTCCAGGCGCTGCTCAAGCACGACCGGCCGCTACGCTTTCCCGACATCACGTACAGCTTCTATCCGACCTACGCGCGCCTGTACGGCGTCGAGACCACGGTCGTGCCGCTCGCGGACGATTTCTCGATCCGCGTCGACGACTATCTCGACGACGCCGGCGGCGTACTGTTTCCGAACCCGAATGCGCCGACCGGGCGCGCGTTGCCGCTCGCGGACGTCGAGCGGATCGCGGCCGCGAATCCGTCGTCGGTCGTCGTGATCGACGAAGCGTACGTCGATTTCGGCGCGCAGTCGGCCATCACGCTGATCGACCGTCATCCGAACCTGCTCGTCGTGCATACGACGTCGAAGGCGCGCTCGCTCGCGGGCATGCGCGTCGGCTTCGCGTTCGGCGATACGGCACTGATCGATGCGCTGAACCGCGTGAAGGACAGCTTCAACTCGTATCCGCTCGACCGGCTCGCGCAGGTGGCCGCGCAGGCCGCATACGAGGACACCGATCATTTCAACGCCACCTGCCGGCGCGTGATCGACAGCCGGGCCCGGCTCACGCATGCGCTCGACGCACTCGGCTTCGAGATCGTGCCGTCGGCCGCGAATTTCGTGTTCGCGCGCCACCCCGCGCACGATGCGGGCACGATCGCGGCGAAGCTGAAGGAACGGGAAATTTTCGTGCGGCACTTCCGGCTGCCGCGGATCGACCAGCACCTGCGCATCACCGTCGGCACCGATGCCGAATGCGACGCGCTTGTCGCGGCGTTGCGCGAGCTGCTGGCCTGACACGAAAGAATCGGCGCCGGGCGGCGCCGATCTGAAGCAGGACGCGCGTTCGCCAGTCAGCGTGCGTGCGTCAACTCAGGATCACGACGCGTCGTCGCCCTTCGCGGCGATCAACGCGTGATACTTCTCCATCAATTGCGCGTGCGATTCGTCATGCTGCGGATCGCGCGGAATGCATTCGACCGGACACACCTGCTGGCACTGCGGTTCGTCGAAATGGCCGACGCATTCGGTGCACTTGTTCGGGTCGATCACGTAGATGTCCGGGCCCATCGAAATCGCGCCGTTCGGGCACTCGGGCTCGCACACGTCGCAATTGATGCACTCGTCGGTAATCATCAAAGACATACTGATCTCACTTCTTCAGGCCGGCGGCCGGCTTCGCAACGAAACCGGCCGGCGCCGCATCACGCGGCAGGGCCTCCGATCGCGGCGACTTTCTCGGTCAGCCACTTCTCGACGGACGGAAACACGAATTTGCTGACATCGCCGCCCAACTGCGCGATTTCGCGCACGATCGTTCCCGAGATGAACTGGTACTGGTCGGACGGCGTCATGAACATCGTCTCGACGTCGGGCAGCAGATAGCGGTTCATCCCCGCCATCTGGAACTCGTATTCGAAATCGGACACGGCGCGCAACCCGCGCACGATCACGCGCGCATTGTTGACGCGCACGAAATCCTTCAGGAGGCCGGTGAAACTCATCACCTTCACGTTCGGGTAATGGCCGAGCACTTCGTTCGCAATCGTCAGACGTTCTTCGAGCGAGAAAAACGGCTTTTTCGCGCGACTGTCGGCAACACCCACCACCAGCGTATCAAAAATGCTCGACGCACGCCGCACGAGGTCTTCGTGCCCGCGCGTCAGCGGATCGAACGTACCGGGATACACGGCGACTACCATGTCGCTCCTCCTGTCATCACGCAAACGGGATGGCAGCCGCGCGATGCGCACGCCGCTGCCGAGATGGGCATGCGTCGCCTTTGCGGCGCGCCGCCTCGTATGGAACGCGCATTATTCATCATTTTCGCGCCGCAGCAAATGATAGTGAACCGCACCGGCCTTGCCGTGCTTCACCACCTGCCAGCCCGCGAGCGCGTCGTGCGCGGCCGGATCGAGTTCCGCCCCCGTTTCGACGTACAGCGCGCCGCCTGCCGCGACGAGCGGCGCCGACAGCGAGATCGCGCGCTCGAGCGCGGCCAGGTCGTCGAACGGCGGATCGAGGAACACGACGTCGAACGCGCCCGGCGTGAGCCCGGCCGCGAGCCGCAGCGCATCGGCTTCGGCGATCTCGACCGAACGGGCGCCGAGCTTGTCCTTGATCGCACGCAACTGCTGCGCGGCGCGCGGATGGCGCTCGACCATCACGACGCTCGCCGCGCCGCGCGACGCGGCCTCGAAGCCGAGCGCGCCGGTGCCCGCGAACAGATCGAGGCAGCGCCATCCTTCGAGATCCTGGCCGAGCCAGTTGAACAGCGTCTCGCGTACGCGATCGGGGGTCGGGCGCAGGCCGTCGAGATCGAGCACTGCAAGCGGCGTGCGTTTCCAGTCGCCGCCGATGATGCGGATCGTGTGCGGCTTGCCGCGGCCAGAGGGGGCCGCCGGGCGGCCGGAAGAAGAACGGGACATACGGGATATCGACAACGGAGGGACCGGGCGCGCGCAAGGGGGCGCCGCCAAACAGGCGCACGTTACCACAGCGGCGACGCGCACTGACGCGTGCGCCACGCCGCACTGATAAAATGCACGGTTTCGGCCGCCGTGCGCCGCGCCCGCGCGAACGCAGAACGGCCCGCCCGGCGCCCGCCCTCGGCGGCGGCCCACCCCTCTTCCCGACGTCAGACCATGTTCAGTTTCTTCAAACGATTCAAGAAAACGCAGGAGCCCGATCCGGCGGAATCGCAATCGGCCGACGCGCAGCAAGCGGACGAAGCGTCCGACGCCGACGCGCCCGCGCTCGAGACGCCGCCCGCGGCCGACGTGCCGCAGGCGCCCGCGCAACCGGCCGCGCCGGCCGTCGTGATGACGGTCACGCCGACCAACGACGGCCGCGACGAAGTCGTCGAGACGGTCGAGATCGTCCCGCCGCCGCTGCAGGACGCCTCCGCGAAGAAGTCGTGGCTCGCGCGCCTGAAAACGGGGCTCGCGAAGACGGGCTCGAACATCACCGGCGTATTCGTCAACACGAAGATCGACGAGGACCTGTACGA
Source organism: Burkholderia sp. BE12 (assembly GCF_002959955.1). Lineage (NCBI taxonomy): Bacteria > Pseudomonadati > Pseudomonadota > Betaproteobacteria > Burkholderiales > Burkholderiaceae > Burkholderia > Burkholderia sp. BE12. The sequence continues at coordinate 123,461 of NZ_PREY01000018.1, read as the reverse complement.
GGAGCTCGAAACCGCGCTGCTGATGTCCGACGCGGGCGTCGACGCGACCGAATACCTGCTCGACGCGCTGCGCGAGAAGGTGCGCGCGGGCCGGCTGACCGATCCGCAGCAGGTGAAGGATGCGTTGCACGACCTGCTCGTCGAGCTGCTGACGCCGCTCGAGAAATCGCTGATGCTCGGCCGCGCGCAGCCGCTCGTGATGATGATCGCCGGCGTGAACGGCGCGGGCAAGACGACCAGCATCGGCAAGCTCGCGAAGCATCTGCAGAGCTTCGACCAGTCGGTGCTGCTGGCCGCCGGCGACACGTTCCGCGCGGCCGCGCGCGAACAGCTGGCGATCTGGGGCGAGCGCAACAACGTGACGGTCGTGCAGCAGGAAAGCGGCGATCCGGCCGCGGTGATCTTCGACGCGGTCAGCGCCGCGCGCGCGCGCAAGATCGACGTGATGATGGCCGACACGGCCGGCCGCCTGCCGACGCAGCTCCATCTGATGGAAGAGCTGAAGAAGGTGAAGCGCGTGATCGCGAAGGCGCACGACGGCGCGCCGCACGAAGTGCTGCTGGTGATCGACGCGAACACCGGCCAGAACGCGCTCACGCAGGTGAAGGCATTCGACGACGCGCTCGGCCTCACCGGCCTGATCGTCACGAAGCTCGACGGCACCGCGAAGGGCGGGATTCTCGCCGCGATCGCGCGGCAACGCCCGGTGCCCGTCTACTTCATCGGCGTCGGCGAGAAGGTCGAGGACCTGCAGCCGTTCAGCGCGGTGGAATTCGCGGACGCGCTGCTCGGCTGAACGCCGCCGGCTGACGTCGCACGGGGCGCCTTCGAGCGCCCTTTTTCATGCGCGCCCGATCATGATCGCTGCCCGCCGCGCCGCGCGCCGCGCTCATTCCGCGTCGGGTTGCACGCCCGGCTCGGCGGCCTTGAACGCATCGATCGTCGCTGCATGGTCGACGATGCGCTGGATCGTCGGGAAACGCGTCGTGTCGATCGAGAAGCGGTTCGCGTTGAACACCTGCGGCACGAGGCACACGTCGGCGAGCGTCGGCGTGTCGCCGAAGCACAGCTTGCCGGTGCGCGGATCGTTCGCGAGACGCGTCTCGAGCGATTCGAAGCCCGCCTCGATCCAGTGCCGGTACCACGCGTTCTTCGCCTCCTCGGGCACCTGCAGCGTGTGCTTCAGGTACTTCAGCACGCGCAGATTGTTGAGCGGGTGGATCTCGCATGCGATCTGCAGCGCAATCGCGCGCACGTACGCCCGGTCGACCGGCTGCTTCGGCAGCAGCGCGGGCTCGGGATGGGTTTCGTCGAGATATTCGATGATCGCGAGCGACTGCTGCAGCGTCGCGTCGCCGTCGATCAGCGTCGGCACGACCGCATCCGGATTCAGCGCGCGGTATGCGTCCTTCAGTTGCTCGCCGCCGTCGCGCAGCATGTGCACGGGTGCGTAGTCGAACGGCAACTGCTTCAGGTTCAGGGCAATCCGCACGCGGTACGACGCGGAACTGCGGAAATAGCTGTAGAGCTTCATGGGATGTCTCTCGTAGTCGTATTCGGCCGGCGGGGCGGCACGGGCGCGGCGCAGCCGGTGCGCGCGTCGCCGGGAACCAGAGTGTAGCGCGGCACGATGCACGGCCGCGCCCGTGCGATACTCGGGCATTCCTCACCGCTCGCCGCGCGGCCCGATGCCGGCCGCCCGCCCCACGCCCCGATGACCGCTTCCCACGATCCCGCCGCCGCTCCGTTCCCTTGCGCCCGCTTCATCAAGGAAATCGGCCGCGGCCCGCACGGCGCGCGCGCCCTGTCCGCCGAGGACACGTTCGAGCTCTATCGCGCGATGCTCGATGCGCGCGTGTCGGACGTCGAACTCGGCGCGATCCTGATCGCCTACCGGCTGAAGGGCGAATCCGCCGACGAACTGGCCGCGATGCTCGCCGCCGCGCAGGCGTCGTTCGAGCCCGTGCACGTGCAGGACGCCGCGTTCCGCCCGGTGTCGATCCCGAGCTACAACGGCGCGCGCAAGCAGCCGAACCTCGTGCCGCTGCTCGCGCTGCTGCTCGCGCGCGAAGGCGTGCCGGTGCTGGTGCATGGGGTGGAGCGCGATCCGGGCCGCGTGACGAGCGCCGAGATTTTCTCGGCGCTGTCGCTGGCGCCGTCGACGTCGCACGACGCGATCGAGGACACGCTCGCCGAACGCCGCGTCGCGTTCGCACCGATCGACGTGCTGGCACCGCGTATCGCGCACCTGCTGTCGATGCGCAGCGTGCTCGGCGTGCGCAATTCGACGCATACGCTCGTGAAGATCCTGCAGCCGTTCGCGCCGGCCGGGCTGCGGCTCGTCAACTACACGCACCCGCCGTACCGCGACAGCCTCGCGCAGTTGTTCCGCGACCATCCGGACGCCGCGCGGGGCGGCGCGCTGCTCGCGCGCGGCACCGAAGGCGAAGCGGTGGCCGACACGCGACGCCAGGTGCAGGTCGACTGGCTGCACGACGGCGTGTGCGACACGCTGATCGACGCCGAGCGTTCGTCGACCGACGCGCCGCCCGTCGCGCTGCCGGAGTCGCGCGATGCCGCGACCACGGCCGCGTGGACGGACGCCGTGCTGCGAGGCGAGATGCCGGTGCCCGACACGGTGGCGCGACAGGTCGCGACGATCGTACGGATCGCCCGCGTCGCGCGCTGAAGGTGCCGCGGTGCCCGCCCCTTTATCCCGATAATTGACACGCGTCGGCATCCTGGCATAGAGTGGCCGTCATGCGTTCCTTTCCGAACCCCCTCCGAATTACCTCCGGCCGCCTAGCGCGGCCGCTATCGCTACGACTAGCCTAAGGCTGTCGTAGCGCCGTGTGCTGTCCGCACGGTCCTCCCAGCAGTTCCTCGCAGTACCCCTCTCGCAATTTTTACAACCCGAAGTCGTCAGCATTCGTCCGTCCATCCGTCGGCCGATTCGCGAAGATCATCCGCATCCGCGGCGCCATCGCGCGCCGGGTGCGAGGCAGCGCCAACCGACGCCCCTGCCGCCCGTCTTCGCTCGCGACTTGAGACCCGAGGTCCAGAAGATGATGCGCAATCCGCAAGACAAGTACCGCCCGTTCGAGCCCGTCCGCCTCAATGGCCGCCGCTGGCCGGCCCGCACCATCGAGCGCGCGCCCGTATGGATGAGCACCGACCTGCGCGACGGCAACCAGTCGCTGATCGAGCCGATGAGCATCGAGCAGAAGCTCGAGTTCTTCGAGATGCTGGTCGCAATCGGGTTCAAGGAGATCGAAGTCGGTTTTCCGTCGGCGTCGCAAACCGACTTCGATTTCGTCCGCAAGCTGATCGACGACCAGCGGATTCCCGACGACGTGACGATCGAAGTGCTCGTGCAGTCGCGCGAAGACCTGATCGCGCGCACGTTCGATGCGCTCGAAGGCGTGCCGCGCGCGATCGTGCACCTGTACAACGCGGTCTGCCCGTCGTTCCGCCGCATCGTGTTCGGGATGTCGAAGGACGACGTGAAGGCGCTCGCGATCGACGGCACGCGCGTCATCAAGGCACACGCGGCCGCGCGCCCCGATACGCAGTGGACCTTCCAGTACTCGCCGGAAACCTTCAGCATGACCGAGCTGACGTTCGCGCGCGAGATCTGCGACGCGGTCGCGCAGACGTGGCGTCCGACCCGCGACCACAAGATGATCGTCAACCTGCCGGCCACCGTCGAAGCCGCGAGCCCGAACGTGTTCGCCGACCAGATCGAATGGATGGACCGCAACCTCGCGTATCGCGACAGCATCGTGCTGTCCGTGCATCCGCACAACGATCGCGGCACCGCGGTCGCGGCGGCCGAACTCGCGCTGCTCGCGGGCGCCGACCGCATCGAAGGCTGCCTGTTCGGCAACGGCGAGCGCACCGGCAACGTCGATCTCGTCACGCTCGCGCTGAACCTCTACACGCAGGGCATCGATCCGGGCCTCGACTTCTCCGACATCGACGCGGTGCGCCGCGTCGTCGAACGCTGCAACCAGATTCCCGTGCATCCGCGCCATCCGTACGCGGGCGACCTCGTGTTCACCGCGTTCTCGGGCTCGCACCAGGACGCGATCCGCAAGGGGTTCGCGCAGCAGCGCCCCGACGCGGCGTGGGAGGTCCCGTACCTGCCGATCGACCCGGCCGATCTCGGCCGCAGCTATGACGCGGTGATCCGCGTGAACAGCCAGTCCGGCAAGGGCGGCGCGACGTTCCTGCTCGAACGCGGGATGGGCTTCACGCCGACGCGCCGCGTCCAGATCGAGTTCAGCCATGCGGTGCAGACGCTCGCCGATGCATCGGGCGAGGAAGTGACGGGCGACGCGATCTGCGCGCTGTTCGCGCGTGAATTCTTCGAAACCGACGGCCCGGCCGCACGCCACGGCAGCGGCGCGCGCTGGCAAAACCGCGAGATCGCGACAGCGCCCGCCGCCGAAGCGATGCCCGACGATGCCGTGCGGCATTTCGCCGCGGCATTTGCGGCGGCCGCCGGCGCCGCGATCGACGTCGCGTCGTGCGAACACACGCGCGCCGCGGATGGCCGGATCGCGGTATCGGTCGGCTGCCGGGTCGGCGAGGCGCCGCTGCGGCACGGTGTCGGCATGCATGCCGATGCGGCGAGCGCAGCGCTCGATGCGGTCGTCAGCGCGATCAACCGCTCGGCATGGCACTGCGCGGACCACCGCGCGGCGGCCTGAGCGCCGGGCTTCGATGCAGGTTGAAACGTCAGCGAGCGGTGCGTGACCGCCCGTGCGCCGCGCGATCCGCGCCGCACGAGGCAGCAAAAAGCGGCTCAGAAGGCCGCTTCGGTCGACACATGAAAAGGAGCGCCACCCGCGCTTACGTGTCGGTCGCGCACCGCGTCGCCTGCCACGCGAACAGGCACCAGCGGCCCCGGTCGTGCGTGTGGACGGACGTATAGGCAATCGGGAAGACGAGGCCGCCGTTGTTCGTTTCCATCTCGATCAACGCGCGCCCGGTGACGACGCAGGTCTCGTCGCCGACGGGCAGCACGTCCTGCGACTGGATTTCGATCTGGCGATAGCGGCGGCGGCCGGCGACGATGGCGTCGATGAACTGCTGCTTGGTTTCGCGCTTGCCGTTGGTGTGGACGAAAAACACCTTGTCCGACAACAGCGCGTCGAGCGCCTCGCCGTCGCCGTCCACCATCGCCCGGAATCGATCGCGCTCGAGCGCGCGGATCGCATCGACCACCTTCGCCATCGCCTGACTCCTCGGCAACGCGCCCGCCTTGCACGGGCGTACGGATCAGAAGTTGTACTGCAGGTAGAACTGGTGGAAATTTATACCAGGATTCGGCTCTTTGATACCCGCGTTAGACACATGTTCGAAACGGTAGCCGACCTGATATTGTTGCCGTTGGCCGAACTGCACGCCCACGCCGCCGGTCGGCGCGAACTGGAACGCGGTCGACAGCGAGAAATTGTCCGAGATCGTCGGGTGCGTCAGAAGCCGGACGCCGCCACCCGCCTCGATGAACGGGCGAATCTGCCCGCTGCTCTTGATGAAGCGGAACATCGGCGTCACGCCGAACTCGCCGATGTTGCCGTGGACGTTGCCGCCCGTGTGCCAGTAGCCGGCGTGCCCTTCGACGACGAACGTGAAGTGCCAGCCGCCGATTTCCCACCAGTTCCAGCCCGGATCCCACACCACGCCGATATCGGCCTTGTCGATCCCGCGACGATCCGAAAACCCGCCGCCCGCCTGGATCCCCCATCGATCCGCGAAAGCCGCACCCGATCCGCCCAGAAGAGACGCTGCCAGCATCGCATGCAGCGCGAGCCGGCTGCGGGACCGGCGATTCTTCTTGTTGTTCATCTGACACTCCAACTTTGTGGGTTGAATGGAGCCTGCCGCAACGGCCGGGCCCGAGCGAACTGAATGGTATGGTAAAGGACTTTTCGGATCGGCATCACGAAGCGAAATAGCTTGCTTCCAAAAAGACAAAAATCGAAATCGTCTACCGATTCTCATCAGAAACAACGGCTTACGGAACTCCCCGACGCGGCCCTTGTCGCAGAATAGACTATCGACTCGGCCAATTCGATAGAAAAGCGGGAACTCCGATGCCCCCGCCCGCTCTAAGGAATTAGCACTCGTATTCCGGGAGTGCTAAGATGACCCACGGAATCTCATCCGAGACCGGGGGTTTGTCCCTGATTCCAAAGGAGTTTTTAGTGAGCCACGCCCTGACCCTCCCGAACACCCTGAGCCCGACGCCGGCCAAGGCCGAATCGGCAGGCTCGCTGGCGCTCGCAGCCCAATCGATGTTGCCCGGCCAGCTCGGCAACATCGACGCGTACATCCAGGCCGTCAACCGCATTCCGCTGCTGACCGCCGAGGAGGAACGCCGCTACGCAACCGAATTCCGCGAAAACAACGACCTCGACTCGGCGCGCCGCCTCGTGCTGTCGCACCTGCGTCTCGTCGTGTCGATCGCGCGCAACTATCTCGGCTACGGCCTGCCGCATGGCGACCTGATCCAGGAAGGCAACATCGGCCTGATGAAAGCCGTGAAGCGGTTCGACCCGGCGCAAAACGTGCGCCTGGTGTCGTATGCGATTCACTGGATCAAGGCCGAAATCCACGAGTACATCCTGCGCAACTGGCGCATGGTGAAGGTCGCCACGACGAAGGCGCAGCGCAAGCTGTTCTTCAACCTGCGCAGCCACAAGAAGAGCATGCAGGCGATGACGCCCGAGGAAATCGACGGCCTCGCGCAAGAGCTCAACGTCAAGCGCGAAGAAGTGACCGAGATGGAAACGCGCCTGTCGGGCGGCGACATCGCGCTCGAAGGGCAGGTGGAAGACGGCGAGGAATCGTACGCGCCGATCGCCTACCTGGCCGACTCGCACAACGAGCCGACCGCCGTGCTCGCCGCGCGCCAGCGCGACATGCTGCAGACGGACGGCATCGCGCAGGCGCTCGACGCGCTCGATGCGCGCAGCCGCCGCATCATCGAGGCGCGCTGGCTGCACGTCGACGACGACGGCTCGGGCGGCTCGACGCTGCACGATCTCGCCGCCGAGTTCGGCGTGTCGGCGGAACGCATCCGCCAGATCGAAGCGAGTGCAATGAAAAAGATGCGCACCGCCCTCGCCGAATACGCGTAAATCCCCGGCGAGTCAGAATCGCTTCATCGAAAACCGCTGCCCGACGCAGCGGTTTTTTTCGTCCGTTTTTTCCGCTGCTTTTCACCCGCTTTTCAGCGCGCTTCACGCGCCGTTTCCTCGCCGATCAATTGACCTGATTCATCGGGTATTACGTCATTTGCGGCGCCCTTCCGCATAACCTTGATCTGCCTCAATTTTTACCCCATGTTTCGCGACGGTCTGCCGCAGCGCGGCACTCGGCATCGGAAAGCCGTCCTTTTAAAATTGGCATGTCAGGCGCAAAAGGATTAAAACAGCTTCACGGCCGTCATAAATCCGACGTAAAGTCGCCCCCAATCCGACTTAAATCGATTCAGGATAATCGCCTTGATCTCGATCAATAAAGAGCCCGCACCGCCGCCTCCCCAACGGCCGGCCGGCACGATCGGCTGGCGCGCGCGCATCGCCGCGTGGGCACGCGGACCCACCCTCGGCCGCGACATCACCGTGGTGCTGATCGTCAAGCTGATCCTCCTGATGTCGCTCAAATACGCATTCTTCAATCATCCGCAGGCCGAGCACATGTCGTTGCCGCCTGCCGCCGTGGCCGAGAAGCTGCTCTCGGTGCCGGCGCCTGCACCCTCCGAGGGAGACCACCATGATAAGTAGTGAAGTCGTCGATCTGTCACGTCTGCAGTTCGGCATCACGGCGCTCTACCACTTCCTGTTCGTGCCGCTGACGCTCGGCCTGTCCTGGCTGCTCGTCATCATGGAAGCCGTCTACGTGATGACCGGCAAACAGGTCTACAAGGACATGACCCAGTTCTGGGGCAAGCTGTTCGGGATCAACTTCGCGATGGGCGTGACGACCGGCATCACGCTCGAATTCCAGTTCGGCACGAACTGGTCGTACTACTCGCACTATGTCGGCGACATCTTCGGCGTGCCGCTCGCGGTCGAGGGCCTGATGGCGTTCTTCCTCGAATCGACGTTCGTCGGCCTGTTCTTCTTCGGCTGGAACCGCCTGTCGAAGGTCAAGCACCTGATCGTCACGTTCCTCGTCGCGCTGGGTTCGAACCTGTCGGCTCTGTGGATCCTCGTCGCGAACGGCTGGATGAACAACCCGGTCGGCGCCGAGTTCAACTACCAGACGATGCGCATGGAGATGACGAGCCTGTTCGACGTGCTGTTCAACCCGGTCGCGCAGGTGAAGTTCGTGCACACCGTGTCGGCCGGCTACGTGTCGGCGGCGATGTTCGTGCTCGGCGTGTCGTCGTGGTACCTGCTGAAGAAGCGCGACGTCGACTTCGCGCTGCGCTCGTTCGCGGTCGCGGCCGGCTTCGGCCTCGCCGCCACGCTGTGCGTGATCGTGCTCGGCGACGAATCGGGCTATACGACCGGCGAAGTGCAGAAAATGAAGCTCGCCGCGATCGAATCCGAGTGGGACACGCAGCCGGCGCCCGCGTCGTTCACGCTGATCGGCATCCCGAACCAGGAGCAACAGCGCACCGACTACGCGATCAAGATCCCGTACGCGCTCGGCCTGATCGCGACGCGCTCGATCGACGAACCGGTGATCGGCCTGCGCGATCTCGCGAAGCACAGCGAGGAACACATCCAGAGCGGGATGATCGCGTACGGCGCGCTGCAAAAGCTCAAGCAGGGCGACACGAGCGACGCGACCCGCGCGCTGTTCGACCAGCACAAGCAGTATCTCGGCTACGGGCTGATGCTCAAGCAATTCACGCCGAACGTGACCGACGCCACGCCCGAGCAGATCAAGGCCGCCGCGAAGAAGACGATCCCGCCCGTCGCGCCCGTGTTCTTCTCGTTCCGGATCATGGTGTTCCTCGGCTTCCTGTTCGTCGCGACGTTCGTTGCCGCGTTCTGGTTCTGCGCGCGCCGCCAACTGCTGCAGGACAACCGCCGCTGGTTCCTGCGCTATGCCGTGTGGGCGATCCCGCTGCCGTGGGTCGCAATCGAATTCGGCTGGATCGTCGCCGAGCTCGGCCGCCAGCCGTGGACGATCGCCGGCGTGCTGCCGACGCATCTGTCGGCGTCGAGCCTGCAGCCGAGCGACCTGTACCTGAGTCTCGCCGGCTTCATCCTGTTCTACACCGCGCTGTTCGTCATCGAGATCAAGCTGATGTTCAAGTACGCGCGCCTCGGCCCGTCGTCGCTGCATACCGGCCGCTATCACCACGAACTCGCCGCTGCCGGCGAGCGGGCCGCCGTCTGAGCACGCCCTCGCAACGGAACAAGGAATCGCTATGGACTATGCAACTCTCAAGCTGATCTGGTGGCTGCTCGTCGGCGTGCTGCTGATCGGCTTCGCCGTCACCGACGGCTTCGACATGGGCGCGACCGCGCTGCTGCCGTTCCTCGGCAAGACCGACGAGGAGCGCCGCATCATCGTCAACACCGTCGGCGCGACGTGGGAAGGCAACCAGGTGTGGCTGATCACGGCCGGCGGCGCGATGTTCGCCGCGTGGCCGCTCGTCTACGCGGCGTCGTTCTCCGGCTTCTACTTCGCGATGCTGCTCGTGCTGTTCGCGCTGTTCTTCCGGCCGGTGGGCTTCGACTACCGCAGCAAGCGGCCCGACCCGCGCTGGCGCGCGGGCTGGGACTGGGGCCTGTTCGTCGGCGGCTTCGTGCCGGCGCTGGTGTTCGGCGTCGCGTTCGGCAACCTGCTGCAGGGCGTGCCGTTCAAGTTCGACAGCGACCTGCGCGTGACCTACTACGGCGGCTTCTGGGCGCTGCTGAACCCGTTCGCGCTGCTGTGCGGGCTCGTCAGCCTCACGATGCTCGTCGCGCACGGCGCCGCGTTCATCAAGATGAAGACCGACGGCGCGATCGCGCGCCGTGCGTCGATCGCGCTGCGCGTCGCGTCGTTCCTCGCGGTCGTGCTGTTCGTGCTGGCCGGCGTGCTGGTGGCCGCTTATATCGGCGGCTTCCACATCACCCACGCCGCGCCGACCGATACCGTCGCGAACCCGCTGCTCAAGGACGTCGCCGCCGGTTCGGGCCTGTGGCTCGCGAACTACGGCGAATATCCGTGGATGATCGCGGCGCCCGTCGTCGGGATCGCGGGCGGCGTGCTCGCGCTGCTGCTCGCCGGCTCGAAGCAGGAGAAGACGGCGTTCTTCTGCACGGGCCTGATGATCGTCGGCGTGATTCTGACCGCCGGCTTCTCGATGTTTCCGTTCATCATGCCGTCGTCGCTCGACCCGCGCAGCAGCCTGACCGTATGGGATTCGACGTCGAGCCACATGACGCTGCAGGTGATGCTGTTCGCGGTGATCGTGTTCCTGCCGATCATCCTGATCTACACGAGCTGGGTGTACCGCGTGATGCGCGGCAAGGTCACGCACCAGTCGCTCGAAGAGAACAAGCACTCGATGTATTGACGCATTGAACCGGGCCGGGCGCGCAGGCGCGCTCGCCCACCGTTTCGCAAGGAGTCGGATCATGTGGTATTTCAGCTGGATTCTCGGTATCGGCGTCGCGCTGTCGTTCGGCATCGTCAACGCGATGTGGCTCGAAGCGCGGCAGAAGCCGCAGGAAGCGCCGGTGCGTGCACGCCGCGACTGACGCACCAACGCGCGATACGCGCGCGGCCGATCGCGCCGGCCGCCGCCGTCCGGAAGGAAAGAACCTCGCTTCGCGCGAGGTTTTTTTTCGTCCCGGCCGCGCTGGCAGGCATCGCACGGCGATGCCAATTTAGCGCCAGATTGATACCACTTGAATACCAATAAAAGGTTTCATAAGATCGTTGGACACGGCCGCTGACAGGCCGATTCCTTCTGGGTGGGGGGAGACATGCGAATCCCGTATGTGGCGTGCGCCTGCGCGCCGTGTCGACGTGCGTGTGCCACGGCGCGCGCCGTCGTCGCGCTCGTGCGCGACCGGACGAATGCCGCCGGCTGCCGCCACCTCGCCGGCGTGGCGATTGCCGCGTACCGCCGATGAATCCGCGCCCGGCGCCGCGCCGGTCCGATCGGCACGCATGCCCGCCTCCCGTTCCGTAACGCACGCTCCCGCGTGCCGAATGCGCGCGGGGCACCCGCATCGCCCCGCGTGCTGGTATCTCCCGCAGCTCCACTGAAAGACCCGCTCGCAGCGACGTCGCGTCACGACGTCGCTACGCCCCCTTTTTCTCAGGAGTTCGAATGAAGCTTACCTTGCCCTCCCTCATTGCCGGTCTGCTGATCGCGGCGCTGTCGCCGGCCGCGATCTCGGCGGTGCCGGCGTCGGCCGCCGCTGCCACGAGCGCCGGCACCGCGCAATCGGCCGCCGCCCAGGCGGCCAGTCTCGCGACGCTGCTGTCGAACGGCCTCGCGTTGCGCGTGGCCGTCGACAACAACCACGCGGCCGCGGCCGGCGTGCCGTGCGCCGATCTCGGCGCCGACGGCGCCGCCTGCGCGACCGGCCGCCTGATCCTGCAGAACCGCGGCCACCAGGCGATCGCCGACGGCGGCTGGAAGCTCTACCTGCACAGCATCCGCCGCCTGCTGCGGATCGATCGCCCGGGCTTCGCGCTGCGGCGGCTCACCGGCGACCTGTACGAACTGACGCCGCAGCCGGGCTCGGTGCGGCTCGCGCCCGGCGAGCGCATCGAGCTGCCGTTCGTCGCCGAATACTGGCTGCTGCGCTACAGCGACGTGATTCCGCGCCCGTATGTCGTCGTCGACGGGGCGCCGCCGGCCGTGCTGCGCTACAACGACACCGACAACGAACTGCGCTACGTCGAATCGCTGCCGGCCGACGCGCAGAACAACTCGACCGGCAACGCGCCGCCGGTGGCCGCACGGCCCGATCCGGGCCGCGCGCTGCCGAGCGTGAAGCGCGAACAGCCGCTGCCCGGCACGCTCGAGCTGCGCGGCGTCGAACTCGCGCTGCCCGACCTGCCGGACGCACAGGTCGCGGCGCTGCGCGAGCGCGCGGCGACCCTCGGGCTCGACGGCGCGCGCGTGCCGGTTCGCGGCGCCATCGCGCCGCGCCGGCTGCCGGCCGACATCGCGACACCGGGCGGCTACCGGCTCGCGATCGGGCCGCGCGGCGTGCTGATCGAAGGCTACGATCGCGCGGGCCTCTACTACGGCGTGCAGACGCTCTACTCGCTCGCGCCGGCCGGCGGCGGCCCGATCCCGGCGATGCTCGTCGAGGACGCGCCGCGCTTCACGCATCGCGGCATGCACGTCGACCTCGCGCGCAACTTCAAGCATCCGGCGACGCTGCGCCGCCTGATCGACCAGATGAGCGCGTACAAGCTCAACCGCCTGCACCTGCATCTGTCCGACGACGAAGGCTGGCGCATCGAGATTCCCGGCCTGCCCGAGCTGACCGAGATCGGGGGACGCCGCTGCCACGACCCGAGCGAGACGCGCTGCCTGCTGCCGCAGCTCGGCTCCGGCCCCGACAACCGCTCGGGCGGCGGCTACCTGACGCGCGACGACTACGTGGCGCTGGTTCGCTACGCGGCCGCGCGCTTCGTGCAGATCATCCCCGAGATCGACATGCCCGCGCATGCACGGGCGGCCGTCGTGACGATGGAGGCGCGCTACCGGCGGCTGCATGCGGCCGGCCGCGAGCAGGAAGCGAACGCGTACCGGCTGCTCGACCCGCAGGACACGACGAACCTGACGACGGTGCAGTTCTACGATCGGCGCAGCGACCTGAACCCGTGCGTGCCGGGCGCGCTCAACTTCGCGTCGAAGGTGATCCGCGAGATCGCGGCGATGCACGCGGACGCGCAGGCGCCGCTGCAGACCTGGCACTACGGCGGCGACGAAGCGAAGAACATCTTCCTCGGCGGCGGCTTCCAGCCGCTGAACGGCACCGACCCGAACAAGGGGCGCATCGATCTGGCCGCGCAGGACAAGCCGTGGGCGCGCTCGCCCGCGTGCACGGCGCTGCTCCAGCGCGGCGAGATCAAGTCGATCGACGAACTGCCGACGCGCTTCGCGAAACAGGTGAGCGCGGCGGTCAACGCGAACGGGATCGGCACGATGGCCGCGTGGCAGGACGGCATCAAGCATGCGAACGGGCCGCAGGATTTCAGCACGCGCCACGTGATGGTGTCGCTGTGGGACACGATCTTCTGGGGGGCGTCGGACAGCGCGCGCGACCTGAGCGGCAAGGGCTATCTGACGGTACTCGCGCTGCCCGACTACCTGTACTTCGACTTCCCGTACACGCTCAATCCTCGCGAGCGCGGCTACTACTGGGGCTCGCATGCAACCGACGAGTACAAGGTGTTCTCGTTCGCGCCGGAGAACCTGCCGCAGAACGCCGAAGTGATGGGCGACCGTGACGGCAATCCGTTCGAGGTGACGGGCACGGGCCCCGCGCCGCGCATCGAAGGCATGCAGGGCCAGGCGTGGGGCGAAGTGATGCGCAACGACACCTTCCTCGAATACATGGCCTATCCACGGCTGCTCGCGCTCGCCGAGCGCGCGTGGCACCGGGCCGACTGGGAGCTGCCGTATGCGGCCAGCGTGCGTTTCAAGCGCGGCGACACGCACCACGTCGACATCGCCGCGCTGCAGCGCGACTGGGCCGGCTTCGCGACGCTGCTCACGCAGCGCGAATTGCCGAAGCTCGACCGCGCCGGCGTCGGCTACCGGAAGCCGACCTTCACGCTGACGAATCCGTGAACGGCTGAAGGTATCGGGTAATGCGCGATGCGGGCAAACGCATCGCGCCTCGCCCGCCCCCCAAAAAAAACGGCTTGCGACGCGTGCGTCGCAAGCCGTTTTCGTTTGACCGCCGGCCCGGATCCGCCGCGCGGATCGATCAGGCCGGCTTCACCGCATCACGCCGGTTGTGCGGCCGCCCCGCCGCCCGACGGCGGCAGGCGCGCGCCGAGCTGTTCGGCATAGCGAGCCGCCGCGTTGCCGCAGACGATGTGGAACGTGTCGAGCGACACCCATGCGACGTCGAGCGTGCCGAGACGCTCCTGATCGACCGCCGACGGATCGCGCACGACCACGCGCAGGCGCGTGGTGGCCACCACCTCGAGCGACGCGACGTTGGTCGCCCCGCCGAACACCGCGAGCCAGCGGGCCGGCTCCGGATCGAGCGGGCCGGCGGCCGCGCCCGTGACGGGCTGCGCGGCAGCGCCGGTTGCGGCCGATGCGGCACCGGTCGCGCCGCCGCCGATCGCGGCACGCATCTCGTCGGCGATGATGTCGGCCTCGGGCCCGATGATCACCTGCACGCTGTTGCCGCCGCGCTTGAGCACGCCGCGTGCGCCGATCGACTTCAGTTCCGGCTCCGATACCTTCTCCGGATCGACGACGCTCAGGCGCAGGCGCGTCGTGCACGCGTCGACGACCGACAGGTTGGCCGCCCCGCCGAGCGCGGCGATGTAGCGTTGCGCACGCGGTGCGGCAGCCGTTGCAGCCGCGCCCGGCGCGACGAAGCCGCCCGATGCGTACGACTCCGCGGCTGCATCGGTCGATGCCGGCTCACGGCCCGGCGTGGCCATGTTGAACTTGCGGATGAAGAAGCGGAACAGCCCGTAGTACGCGACGCCGTACGCGATGCCGAGCGGAATCGCGATCCAGCCCTTCGTCGACAGCCCGTAGTTCAGCACGTAGTCGATCGCGCCGGCCGAGAACGTGAAGCCGAGCTTCACGCCGAGGATCTGGCAGATCGCGAGCGACAACCCCGTCAGCACCGCGTGGATCACGTACAGCACCGGCGCGAGGAACATGAAGCTGAACTCGATCGGCTCGGTCACGCCGGTCAGGAACGACGTCAGCGCCATCGAGAACAGCAGGCCGCCGACCATCGCGCGGCGCTCCTTCGGCGCTTCATGCAGCATCGCGAGACACGCCGCCGGCAGGCCGAACATCATGATCGGGAAGAAGCCGGCCATGAAGGTGCCCGCGGTCGGGTCGCCCGCGAAGAAGCGGTGCAGGTCGCCGTGCACGATCTCGCCGCCGGCGGGCGGCGTGAAGTTGCCGAACACGAACCACGCGAGCGAGTTGATGATGTGGTGCAGGCCGGTGACGAGCAGCAGACGGTTCAGGAAGCCGAACACGAACGCACCGATCGCGCCCGCCGTCGTCAGCCACTGGCCGGCCGCATCGATCGCATGCTGGATCGGCTGCCAGACGTACCCGAACGCGATGCCCAGTATCACGCAGACCAGCCCCGTGATGATCGGCACGAACCGCTTGCCGCCGAAGAACGCGAGGTAGTCCGGCAGCTTGATGTCCTTGTAGCGGTTGTACAGCAGGCCCGCGACGACACCCGCGATGATCCCGGACAGCACGCCCATGTTCAGCTTGGGATCGATGTCCTTCATGATCGCGGTTTCGATCAGGTAACCGATCGCGCCCGCGAGCGCCGCCACGCCGTTGTTGTCCTTCGCGAAGCCGACCGCCACGCCGATCGCGAACAGCAGCGGCAGGTTGTCGAAGATCGCGCCGCCGGCGTCGGCGATCATCTTGATGTTGAACACGTCCGGCTGGCCGAGCCGCAGCAGGATGCCGGCGACCGGCAATACCGCGATCGGCAGCATCAGCGCCCGGCCCAGGCCCTGTATTTTCAGAAACGGATTCCCGTTCATTCAGTCCTCCAATCCTTGTCTCGTCATTAATCGTCGTTGAACTACTTGCCTTCGTCGTGAAACCGGTCGCGAACCTGCCGTCGACGCTCAGTCGAGCGGCCAGACCTCGCGGCTTGCTGCCCTTACCGCCTGTGCCGAATCGAGCGCGAGCAGATCCTGCGCGCGCTGACGGCACAACTGGTAATCGAGACGGCGCACACGCGCCTTGATGCCCGGCACCGACACCGGGTCGACCGACAGTTCGGTCACGCCGAGGCCCACCAGGACCGGCACCGCCAGCGGATCGCCGCCGAGCGCGCCGCATACGCCGACCCACTTGCCGTGCTTCGCGGCGCCGCGCACCGCGATGTCGATCAGGCGCAGCACGGCCGGATGCAGGCCGTCGGACTGCGCGGCCAGGTCGGCCTGGCAGCGGTCCATCGCGAGCGTGTACTGGGTCAGGTCGTTGGTGCCGATCGACAGGAAATCCGCGTGCTGCGCGAGCTGGTCGGCCAGCAGCGCGGCCGACGGCACCTCGATCATCACGCCGACCTCGATCGGCTCGGTGCGGCCCTGCGCGCGCGCGAATTCGTCGATGCGCTTTCTCAACCGCACGATCTCGCCCGCGTCGGTCACCATCGGCAGCAGGATGCGCACCGCGCCGAACGGCTTCACCGCGAGCAGGCCCTGCAATTGATCGTCGAGCAGATCGGGGCGCACCTGCGCGAGACGGATGCCGCGCAGGCCGAGCGCCGGGTTCGGTTCGGGCGGCAGCGTCAGGTAGTCGACTTCCTTGTCCGCGCCGACGTCGAGCGTGCGGATGATCGCCGTGCGGCCCTGCAGCGCGTCGATGATCGACTGGTAGCTCTGCTGGTGTTCGACCGCCGTCGGCGCGGCCTGGCGATGGATGAACATCAGCTCGGTGCGCAGCAGGCCGACCGCGTCCGCGCCGTTGTCGACCGCGGTGTTCGCGTCGTCGAGCGTCGCGATGTTCGCGGCGACCTCGATCGCGCGGCCGTCGACCGTCGCGGCCGCCTCGCCGGCCTGTTGCCGGTTCGCCTCGCGCACGCCGTCCAGGCGCTGGCGCTCGTGCCGCGCGCGCTCGACGTCGAGCGCGGTCGGGGCATGTTCGAGCCGGCCCGCGCTCGCATCGACGACGACCTGCGTGCCGTCCGGAATCGCGTACAGCGCATCGCCGACCGCCACCAGCGCCGGAATGCCGAGCTGCCGCGCGATGATCGCCGCGTGCGACGTCGCACCGCCGCGCGCCATCACGAGCGCGGTCACGCGCTCGCGATCGAGCGACGACAGGTCGGACGGCGTAAATTCCTCGGCCGCGAGCACGGCCTCGTCGGGCAGCACACGCGCGGCGCCGTTCGTGTGGCCGAGCGCGCGCAGCACGCGTTTCTCGATGTCGCGCAGGTCGGCCGCGCGTTCGGCGAGCAGCGCGTCGTCGAGCTTCGACAGCGTGTCGATCTGCGTGCGGATCGTCGCGCGCCACGCGAAGCCCGCGCCCTTGCCGAGGCTGATCAGGTCGCGCGCCGCGTCGATCAGCGTCGGATCCTCGAGCAGCACGCGGTGCACCGCGAAAATCCCTGCTTCGCCGACCGCGCCGCGCGCCGAGGCGCTGCGTACCGTTTCGTCGAGTTCGGCGTCGACGGCCTTCAGCGCCTGATCGAGCCGTCGGCTTTCCGTAGCGGGCGTGCCGGATGCCTGCTCGGGCGGCACGATGTCCGCATCGTCGAGACGCACCAGCGCGCCGACCGCGATGCCGGGCGCCGCGCATACGCCCGCGAGCGTGTTCGGATCGATGGGTGCGCCGACGTTGCGTGCGACCGTCCGCGGCGCGGGCGATTTCAGCCGCGCCGGCTGTTCCTCGACTTCGCCGTGCGCTTCGCGCAGCAGCTCGCGCTCGACCGCATCGACGGCCTGTTGCGCGTGCGCGCCGCGGCCGACCAGTTCGACCGTCGCGCCTTCGCCGGCACCGAGGCCGAGCAGGCCGACGACGCTCGCGATCGACGCCTTGCGGCCATCGAACAGCACGTCGACGGCCGCGTCGAACCCGCGCACGGCTTCACGCGCCCGGGCCGCCGGCCGCGCATGCAGGCCGCCAGGCTGCGCGAGCACGATCTCGCGGCGCACTTCGTTGTGCGCGGCCGCGCCGGCCTGCGCCGCCTGCGCGGCGGCCTCGCCCTTGCCGCGCAGCGCGAGCAACGGCGTCTCGCCGGCGGTCGCGAAACCGCTCGCGCGATCGACCACCTCGAACGCGTCGGAATTCGCGATCGCGATCACCGACACGAGCGAATGCGCGTGGCGCGCCACCGTGTCCTGGTCGAACTCGATCAACAGCGCGCCCGCCTCGACGCGCGCGCCGGCTTCGACGTGCGCGATGAAGCCCTGCCCGTTCAGCTCGACGGTGTCGATGCCGATGTGCAGCAGCACTTCCGCGCCTTGCGGCGTCGTGATCGTCACCGCGTGGCCGGTGCGCGCCAAATGCGACACGACGCCCGCGCACGGCGCGACGAGCCGGCCCGCGAGCGGGTCGATGCCGATGCCGTCGCCGAACATCCCGCCGGAGAACACCGGATCGGGCACGTCGGCCAGGGCGACGATCGGCCCCGTCAACGGGCTGAGCAGAACGATCTGATCGGGGGTGGGGCTCTTCAACTGGGATTCCTCGGCGCGTCTCATCGGCTTTCTCGGCTATCAGTGCGTTTCGGTGACTTTGTTCAGGTGGCGCGGCGTGTCGGGATTGCGGCCGCGTGCGACGGCGAGATCCGCCGCCATCACGTAGAACGAAAGAATGGCGGCGATCGGGTCGAGCGCCGAATGGGCGGACTGCGCGAGCGGCAGCACGGTGCCCGATACGCCGGGCGTGCCGGCGGGCGCCGCGAGCAGCACGGCGGCGCCGCGGGCGCGCATGTCCGCGGCGAGCTGCAGCAGGCCGGCCTGCTCGGGCCCGGGCGGCGCGAACACGAGCAGCGGATAGTCGCGGTCGATCAGCTCCATCGGGCCGTGGCGCACTTCGGCGCTCGAGAACGCCTCGGCCTGGATGCCGGACGTTTCCTTCAGCTTCAGCGCGGCTTCCTGCGCGATCGCGAGGCCCAGGCCGCGGCCGATGACGATCATCCGTTCGACGCCCGCGAGCGCCGCGACGGCCTGCGACCAGTCGAGCCGGCCGGCCTGCGCGAGCACGTCGGGCAGGCCGCGCAGCGCGGTGATCAGCGCGGCGTCGCGCTGCCAGTACGCGACGATCTGCGCCGACAGCGACAGCATCGCGATATAGCTCTTCGTCGCGGCGACCGACAGTTCGGGGCCGGCGAGCAGCGGCAACTGATGCTCGCATGCGTCGGCGAGCGGCGACGGCAGGACGTTCACGGCGGCGACGGTTCGTGCGCCGGCTTCGCGCAGTGCGGCCATCGTATTGACGAGATCGGGGCTCTTGCCCGACTGGGAAAACGCGATCGCGAGCTGATCCTGCACCTTCAGCGGCGCCTGCTGCAGCGTCGCGACCGACATCGGCAGCGACGCGACCGGCACGCCGAGGCGGCTCATCGTCAGGCTCGCGAAATAGCTGGCGGCGTGATCCGAGCTGCCGCGCGCGACCGTCAAGGCGACGGCCGGCGGGTGGTCGAGCAACTGGCCGGCGAGCGCTTCGACGCGCGTGGTGTCGGCGATCTGCGCGGCGACGACCTGGGCGGACTCGCGCGCTTCCTTAAGCATATTCGACAATCGATTCTCCTTCGACGTAGGTCGCGGTGAGGTTCAGGTCGCGATCGAATACCGCGAGGTCGGCCCATGCGCCGCGCTCGAGGCGACCGCGATCGGCGACGCCGAGGTAGTCGGCCGCGTAGCGCGACATCCGGTTCGACACGTCGGCGAGCGGCAGGCCGAGCGACACGAGGTTGCGCAGCGCCTGGTCCATCGTCAGCGTGCTGCCGGCGAGCGTGCCGTCGGCGAGCCGCACGCCGCCGAGGCATTTCGTCACGTGCTGGCTGCCGAGCCGGTATTCGCCGTCGGGCATGCCGGTGGCGGACGTGCTGTCGGTCACGACGTACAGGCGCGGGATCGCGCGCAGCGCCGCGCGAATCGCGCCGGGGTGGACGTGCAGCAGGTCGGGAATGATTTCCGCGTATTCGGCATGCGCGAGCGCGGCGCCGACGAGGCCCGGGTTGCGGTGATGCAGCGGCGACATCGCGTTGAACAGGTGCGTGAAGCCGCATGCGCCGTGCTTGAGCGCGGCGACCGCGTCGTCGTAGGTCGCGAGCGAGTGGCCGAGCTGCACGCGCACGCCGCGCGCGGCCATCTCGCCGATGATCTCGATGTGGCCCGCGATTTCCGGCGCGAGCGTGACGACGCGGATCGGCGCGATCGACAGGTACTTCAGCACCTCATCGAGCACGGCCGACACGGCCGCGTCGGGCTGCGCGCCGAGCTTGCCGGGGTTGATGTACGGCCCTTCGAGATGCACGCCGAGCACGCGCGCGCCGCCCGGCGTGCGGGTGCGCGCGACGGTGCCGAGGTTCGCGACGACCTCCATCAGTTCGTCGCGCGGCGCGGTCATCGTCGTCGCGAGCAGGCTCGTCGTGCCGAATTGCGCGTGGGTGCGGACGATCGTTTCGATCGCGTCGCCGCCTTCCATCACGTCGGCGCCGCCGCCGCCGTGCACGTGCAGGTCGATGAAGCCGGGCAGGATGTACGGTGCGTCGTTCGTCGCGGGATCGGCGGGCGTGCCGTCGAGCGTGGTGATGCGGCCGTTCTCGCTATCGAGCGAGCCGTGAATCCAGCCGTCGGGGGTAAGGATGTTGCCAGTCAGCATGACGTTCTCTTGATGATCTGGTGACGCGGGCATCCGCGTCGTGATTTGCCAATTCGTTGCGATTCATCGCGCGCGATTGCGTTCCATCGCGCGTGGTGGCGGGCAGTCTCGCGCGTCAGCGTTTCAGTTCGGCGACGAAGTCGTAATAGTCGTCGCGGCAATACGTTTCGCTCATTTCGATCGCGCGCTGGTCGACGCCGTAGCCGATCCGCGTGATCACCAGCAGGGCCGAGCCCGGCTTCACCGCCATCCATTTCGCGATCGCGTGCGTCGCGTTCGCCGCGCGAAAGTGCTGCAGCGCGCGCACGACGGTCGTGCCGCGCGCCTCGAGGTATTCGTACAGCGACGCGCCGAGCACCTGCGGATCGGGCACCACCGCGGCGGGCAGCGTCGAATGCTCGACGGCCATCACGATGCCGTCCGCGCGGCGCAGCCGTTCGAGCCGCGCCACCGTCGCGCCCGGTGCGAGGCCGAGATGCGTGATCTCGTCGCGGCTCGCGGCGCGCAGCGTGCGCGACAGCCACACCGAATCGGGCACGAAGCCGCGCTGCCGCATCTTCGCGGTGAAGCCGACGAGATGCGACAGCGGATCGGCGACCCGCGGCGTGATGAAGCTGCCCGCGCCGCGCACCCGCTTGATCAGCCCCTGCTCCACCAGCAGCGCGAGCGCACGACGCGCGGTGATCCGCGACACGCCGATCGACACCGACAGCAGCCGCTCCGACGGCAGCGCCTCGCCGGCCCGCCACGCGCCTGCGTGGATCGCGCTCGCCAGCTTGCGGGCGAGCTGCAGATAGAGCGGCGTGTCGTCGAGGGGGTCGGGCGCCAGTTCGGACCAGCCGGTTTCCATGTGCCTCCGCGTGTCGGACGACGATCACGGACCGTCGAAAGTGAACGCATTATATAACCACCATAATACCAGTCAACGAACTGGTATTAGCGTCGTGGAAATCGCCGAAAGCCTTGTGCGGCAAGCGTTTTAGTGCCGGCAAAGCCTTTGTTTACAACGCAGTGCGGGATAGGGATTTACCCGAGGTGGTATGCAAGGGGACGGTTCCAGTGCGCGATTCAGCCGGGTTTCGGGTGTGGATATGAGACCGAAATAGAACCAGTTGAGCCAACTGGTATGCATCGCCGGGCGGCATGCGTCGGTGGAGTCAGTGAAATTCCCGGCTCGACGTACGCAGGCCACCAAGCAGCGGCGTCAGATCCTCGAAATGCTGCGCGACGAGGTGCCTCACGTCGCTCACGACCTGCCACACACCTGACGCCGCGAGCAGCCGCGAATCGAGTGTTTCACGACGCTGCCGCGCGAGCAGTTCGGGCCGGACGATCACGTTCACGCAGCCGGTTTCGTCCTCGAGCGTCATGAACATCACGCCTTTCGCAGTGCCCGGCATCTGTCGAGCGGTCACAAGCCCGCAGGCGCGCGCGAGCCGGCCGTCGGCGCGGTCGTGCAGCTCTGCCGCGGACGACAGCCGCCGCGCGCGCAGCGCGGTCCGCAGCAGCGCGACCGGATGGCGGTTCAGCGTAAGGCCGGTGGTGTCGTAATCGGCGAGGATCTCGTCGGCTTCGGACGGCGCGCCGAGCGCGGGCTTGTCCGGTTCGTCGATCGGCGCGGCGGCGAGCAGGTCGCGCTCCGGCGCGGCGGCGACGGCCTGCCATAGCGCATCGCGGCGATGACCGGCGAGCGTCGCGAGTGCATTCGCGGCGGCGAGCGCTTCGAGGTCGCGGCGTTCGAGTTGCGCGCGGCGGGCAAGTTCGTCGACATTCATGAATGGGCCAGCTACGCGCGCGGCTTCGATCCGGCGCGCGGCGGCTTCGCCGAAGCCACTTACGAGCGACAGACCGAGCCGCACAGCCGGCTGACCGTGTGGAGGTGGCTGGCCGGGCAGCGCTTCGAGCGATGCTTCCCAACCGCTTTGCGTCACGTCGATCGGCAGGACCTGCACGCCGTGGCGCTTTGCATCCTGCACAAGTTGCGACGGCGGATAGAAACCCATCGGTTGGCTGTTCAGCAGCGCGGCGAGAAAAATCGCCGGTTCGTGGCATTTGAGCCAGCTGCTCGCATAGGCCAGTTTCGCGAAACTGGCCGCGTGGCTCTCGGGGAAGCCGTATTCGCCGAAGCCCTTGATCTGCTCGAAGATCTGTTCGGCGAATTCGCGCGTGTAGTTCCGCTCGAGCATCCCGTCGACGATCTTGTTGTAATACTTCTCGAGGTTGCCCTTGCGTTTCCACGCGGCCATCGCCCGGCGCAGGTCGTCGGCCTCGCCGGGCGTGAATCCGGCGGCGACGATCGCAATCTGCATCACCTGCTCCTGGAAGATCGGCACGCCGAGCGTGCGTTCGAGCACTTCCTTGAGCGCGTCGCTCGGGTACGTGACCTCGCCCTTTTCTTCGCCTGCCATGATCCTGCGCCGTTTCAGATACGGATGCACCGCGCCGCCCTGGATCGGGCCGGGCCGCACGATCGATACCTGAACCACCAGATCGTAATAGTCGCGCGGCCGCAAGCGCGGCAGCATCGACATCTGCGCGCGCGATTCGATCTGGAACACGCCGACCGTATCGGCGCGGCAGATCATGTCGTAGGTCGCTTCGTCATCCTGCGGGATGTGCTTCAGCGTGAACGGCTTGCCGTCCTTCGCTGGGCCGCGCCACGCGGTGCGCAGGTCGAACGCGCGATGCAGCGCCGACAGCATGCCGAGCGCGAGCACGTCGACCTTCATCAGCCCGAGCGCTTCGAGGTCGTCCTTGTCCCACTGGATCACGCGCCGCCCGTCCATCGCCGCGTTCTCGACCGGCACGAGCCGCGTGAGCTTGCCGCGGCTGATCACGAAGCCGCCGGAGTGCTGCGACAGATGGCGCGGAAAGTTGAGCAGACGCGCGGCGAGTTCGGCCCATGCCTGAATGATCGGCGTGCCGGGATCGAGATCGACCGACGCGAATTGCTTCAGCAGATCGCGGCTGCCGTCGAACCAGCGGTGCCCTTTCGCGACGCGATCGATCAGCATCGGGTCGACACCGAGCGCCTTGCCGGTTTCGCGCAGCACGCCACGCGGACGATACGTCGAGACGGCAGCCGCGAGCGCGGCGCGATCGTGTCCGTATTTTTTGTAGATGTGCTGAATCACTTCTTCCCGACGCTGATGCTCGAAGTCGACGTCGATATCCGGCGGCTCGCCGCGCTCCACGCTGATGAAGCGCTCGAACAGCATCGTGCTCTGGTCGGGATTGACTTCGGTGATGCCGAGGCAATAACAGACCACCGAGTTCGCAGCCGAGCCTCGCCCTTGGCACAAGATGTTCTGGCTGCGCGCATATTTGACGATGTCGTAGACGGTCAGGAAGAACGGCTCGTATTTCAGTTTCTCGATCAGGGCAAGCTCATATCGAATCTGCTTCGCCACTTTCGCCGGTACACCATTCCAATAGCGTCGGGCTACACCTGCCCACGTCTCCTGCTTCAGGTAACTGGTCGGCGTGTGTCCGCGCGGCACGAGTTCGAGGGGATATTCATACTTCAGATCGGCGAGTTCGAAATTGCATGCATCGAGCATCGCACACGTCTCCGCGATCTCCACCGCCGAAAACAACTTCGCGATCCGCCCGCGCGAACGCAGATGCTGTTCCGCGTTCGGTGCGAGCGCATGGCCGCATTCAGAGACCGGCATCCCAACGCGGATCGCCGTCATCACGTCCTGCAGCGGCTTGCACGAGCGCCGGTGCATCGTCACGTCGCCCAGCGCGACGACGCGCACGCCGCGTCGCTCGCCGGCCTCGCGAATCTCGTCACGCTGCACACCATCCAGCGCGCGCTGCAATTGCACGAGCCCGAGCCGCGCCCGCTCGCCGAACGTCGCGCGGAACCACGCGACCTGCGCATCGAGCACATTCGCGCGAACGGGATACGCCGGCACGAGAATCGCGAAGCAATCGGGCATGCCGCGCAAGTGTGCGAATTCTGCCGGCGGCGCCGACAGCATTCGCGGCGTCAGCGTGTACGTCCCCTTAGGTGCCGCCATCCGCCGCCACGAAATCAGCTCGGAAAGATTGCCGTACCCCTCGCGGTTCTGCGCGAGCAGCACGAGCCCGAACGCACCGGGGCCCGGATCGTGGCCGGGCGCGACGTCATCCGGCGTGACGTCGAAGTACGATCCGATGACGAGCGGCAATTCTTTCGCCTTCGCCGCGACATGCATGCGCGGCGCACCCGCGAGCGAGCATTCGTCGGTGATCGCGATCCCGCGATAGCCGAGTTCCGCCGCACGCTCGATCAGTTCCTCCGCATGCGACGCGCCATGCAGGAACGAGAAATTCGAGCGGCAGAACAACTCCGCGTAATCGGGCAGCCCGCTGAAATCCGCAACCATCTTCGTTCACCCGAACAGGCCGTGCAGGAACCAGTGTGGTTCGGACTCGCTTCCCGCTCGCTCCCTGAACACCCAATAGCACGCACCGGCTTCGTCCTGCGCGACGTGGTAATCGCGCGCAGCGAGCTGACCGTCGAACCACCCTGCCTCGATCCGCTCCGGCGACGACATCATCCGCAGCGGCGTATGAAATACCGGCCGCTCGCCGCGCATCAGCAACGGCAGCGGTTCGGCAAGCAGCCACGCGGGACGCGGCGGCACGGCCGGCGGGCCACCTGCCGACTTGCCCGCTTGCGTATCGAGCGGCAGCCAGCGGTTCGCAACCTCGGGCCGGTAATCGGCGACAGGCGCCGCGTGCAATACATTCTCCGCACCGAGCCGCGCGACCAGCAGCTCGAACAACCGCTCGCGGGTTTCCCGCGTACCGCCCGGCTCGGGAAAGAGATCGTCGGCCGGCGGCGCGACCGATTCGACGCGCGTGGCCTTCAGACGCACCGCGATCACCGCGGCCGGCAACTCGACGCGTGCGAGCCGCTCGCCGAGCAGCCGCATGAAATGCACCTCGTCGCGCACGGGTGCGGCGAACGCGAGCTCCAGTGGCGTCGGCGGCACGGCCTGTCGGCCGCGCTCGTGCTCGAGATCGAACGTCATCGCGGCCAGCGATAGTTGCCGCGCGGCCAGCCAGCCGCATAGCTGCACGACGAGCCGCCGCGCGGCGAACAGCACGGCCTCCGCGTATTCGACACGCTCCGGCAATTCGAGCCGCACATCGAACACGGGCGGCACCGCCATCCATGCGAGCGGCTCGACCGCGTCGCCGTACGCGCGATCTAGCGCGGCCAGCAGCGCGGGACCGCAGCGCCGCTGCAGCCCCGCGCGCGGCAGGCGGCGCAGATCGGCGAGCGTGCGACAGCCAAGGCCGTCGAACCAGCCCGCATACGGACGCGCATCGGGCAACAGCACGCACGGCAGCCCGTCGAGCGTGCGGACGAACGAGGCCTGGCGCGCGACGCGGCGCCGGATCCGCGCACGAGCCGATACGCGTGCCAGCAGCCATGCGCCGCACCCGGTCGGTGCGGCGGACAGGCGCGCGGCATAGCCGAGCGCCGCAAGCGTTGCGCGCACCTGGCGGCACAGCGACGGCAGGCCGCCGAACAGCCGCAGGCTCGGGCCGACGTCGACGATGAGCGTGGCTTCGCTGTCGAGCGCGACGCACGGCGAAAAGCGCAGCAGCGCGAGCGCGACCGCGCGCAGCGCATCGGCTTCGCGTGCGGGATCGCGTTCGACGAGTTGCGTGTCGGGCGCGAGCGTGAGCACGCCGCCGCGCTTCATGCCCGCGCGCACGCCCTGCCGGCGCGCGGCCGCATCGGCGATCAGCACGACACCCTGTTCGAGCACCGCGCAGCCTGCGTCGTCAGCTTCACCTGCGTCGCCCGCGCTGCCGTCAGACGGCGGCGGGGCGCACACGTCGAGCGGCAGGCGCGGCAGATGGATGCCGAGCAAGACGCGCATAGCGGCTCTCCACGATGGGTGACGGCAAATCGAGCACGAGCGGCTCTCCGCGCGCGGGCCCGCGACGCTTGACGATGTCGAGCGACACGCCGCCCGGCACCGGATACAGCGCGACGCGCAGCACGGCCGGCGACGGCTGCCGCGCGGCCGACAGCGACCGCAGCATCACGAACAGCGTATCGCCGGTGCGCGCGGCCGCGAGATGCAGGCGCCGCAGCGCATCGGGCCGCGCGTCCTGCCAGAGCAGCAGCGCGCCGCAGCAGCCGGTCTTGAGCGCCTGCTCGGCGGCCCACAGCGCATCGGTGCGGCTTCCCGCGCGCAACCACAGCAGCGCGTCGGCCGGCACGCCGAGACTGGCGAGCGCGGTGGCATGCGGCGACTGCGGCGGGGCGACGAGCGCGAGCGGCCGCCGTGCGCTGACGCTGTGGGCGAGCGCGGGCGCGAGCAGCCGCATCTCGCCGCAGCCCGGCTGCGCGGCCAGCAGTTCGACGAGGCCGCCGACCGGCCAGCCGCCGCCCGGCAGTTCGGCGGACAGCGATGCGAAACCCGTGTCGATCGTGCGCGGACCGCCGCGCGCAAGCTGCGAGCCGCGCCACAGCGACGGATGAAGGGTTTCGGGGGACAGGGATGACGCGGACATCATGCGACTCGATGCTGTATGGATATACAGTATAGAGGATCGCGCCGGGCGCTGTCAGGTCTCAACAAAAAGGGACATGCAGATCGTCGGGAAGGCCCGGGAGGGCCGGAACGCACGCGTCCGCCGCCGCGGAATCGAAGGTCGTGCCGACATGACGGAACGGCCCCATTCCGCATACGAAAACGGACCGCTCGACCGACGCGAAACCTGCGCGCCGGCCGGGGCGGCCCGAGCAGCCGTCCGGTCGATCAGCCCGGATCAGCCAGAATCCAGCGAAAGCAGCCGGGAACACCCGAGAGACCCAGCCGAAAGCAGCCCAAATCACCCCAGCAACAACGCGTCGTCGTCGAGCTGCTCGTGCCGCACCTTCTCGAACATCTGCAGCAAGTCCGGCACGTCGAGTCCCTTGCGCGCGTCGCCCGCCACGTCGAGCACGACCTGCCCCTGGTGCAGCATCACCGTGCGGTCGCCGTAGTCGAGCGCCTGCCGCATGCTGTGCGTGACCATCATCGTCGTCAGCTTGCTGTCGGCGACGATGCGCGCGGTCAGCTCCAGTACGAACGCGGCCGTCTTCGGGTCGAGCGCGGCCGTGTGCTCGTCGAGCAGCAGGATGCGCGACGGCCGCAGCGATGCCATCAGCAGGCTCACGGCCTGCCGCTGCCCGCCCGACAGCAGCCCGATCCGGTCGGTCAGCCGGTTTTCCAGCCCGAGGTTCAGGAGCCGCAGCTTGTCGCGGAACAGCTCGCGCGACGGGCGATCGAGCGCGGCCCGGAAACCGCGCCGCACGCCGCGCGCCATCGCGAGCGCCATGTTCTCCTCGATCGTCAGCGCCTCGCAGGTGCCGGCCATCGGATCCTGGAACACGCGCGCGACGAGGTGCGCACGGTCCCACGCGGCCTTGCGCGTCACATCCGTGCCGTCGATCGCGATACGCCCCGAATCGACGCGCTGATCGCCGCTGACCGCATTGAGGAAAGTCGACTTGCCGGCGCCGTTCGAGCCGATCACCGCGACGAACTGGCCGTCGGGAATCTCGAGCGACAGCCCGCGCAGCGCGCGTGTCTCGATCGGCGTGCCGGGATTGAACGTGAGTTTCAGGTCTTGTGCGGACAGCATGTCATGCCCCTCCGTTCTTGCGCGCGAACAGCTTCTTGCGCGTCGCCGGCAGCACCAGCGCGATCGTGACGAGCGCGGCCGTCACGAGGTTCAGGTCCTGCGCCTTCAGGCCGATGAATTCGCTGTTCAGCGCGAGCGCGATGAAGAAGCGGTAGACGATCGCGCCGAGCACGACGGCGAGCGTCGTCAGCACCAGCCGGCGCGCGGGCAGCAGCGTCTCGCCGATGATCACCGCGGCCAGCCCGATCACGATCGTGCCGATCCCCATCGAGATGTCGGCGCCGCCCTGCGTCTGCGCGAACAGGGCGCCCGCGAGCGCGACGAGCGCGTTCGACAGCGCCATCCCGGCGAGCGTCGCGCGGCCGGTCGCGATGCCTTGCGCACGCGCCATCCGCGGATTCGCGCCGGTCGCGCGCATCGCGAGGCCGAGCTGCGACGAGAAGAACCAGTCGAGGCCGAGCTTCGCGATCACGACGACGATCGCGAGCAGCGCCGGGCGCAGCACGTAATCGGGCATCCAGTCGGGCTGCAGCATGGTGAACAGCGTCGGCTCGGTGATCAGCGGCACGTTCGGCCGGCCCATGATCCGCAGGTTCACCGAGTAGAGCGCGATCATCATCAGGATACTGGCGAGCAGATCCATGATCTTCAGGCGCACGTTCAGCCAGCCTGTGACGAAGCCGGCCAGCGCGCCCGCGACGATCGCGAGCAGCGTCGCGGAAACCGGGTCGTAGCCGGCCGAGATCAGCGTCGCGGCGACGGCGCCGCCGAGCGGAAAGCTGCCGTCGACGGTGAGGTCGGGGAAGTTGAGGATGCGAAACGAGATCAGCACCCCGAGGGCGACGAGGCTGAAGATCAGGCCGATCTCCAGCGCGCCCAGAAACGAGAACAGAGACATGATGGGGAAATCCTGTTGCTTCCCGGCCGGACGTGTACGGCCGGGCGAAACGAACGGACGGCCCCGGGTGGGAGCCGCCCGTCCGGCGATATCGTCGAGACCCGGATCGGGCCTGCAAGCGCGGCGGTCGGGCCGCGGCTTACTTGATGACCGTCTTCGCTTCCTTCACGAGATCCGGCGCCAGCGTGACGCTCTGCTTCGCGGCCGCGCCGGTGTTCACGAACAGTTCGAGGTTGTTGCTCGTCTCCGATGCGATTGCGCCCGGCTTCTCGCCCTTCAGGATCCGCGCGACGACCTTGCCGGTCTGGCGGCCCAGATCGCCGTAATTGATGCCGAGCGCCGCGATGCCGCCGCGCTTCACGCTGTCGGTATCGCCGGCGACGAGCGGAATCTTCGCTTCGTTCGCGACCTTCACCAACGCTTCGTACGCCGACACGACGTTGTTGTCCGTATTCGTGTAGATCACGTCGACCTTGCCGATCAGGCTCTTCGCGGCCGGGCCGATGTCGACGGTGCGCGGCGCGGCCGCTTCCTTGAGCGTCATCCCCTGCTTCGCGAGCAGTTCCTTGAGCGCCTTCACGACGACGACCGAGTTCGCCTCGCCCGGGTTGTAGACCATGCCGACCGTCTTCGCATTCGGCACGACGCGCTTGATCAGCGCGACCTGGCGATCGAGCGGCAGCTTGTCGGACACGCCCGTCACGTTGGTACCCGACGGGCCCCAGCCTTTCACGAGCTGCGCGGCGACCGGGTCGGTCACGCCCGAGTAGACGACCGGCACGCTCTTCGTCGCCGCGACGACCGACTGCGCGGCCGGCGTCGCGATCGCGACGATCACGTCGGGACGGTCGCCGACGAACTTGCGCGCGATCTGCGCGGCCGTGCCCGTGTTGCCCTGTGCGCTCTGGTATTCCCATTTGAGCTTGTCGTCGCCGTAGCCTTGCGCCTTCAGTTCGGCGCGCACGCCGTCGCGGATCGCGTCGAGCGCCGGATGATCGACGATCGACAGTACCTTGACCGTCTGCGCGTGCGCGGCGCCGGCCAGCGCGAGTGCGGCCGCGCCGGCCGTGATCGAGCGGATCGCGAAAGTCTTGAAACGATTCATGGGTGAGTCTCCCCCGTATTGTGTCGGTTCTGGATGATGGATTCCCGCCGCCGTCATGCGGGCGTCGCCGCACGTGCAACACGGCGGCGGCCGGCCCATGCGCCCCGGGAAGGCGTACAGCGGCGAACGCATGAGGATACCATTTCAGCAGACCACCGCCTGACTCCGAGCTTTCGCGCGAGCGGCCGATGCGCGGCACCGCCGCACCGCCATGAAATGCCTGGAAAGCCCGGCTGGCGGCGCTCCGCGCCGGTCCCGACGCAACGCGTCAGCCGCGTTCACAGCTTTACGTTATGCTGTCCGCCGACCCGATCCACTCTATCGGAGAGGACATGAAACGAACGATTCGTGCGATCGCATTCGCGGCCGTCGCGCTGGCGCTGCCGGGTGCGGCATTCGCGCTGACCGACAGCAGCGCGCAATACGACGACTGCATGCTCAATGCGCTGCGCGAGAGCCGCAACGGTGCCGCCGCGCAGCTGATCCAGCGTTCGTGCGACGCGCTGTACCGCAACAACGCGATGCTGCTGCCGCGCGAACGGCGCTTTCACGAGTGCGTCGTGCAATCGCTGCCCGGCGTGCGCGACAACTACGCGATCCAGCAGATCATGTCGATCTGCTCGCGGCGCGGCGAGATGTAGGCGCGGCTGCCACGCCAACGAAAAAAGGGCCTGCGCGATGCAGGCCCTTTCGTTCAGCGGTCCGACCGGTGAGCGGCGTTCAGAACGACGCGACCATCGATCCCTTGAACTGCTTCTTGATGAACTCCTTCACTTCCGGCGACTGGTACGCCTTGACCAGCTTCTTCACCCACGGCTGATCCTTGTCCTTCGCGCGCACGGCGATCAGGTTCGCGTACGGGCTCGTCAGCGCTTCGAGCGCGATCGCGTCCTTGGTCGGCTGCAGGTTCGCGGCGAGCGCGTAGTTCGTGTTGATCACGGCTGCGTCGACGTCCGACAGCACGCGCGGCAGTTGCGCGGCGTCGAGCTCGGAGATCTTCAGCTTCTTCGGATTCTCGGCGATGTCGAGCACCGTCGCGTTGTTGCCGCCCGTGCCCGCGCCGGCCTTCAGCTTGATCACGCCTTGCGTCTGCAACAGCAGCAGCGCGCGGTTCTCGTTCGACGGATCGTTCGGCACCGCGAGCTTCGCGCCTTGCGGCAGATCCTTCAGCGACTTGAACTTCTTCGAATACACGCCGATCGGCGAAATGTACGTCAAGCCGGCGCTGACGATCTTGTAGCCGCGCTGCTTCACCTGGCTGTCGAGGTAGGGCTGGTGCTGGAAGCTGTTCGCGTCGAGGTCGCCCGAATCGAGCGCCGCGTTCGGCTGCACGTAGTCGTTGAACTCGATGACCTTCACGTTCAGGCCTTCCTTCTCTTTCGCGACTTTCTGCACGACTTGCCACACTTCCGAATCCGGGCCGGCGACCGTGCCGACCTTGATCACCTTGTCTTCGGCGTGCGCGCCTGCCGACAGCGTCAGCGCGGCACCGGTAGCCAGTACGGAAAATACCTTCAGGAGACTGCGACGCTTCATCTGTTTCTCGCTTTCTTGCTTACTTGAAATGGGGCGCGATACGGGTATGTCCCGACTCGCAGGAAGGGCCAAATGGTGTCACAGGATCGACGCGAAGTGAAATACATCCCGCTCATATGGGTATGCACCGGCGCAGTGCTTTGGCGGCCGATGCACGACCCGGCCTTTAGTTGCATTTCCTTCTCGGTGCTTTACCCCATCGGCCGACATGCGTCACGCCGCCACCGTCTCGTTGGTCGCCTGTGCGCCGAAGGCCGGTTCGGCCGCCCGCGCGCCGGTCCCGCGCGGCGACGGGCCGCCGGTATTGCCGACCCGGAATGCGCCGACCGCATCACGCAGCCGCGCGGCCTGTTCCTGCAGCGATGCGGCCGCCGCGGCGGCTTCCTCGACCAGCGCCGCGTTCTGCTGGGTCACCTGGTCCATCTGCGTGACCGCGCGCCCGACCTGCGTGATGCCGCTCGCCTGCTCCTCGGACGCGGCAGCGATCTCGCCCATGATGTCGGTCACGCGCGCGACCGCCTGCAGGATCTCGCCCATCGTCGTGCCGGCCTGGCCGACCAGCGTCGACCCGTTGCGCACGCGCTCGACCGAATCGACGATCAGCTCGCGGATTTCCTTCGCGGCCGTCGCGCTGCGCTGCGCGAGCGAGCGCACCTCGCCCGCGACCACCGCGAAGCCGCGGCCCTGCTCGCCCGCGCGCGCGGCCTCGACCGCCGCGTTCAGCGCGAGGATGTTGGTCTGGAACGCGATGCCCTCGATCACGCCGATGATGTCGGCGATCTTGCGCGAGCTGTCGTCGATCTCGCCCATCGTGCCGATCACGCGGTTCACGACGTCGCTGCCCGTGCGCGCGATGTCCGATGCATTGTTCGCGAGCCCGCTCGCCTGCCGCGCGTTGTCGGCGTTCTGCTTCACCGTCGCGGTCAGTTGCTCCATGCTCGCGGCCGTTTCCTCGAGCGACGCGGCCTGCTCCTCGGTGCGCTGCGACAGGTCGTCGTTGCCGGCCGAGATCTGGCGGCTCGCCGACGCGATCGCTTCGGCCGACTGGCGAATCCCGCCGATCGTCGCCTGCAGCCGCGCCTGCATGTCGTGCATCGCGGCCATCATGCTCGTGCGGTCGCCCGCGCGCACCGGCACCGGCTGCGTCAGGTCGCCCTGAGCGATGCGCGTCGCGAGCGCGGCCGCTTCGTCCGGCTCGCCGCCGAGGCTGCCGCGCACGTTGCGGATGATCACCAGCATCGCCGCGCTGATCACGAGGCCGATCACGAACACCACGGCCAGATGGCCGAGCAGCGTCCGGTAGTAGACGGTGTCGATGTCCTTCAGGAACACGCCGCTCGAGATGTTCCAGTCCCATGGCGCGAACCGCGTGACGTAGCTGATCTTCGGCACGGCCGTCTCGCTGTGCGGCAGCCGCCCGCGATATTCGGCGAACCCGCTGCCGGTCGCCTTCGCCGCGTTCAGAATCGTCACGAACAGCGGCTTGCCGTCCGGATCGAGATAGTCGCCGACCTGCGTGTCGACGAGCTTCGGCAGCGTCGGATGCATCAGCACGACCGGCTTCGAATCCATCACGAACACATAGCCCGAATCGCCGTAGCGCATCGCGGCGAGGCGTGCGAGCGCGTCGCGCTTCGCGTCGGCCTCGGGCAGCGCGCCGTTCTGCGCGAGCGTGTAATAGGCCTTCACGATGCCCGCCGCCGAGTCGACAAGATTCGCGATGCCGGCCTTGCGTTCGGCGAGCATCGTCGCGCGCGTCTCGTAGGCGCTCCATGCGCCGACACCCAAAAGACCGATCCATACCAGCGCAAGCGCGAGCCACAGCTTGCGGTTCAAACTCATTCTGCTCATCTGCGTGCCTCTGTCGATGTCGATGCATCCGACGCGCGAACGGCCTGTCGCGCGCAAACGGTTGCTCCTTTATTTACGGCAGCGAGGCTTACATCTTGAATACACGTCGCCGCGGCGAACCGGCGAGCGACGGGCACGCCGCCCGTCGCGAGGCCGCGCCCGCGCGACAGCCCGCGTCCGCTGTGCTAAAAAGACCGGCTGGCCGGTGCGCGAAGCGCCGGCATCATTCCAGGGCCATCCATGTACGTCATCGACATCCACTACACCGCGTCGCTCGAGCGCATCGACGACGCGCTCGAACGCCACCGCGCGTACCTGCAGCCGCAGTTCGACAAGGGCATCTTCATCGCGGCGGGGCCGAAGGTGCCGCGCGAAGGCGGCGTGATCCTCGCGGCCCGCATCGATCGCGACGCGCTCGACGCGATCCTCGAGACCGACCCGTTCATCACCGAGGGGCTCGCCACGTATCGCGTGGCGGAATTCCGGATCACGCGCGCCGCCTCCGGCTTCAACGTGCCGGCGCTGCCGTAACGCGGCTTCGGCGCAACGCGCGAGCATGCCGACGCGCCGCCCGACGGGCAGCGCATGCACACAACGATGAGGGAAAGAAAACGTGACGACGCGGAACGGCCGTCACGCGATCGCCGGGCCGGCGCCCGGCGGCTGCCGGTCAGTCGACCAGCAGCTTCAGGTCGTGGACCCACGGGGCCGGGCCCTGGCCGTCGCGCACGAACAGGCGCAGCTTGCCGTCGCGGTCGAACACGTAGCTCGCGGCCGTGTGATCCATCGTGTAGTTGCCGGGCGTCTTGCCGGGCACCTTCGCGTAGTACACGCGGAAATCCTTCGTGACTTTCTTGAGTTGCGCTTCGTCGGCCGGCCGCAGGCCAATGAACGACGGATCGAACGCGGGCACGTACTGGCCGAGCAGCGCCGGCGTGTCGCGCTCCGGATCGACGGTGACGAACAGCACCTGCACGCGCTTCGCGGCATCCGGCCCGAGCTGCTTCAGCGCCTCGGACAATTCGGCCATCGTGGTCGGGCACACGTCCGGGCAATGCGTATAGCCGAAGAACATCACGACGGCACGGCCCTTGAAGTCGGCGAGGGTGCGGACCTTGCCGGTCGTATCGGGCAGCGAGAAGTCGCTGCCGAACTGCGTGTTGCCGGTGATGTCGAGATTCTGGAATTTCGGCGCGTTGTCGCATCCGGCGAGCAGCAGCGCTACCGTGAATGCGCACGCGAGCATCCAGCCCTGGCGCGCGCGGCGCCCAAACCGTGATTGGAGCATTGCGTTCAAACCGTGCGGTTACACGCCGAGCAGCGGGCGTGCATAGTGATCGACGAGCAGCGCGGCGAACAGCAGCGACAGATAGACGATCGAGTAGCGGAAGGCCTTGCGGGCGAGTGCGTCCGAATAGTCGCGATGGATCTTCCACGCATACGCGAGGAACACCGCGCCGAGCAGCACCGCGCTCGTCAGGTAGACGACCCCGCTCATCCCGGAGATGAACGGCATCAGCGTGACCGCGAACAGGATCACCGTGTACAGCAGGATGTGCAGCCGCGTGAACTTCTCGCCGTGCGTGACGGGCAGCATCGGCAGTCCGGCGTTCTCGTAATCCTTGCGGCGATAGAGCGCGAGCACCCAGAAATGCGGCGGCGTCCATACGAAGATGATCAGCACGAGGATCCACGCGTCGCCCGGCACCGCGCCGGTGACCGCGGCCCAGCCGAGCGCCGGCGGCATCGCGCCCGACGCGCCGCCGATCACGATGTTCTGCGGCGTCATCGGCTTGAGCAGCAGCGTGTAGATCACCGCGTAGCCGACGAACGTCGCGATCGTCAGCCACATCGTCAGCGGGTTCGTGAACGTATAGAGCGTCCATGCGCCGACGCTGCCGAGCACGGCCGAGAACAGCAGGATCTGCGGCGTCGTGATCTCGCCGCGCGCGGACGGGCGCCACGCGGTGCGACGCATCATCGCGTCGATCTTCTGCTCGACGAGGCAGTTGATCGCGAACGCGGCGCCGGCCAGCAGCCAGATGCCGACGGTGCCGCCGATCAGCACATGCCACGGCACCATGCCCGGCGTCGCGAGGAACATGCCGATCACCGCGCAGAACACCGCGAGCTGCGTGACACGCGGCTTCGTCAGCGCCATGTACTGGGAAAAGCGGTTACCGGACGATTGGGAGAGGGTGCTTTGCATGGGGGCGGTCACGCCGGGGCGGCGTCGCGCGCAGGCAGCGCGACACGGCCGGGGCGACTTGAAAGGATGCGAAAGTTTAACATGACGACGAGCAGCAGCAGGATCGCGGCCCCGCCGTTGTGCGCGACCGCCACCGGCAGCGGCCACTGCAGCACGATGTTGGTCAGGCCCGTCACGAACTGCAGCAGGACGACCAGCAGCACGCCGTTCGCGGGCCGCCGCAGCGATTCGAAGCGGCGCATCTTCAGCGCGAACGCGACCAGATACGCGACCACGACGAACGCGAACGTGCGGTGCGTCCAGTGGATCGCGACCAGCGCGTCCTGCGTGATCGCGTCGCCGTCCTTCGTCATCCCGAGCGCGCGCCACAGGTGGAAGCCGTGCTGGAAATCCATCGGCGGAATCCACTGGCCGTTGCAGGTCGGGAAGTCGGTGCACGCGAGCACCGCGTAGTTGGTGCTCACCCAGCCGCCGAGCGCGATCTGCACGACCAGCAGCACGAGCGCCGCGAGCGCGGCCGCACGGTAACGCCCGGCCTCCGGGTCATGCGACGGCAGCGGGGTCTGCCGCGCCGCGAGCCAGCCCAGCGTGCCGAGCAGCGTGAGGCCGAGCAGCAGGTGGATCGTGACGATCACCGGCTGCAGCTTCATCGTGACCGTCCATGCGCCGAACGCGCCCTGCACGAGAATCAGCAGCAGCAGGCTCGTCGGCCACCACGGCGACACGTGCAGCGGGCGGCGGCGCAGCCGCGCGGCCCACGCGATCACCACCTGCGCGATGATCAGCACGCCGATCGCCATCGCGAAATAGCGGTGGATCATCTCGATCCACGCCTTCGTCATGCTGACCGGCCCGGTCGGCATCGCCTGGTGCGCGGCCGTGATCGCCGCGTGCGCGATGAACGGCGACGACGTGCCGTAGCAGCCGGGCCAGTCGGGGCAGCCGAGCCCGGAATCGGTCAGCCGCGTGAACCCGCCGAACATCACGAGGTCGAGGGTCAGGAACGTGGTGATCCACACGAGCTTGCGGAACTTGTCGTCGTCGGCCTTCACCCACACGTACGACAGCGGCAGCAGCGCGATGCACAAGCCGATCAGGCCGAGTTGCAGTAGATACGACATCGGAATGGTGCCTCGTTCTCTCGCCTTAACCGATGCTCGACCACTTCAGCAGCTTCGTCACGTCCGACTTGATCTTGCTGGGATTCGGGTCTTTCGGGAAACGCATCATCAGGTTGCCGTTCGGATCGACCATGTAGATGTGGTCGCTGTCCTTCGTGCCGGCATCGGCCGGCAGCCACGCGGCCACCGCGGCCGGATCGGCGACGAGCCGGCGCGTGTCCGGATACGCGTCCAGCACCTTTTGCGGCGTCGCGCCCGCATCGCTGCGCAGCCACACCATCGTGATCCGGTGCCGCTCGCCCGCCTGCGTGACGCGGATCTGGCGCATGAAATAGAGCTTCTGCGCGCAGGCGTCGTCGCACGCGCTGCGGTCGGTCATCACGAACAGCCAGACACCGCGCAGCGACGACAGCGGCACCGTCTTGCCGGTTTCGTCGGTGACCTGCAGATCCGCCGGGATCGGGCGCTGCGGCTCGATCAGCGTGCCGTAGTTCGTCGATCCGCCCTTCGGCTTGATCACGTAATAGGTGAAGTACGACGCGATCATCGGTGCGGCGCACACGAGACCCAGCAGCACGAGCATCCAGCGGCCGCGCTTGCGGGCCGCGGGCGACACCGGCGCAGCGGCCGGACCTTGACGGGAAGATTGCATGGACAAATCAGACCTCTCGAAACGAACCCGCGGCGCCGGCGCCGCGTCCTGGCATGACGCTCACGCGCCGGCCGACTTCTTCGCCGCACGCCGCGCGGCGTACAGGCCGAAGCCGAGCGCGGCCGCCGCCATCGCCCACCACTGAAACATATAACCGTAATTGCGCTCGACGCCGGTCGTCGCCGCCGGCCAGTCGCGCACGAGCTTGTCGCCGTCGTCGCTCGTCTGCTGGATCACGAACGGCTGCAACGGCAGCCCGGTTTCCTTCGCATACGCGGCGACGTCGAGGTTCTGCCGGATCTTCTGGTGCGCGGCCGACCCGCCTTCGCCGAGCTCGAACGCGCGCGACGCATCGGCGCGCGCGATGCCGACGATCTCGACGTCGCCCGCCGGCGTCGCGAACGGCTCGATCGCTGTGCGATCGGCGACGTTGCGCGGCAGCCAGCCGCGGTTCACGAGCACGACGCCGCCGCCCGTGAGTTTAAACGGCATCACGACGTAAAAACCCGGCTGGTCGTTATACGGCCGATTGTCGAGGAACACCGCTTGCTCGGGCATGAAACGGCCTTTTGCCCGCACGCGATGAAACTCGATCGACGCGAGCGGAACCGGCTGCGCGCCGATATCGATCGGCGCCGCCTGCTCGTAGCGCGCGATGCTCGCCTGCAGCGCTTCCTTCTGGTGCGCGCGGTCGCGTTGCCAGAAACCGAGACGGATCGTGACGGCGACGACGACGAGAATCAGCAGCGCGGGCAGCCAGCGAATCTTCATCGTGCGCCCCGCCCGGCACATGCGCGAAAGCGAAGTGCGATAATTATCCTCTCCCTTTCGAATTGCCGTCGTCCGGTTCGTGTCATGCACATACTCGTTCCCATCGCCTTCGTCCTCATCATCGCCAGCATGGGCTCGGCGCTCTACTTCATGATGCACGACCGCGGCCATACGAAGCGCATGGTCTGGTCGCTCGCCACCCGCGTCGGGCTGTCGGTGTCGCTGTTCCTGTTCATCCTGTTCGCGAACTGGATGGGCTGGATCCATTCGACCGGCCTGCCGATCGGACGTTGATGGCGTTGCCGTGCCGGCGGCTGTCACCGCTGTGACATTTCGCCGCACGGCCGCGCCACCAAGCAAAAGCGCCGCCTGACTGAGTCGCGGCGGCGCCGGGGTGGTGGCGCCCGCGGCTTCGCCGCCGCGCCCACCCACCAATGAAAACGACCCGCGCATCGCTGCGCGGGCCGTTTTTCCATTTACAGCCAGTAGACGACGACGTACAGGCCGAGCCAGACGACGTCGACGAAGTGCCAGTACCACGCGGCGCCTTCGAAGGCGAAGTGATGATCGGGCTTGAAGTGACCACGAATCATCCGCACCAGCACCACCGCGAGCATCGTGCCGCCGAGGAACACGTGGAAGCCGTGGAAGCCGGTCAGCAGGAAGAACGTCGAACCGTACACGCCCGAGTTCAGCGTCAGGTTCAGTTCGTTGTACGCGTGGTAGTACTCGAAGCCCTGCAGGAACAGGAAGCAGATCCCGAACACGAGCGTCGCGGCCAGCCAGGCAATCGCCTTCTTGCGATGATCGTCGCGCAGCGCGTGGTGCGAGATCGTCAGCGTCACGCCCGACGACAGCAGGAACGCGGTGTTCAGCGTCGGGATCGGCCACGGGCCCATCGTCTTGAAGTGACCGGCGAGCGCGGCGGGGCCTTCGTTCGGCCACACGGCGGAGAAGTCCGGCCAGATCAGCTTGTAGTCGAGGCTGCCGAGCTGGTGCAGCGCGATTTCGCGCGCATAGAACAGCGCGCCGAAGAACGCGCCGAAGAACATGACTTCCGAGAAGATGAACCAGCTCATGCTCCAGCGGTACGACTTGTCGACGTTCTTGCCGTAATGACCGCCCTCCGATTCGGCGATTGCGTCGCCGAACCAGTGATACAGCGTGAAGAGCAACCACAGCAGGCCGAGCAGCGCCGTAAACGGCGCCCAGTCGTGACCGTTGATCCACAGCGCTACCGACCCGAGCATGACCAGCAGGCCGATGGCCGCGCTGATCGGATGCTGCGACGGATGCGGCACGAAATAGTACGGGGTCTGGTTTTGACCGCTCATGCTTGATTCTCCACTTCAGTCCAATTTGTGTACCGGAAACCGCTCCGGCTTTATTTCTTGCGCGGCGAGACCGCCGCCGCGCTTTCCCGCACGCCGCGCCGTGGCGCCGCGCACTGCATTCTTTCGTGGCCGCGGGCCGCTAGCCGCGCGCCTCAGCCCACGACGGCACGCACGATCAGGATCAGCACACCGATGAACACGCCGGCCGCGATCAACGCGACGATCAGCACGTGCAACGGATTGAGCTGCGTCGCGTCGGCCTCCAGGTCGCGCCGCTTGCGCACTCCGAAGAACGACCACAGCACCGCTCTCAGTGCCTGACCGAACGTTCCACTCCGCTTGACCTCCGTCATCGCCCCGCCTCCATCGTCATGCGTCCGGCTTTGCCGCACCCTGCGCCGCCGCCGTACTGCGCTGCGCCGGTGCCGGCGTGGCCGGCGTATTCAGTTCGAAGAACGTGTACGACAGCGTGATCGTCTTCACGTCCTTCGGCAATTTCGGGTCGATCACGAACACCACCGGCATCTTGCGCGATTCGTTCGCGGTCAGCGTCTGCTGCGTGAAGCAAAAGCACTCGATCTTCTTGAAGAACTCCGTCGCCTGCTTCGGCGCATAGCTCGGAATCGCCTGCGCCACGACCGGCCGGCCCTGCCCGTTCGTCACGTCGTACACGATCGTCGTCAGTTCGCCCGGATGCACGTCGAGACTGTTGTGCTCCGGCCTGAACCCGAGCGGCCCGCGTGCATTCGCATCGAACTCGACCGACACCGTGCGGCCATAGTCGACCTGCGAATTCTTCACCTCGCGCTCGCTGACATCGCGCTGCACCAGGTTGTTGATGCCGGTGATCTGGCAGATCGCCCGATACATCGGGATCAGCGCGAAGCCGAAACCGAACATCAGCCCGGCCACGACGAAGAGCTTCACCAGCATCGAACGATTGAACGCACGATCCACGGCGCCCTCTTCCGGCTTCGACATACGACGACTTCCTCGCTACTGCGTCAATTACTGCATCAGTGGGTGGACAGCCACCACTGCTTGATCACGACACCCACAAAAAAAACGGCGGCGATGACGAGCAGGGTGAGGCCGAGCCGCTTGTTGCCCGCGCGGATCTGCTCGGGCGTTCGTCTTTCTTGTGGATTCCGGGTCATCTGCAACTTCGCTGAAACTTCGCTGATCCATCGATTCGGCGCCCGCCGCGCCTGCCTGCGGGGCAGGCAGCGGCGGAACGCCGGGTGAAACTTACTCGACGTGCGGCGGTTGCTCGAACGTGTGGAAGGGAGCCGGGCTCGGCACCGTCCACTCGAGGCCCGTCGCGCCATCCCACGGCTTGTCCGACGCCTTTTCCAGCTCGCCGCCGCCGCGGTAGGCCGGCAGCGCGACCGCGAACAGGAAGTACACCTGCGCGAGGCCGAAGCCGAATGCGCCGATCGTCGCCACCTGGTTGAAGTCCGTGAACTGCGCCGGGTAGTCCGCATAGCGGCGCGGCATGCCCGCGAGACCGACGAAGTGCATCGGGAAGAACGTCAGGTTGAAGAAGATCATCGACGCCCAGAAGTGGATCTTGCCGCGCGTCTCGTTGTACATCCAGCCCGTCCACTTCGGCGCCCAGTAGTACCAGCCCGAGAACAGCGCGAACAACGAGCCGGCCACCAGCACGTAGTGGAAGTGCGCGACCACGAAGTAGGTGCCGTGATACTGGATGTCGAGCGGCGCCATCGCGAGCATCAGGCCCGTCAGGCCGCCGAACGTGAACACGAACAAGAAGCCGATCGCGAACAGCATCGGCGTTTCGAACGTCATCGAGCCGCGCCACATCGTCGCGAGCCAGTTGAACACCTTCACGCCCGTCGGCACCGCGATCAGCATCGTCGCGTACATGAAGAACAGCTGGCCGGTGACCGGCATGCCCGTGGCGAACATGTGGTGCGCCCAGACCATGAACGACAGGATCGCGATCGATGCCGTCGCGTACACCATCGAGCTATAACCGAACAGCGTCTTGCGCGCGAACGCCGGGATCACCTGCGACACGATCCCGAACGCCGGCAGAATCATGATGTACACCTCGGGGTGGCCGAAGAACCAGAAGATGTGCTGGTACATCACCGGGTCGCCGCCGCCTGCCGCGTTGAAGAACGACGTGCCGAAGTGGCGGTCGAACAGCACCATCGTGATCGCGCCTGCCAGGACCGGCATCACGGCGATCAGCAGGTAGGCGGTGATCAGCCACGTCCACGCGAACATCGGCATCTTCATCAGCGTCATGCCCGGCGCGCGCATGTTCAGGATCGTCACGACGATGTTGATCCCGCCCATGATCGACGACGCGCCCATGATGTGGACCGCGAAGATCGCGAAGTCCATGCCCGGGCCCATCTGCGTCGACAGCGGTGCGTACAGCGTCCAGCCGGCCGCCGTCGCGCCGCCCGGCGCGAAGAACGAACCGACCAGCAGCACGGCCGCGACCGGCAGCAGCCAGAAGCTGAAGTTGTTCATCCGCGCGAACGCCATGTCGGATGCGCCGATCTGCAGCGGAATCATCCAGTTCGCGAAGCCGACGAAGGCCGGCATGATCGCGCCGAACACCATGATCAGGCCATGCATCGTCGTGAGTTCGTTGAAGAACTCCGGACGCATGATCTGCAGGCCCGGCTCGAACAGCTCGGCACGGATGCCGAGCGCCATCACGCCGCCCGACAGGAACATGATGAACGAGAACAGCAGGTACAGCGTACCGATGTCCTTGTGGTTGGTGGCGAACAGCCAGCGACGCCAGCCGTGCGGGGCTCCGTGCGCGTGGTCGTCGTGCGCGTGGTCCGCGGCTACGTCGTGCCCGATGCTAGACATGAGAATCTCCTAATGCGAATACGTCGACTAACTCAGCGACACGTCAAGCCGCCGGGCCGATCTCGACACGCCGGGCTTCCTTCGCGTCAGCCCCGCCCGTGATCGTTTCCGGCTTTTTGAGAATAATGTGGTCTTCCGCCACGCCTGCTGTCTTCAGCGCATCGCGCACGGCCTGAGCCCGATGCTTCGCCAGTTCGGCGTTCGCGTCGGCCGAGCCCGACTTGTCGGTGAAACCCGACAGCGCGAGCTTCGCGTCCGGATGCGCCTTCGCATAGTCGGCCGCGGCGGCGATCGCCGCCTTCGCGTCGGCCGGCAGCACGCTCTTGCCCGTCTCGAAGTAGATCGTCGACAGCGCGGCCGATGCCGCCGCCGATGCCGCCGCCGACTGCTCGGCACCCGACGCGGCTTGCGCCGGTGCCGAAGCCGCTTCCGCCGGCGCCGCGGCCGTTGCCGCGCCCGCCGCGTCTTCCGGCATCTTGCCGTTGCGCGCGTCAGCCACTTGCTTCGGCTGCAGCAGGTCGTTCTTGTGGTTGCCCCACGAGTTGCGTTCGTACGTGACGACCGAGGCGATGTCGAGGTCCGACAGCGACGCCCACGACGGCATCGCGCCCTTGCCGTGCAGCACGCGCTCGACGTGAGCCGCGATCGGGCCGTTCGCGATCGGGCTGCCGTCCATCGCCGGGAACGCGCCGAGGCCCTTGCCGTTCACCTGGTGGCAGGCCGCGCAATTCGCCTTGTAGACTTCCTCGCCGTGCGCGACGAGTTCGGCCATCGTGTAGACCTTGTTCGGATCGACCGCTGCGCTGGCGAGCTTCGCCTTCTGC
The DNA here is from genome assembly GCF_002959955.1 of Burkholderia sp. BE12. Lineage (NCBI taxonomy): Bacteria > Pseudomonadati > Pseudomonadota > Betaproteobacteria > Burkholderiales > Burkholderiaceae > Burkholderia > Burkholderia sp. BE12. Next base: position 80,160 of record NZ_PREY01000018.1, on the reverse strand, counting down.
GCCGTGACCCACTTCGCGTAGTCGTCGTCCGACAGGACTTCGACGACGACCGGCATGTACGCGTGTTCCTTGCCGCACAGCTCGGTACAGAACCCGCGGAACGTTCCGACCTTGTCGGCCTTGAACCACGTGTCGCGCACGAAGCCGGGGATCGCATCCTGCTTCACGCCGAACGCGGGCACGTACCACGAGTGGACGACGTCGTTCGCGGTCGTGATGATGCGGATCTTCTTGTTGACCGGCACGACGAGCGGATTGTCGACTTCCTGCAGATAGGTGTCGGTGATCGGCTTCTTGCCCATCACTTCGTCGCGCGGGGTGGTCAGCGTCGACAGGAAACCGATGCCCTCGCCCGGGCCCTTCACGTAGTCGTAGCCCCACTTCCACTGGTAGCCGGTGACCTTGATCGTGAGATCGGCGTTCGTCGTGTCCTTCATCGCGACGACGGCCTTCGTCGCCGGCAGCGCCATCAGCACGACGATGACGAACGGCACGATCGTCCAGATGATCTCGACGGTCGTGCTTTCATGGAAATTGGCGGCCTTGTGGCCCTTGGATTTGCGGTGCGCGAAGATCGAATAGAACATCACGCCGAACACGCCGACGAAGATCACCGTACACAGGATCAGCATCATCGTGTGGAGATCGTAGAGCTCCTCGGCGATTTTCGTGACCGGCGGCTGAAAGTTGATCTCGTTGACACGGGGGCCGCCCGGGCTATCACCGACCGCCAGGGCCGCACCGGCAAAGAGCAATCCGCTGCATGCCAGCACGCCCGCGAGGGCTCGCTTGATTGTTTTCATAGCATCCTTACCCAAAATTTCCATTCAAACCCTCCCCCGTCGCAAGCCGCCGGCCTGTTCCGGCCGATGACTGCGCCTCGTCAGCCGCAGCGCCTGAGCGACACGCGCAGTTCGTCGGCGAACTGCGCACGCTTGTACTGCGCGAGATGCTGCCCGATTACGACGGTCTGCCCGCGCGATACCAGCCGAATCGGATCGCGTGGCGTCGCACCCGGCTCGACCCGCACCCAGCGCGGGTTGAATTCGATCTGCGTGAGCCGCTCCGCATCCATCCGCTCGATCACGAGCCGGTGCGGAAACAGCCTGATGCGCTCGTAATCGACCGCATGGCGAGCATAGATCGCAAATGCGACACCCACCGCCAGCAACTCGATGCCGGTGAAGGGCATGACGAGCCAGACCCCTCTCCACATCAGCAACGCCGCGATCGCCAGCGAGAAGCCCGCGAGCGACGCGTAAAACAGCACGAACTGGCGTGGCGACACCGAACAGTTGCGTTTCATGAGCCAGTCTTCGAGGACCGGTTCGCTGTCCGCCGTCTCCGCCAAAACCCTCGCTGCTCCCATCGCCGCCTCACGCGAATGGCATGCGATGCATGCCTGCATCGGACTCGTCGCCCCGTATTGCGGGGACCCCGGGACGACAAGCTGACGCATTATAGGCGGGTTCAATGGCATCCACAAGCAAGCGCCTATCGCCCGCCAAGCCAAGCGCGACAAGCTTTCCGGCCGTTTTGGGCGCTAATTCGACCCCGCTTTGCGCCGCTAATTTCGGACATAACAAAACCCCTCTTTACCGCTTTACCGATTCTTCGGACGCCCCTTGCCGATATCCTCGATGCGCACGATCCCGTGCCCTTCCGCGGTCGTGCGCGGCACGGCCTTCCACGCGTGGCCGTAGATCACCTCGAAGGTCAGCGGGATCGTGCCGTCCTCGCGCCGGCGCGCGTCCAGCGCGTCGCCGAGCGCCGCGCGAAAGCGCCGCGTCGCGTGCTGGGGCGCCATGCGCTCGAACGGGTAGGCGCCCCAGCGGCGCACGTCGGCCAGCAGGGAATCAGCGGATTTGTAGGTGACGGTCAGCACTTCCTGGTCCATCACGGGAATCTCGAAGCCGCTCTCGACGAGCATGTCGCCGAGGTCGTGCATATCGACGAAATCGATCACGCGCGCGGTGGGCGGCGCAATGCCGAGCGCCGCTTCGGCATCCGCGCAGGCCGCGCGCAGCTCGCGCAGCGTGTCGGGGCCGAGCGTGCTGAACATCAGCAGCCCGTTCACGCGCAGCACGCGCTGCCATTCGGGCAGCACGGCGTCGGGACGCGAATGCCAGTGGAGTGCGAGATTCGACCAGATCAGGTCGAACGCGCCGCCGGGAAACGGCAGCGCGGCGAAGTCGGCCTGCGCGACGCGCGGGCCGCGCTGGCCCAGCGCCCGGCCGAGCGATGCCGGCAGCCAGCGGCGCCAGGTGGTCTGCTCGACTTCGCGCTGACCGGCCCGCGCGAGCATCGCGCCGGACAGGTCCACGCCGAACACCGGCGCTTCCGGAAAGCGCGCGCGCAGCGCCGGGAGATCGTCGCCCGGGCCGCAGCCCGCATCCAGCACGGCCGCGGGGCTCACCTTGATGTATTCGAGACGCTCGTTCATCCGCTGCGCGATCTCGCGCGGCAGGAACGCAACCGCGTCGAACGTGGCGGCACGGCGGTCGAAGATCCGCCGCAGGCGCCGGGTGTCATTGGCCGGACGGCCGGTTGAAGTCGAAGCTGGGGACATGTCGGGCACACTGGCGAAGAGCCCGAAGTATACTCGCTCGCCTCGCAAGCTTCATCGAGGCGGCGTGCCAGGAGTGTTGCGATGGTCCGTGGTTCCGCCGAGCGCACGATGCGCGTCGTTTTGTCGCAGGTCAGAATACGGGTCGCGCGCGTTGCCGCGATCGCGTTGCCGAATCGGTGCGCGCTATGCGGCAATTTGTCACATGTCGTGATTTGCGGCGCCTGCGATGCCGCGTACTGGAATGAAGCGCGGCTGCGCTGCGACGTCTGCGCGTTGCCGCTCGGCGTCGGGCAGGCGCGATCGCCCGGCGGCGGTCGCATCGGCGCCGGCCGCGCGGCCGCGTACCGGTGCGACGCGTGCCGCACCGCGCCGCCGCCATTCGATGCGACGCTCGCGCTCGCCGATTACCGCGCGCCGCTCGACGGGCTCGCGCGCGGCCTGAAGTTTCATGCACGGCTCGCGCTCGGCGGCGAATTCGCGGCCCGGCTCGCACGGCTAGTCGACGATACGCGTGGCGCGCGCGACTTCGACCTCGTCGCGCCGGTGCCGCTGTCGCACCGGCGGCTCGTCGCTCGCGGCTACAACCAGGCGTGGGCGATCGCGCGTCCGCTCGCGCGCCGGCTCGGCGTGCAAGCGGAGGCAGCGTTGCTCGCGCGCGTCGCCGATACCGCGCCGCAGTCGCGGCTCGACCGGCACGCACGACGCGACAACGTGATGGCGGCTTTCGCGGTGGCAGGCGGCGTCGCCGGGCGCCACGTCGCGCTCGTCGACGACGTGATGACGTCCGGCGCGACGCTCGCGGCGGCCGCGCAGGCGCTGAAGGCGGCGGGCGCCGCGCGCGTGACGAATCTGGTTGCGCTGCGCACCGCCAGGGATTAATTAGATAGAGAGGCCGGCCGCCGGCGTGCGGCCGTCACGAACCGGCCGGCCGGATGCACGCGCGCCTTTGCGCCGCTCCGGCCGCCCCAGCCAAACCGAAACATGTTCAACGTCGTTCTCGTCGCCCCCGAAATTCCGCCGAACACCGGCAACGTGATCCGTCTGTGCGCGAACACCGGTGCGCGCCTGCACCTGATCGAGCCGCTCGGCTTCCCGCTCGACGACGCGCGGATGCGCCGCGCCGGCCTCGACTATCACGAGTATGCGCAGATGCGCGTGCACCGCGACTGGGACGCGTTCGTCGCCGCCGAAGCGCCCGACCCCGCGCGGATGTTCGCGTTCACGACGCGCGGCTCGGGCCGCTTCCACGATCGTGCGTTCCTGCCCGGCGACTGGTTCGTGTTCGGCTCCGAAACGCGCGGCCTGCCCGCCGAGCTGCTCGAACGTTTTCCGAACGAACAGCGCGTGCGCCTGCCGATGCGGCCGGACAACCGCAGCCTGAACCTGTCGAACACGGTCGCGGTGGTGGTGTTCGAGGCGTGGCGTCAGGCCGGCTTCGAAGGTGGCGCCTGACGCGCTCGCCGGATACGACCCGCGGCGCCGAACGCGTCAGGTTCGCGCGAGCCGCGCGCGGTACAGGTCGTAGATGTCGGGGGAAAAGCAAGCGAACACGACGCGGGCAAGGTTCGGCGCCTGCGCGAGCATCTCGGCGACGGTACCGACCGCGATGTCGACGGCGGCTTCAGCCGGATAACGGTAGATCCCGCAACTGATCGCCGGAAACGCGATCGACGTCGCGGCGACTTCTTCGGCCAGCTCGATCGCGCGCCGGTAGCACGACGCAAGCAGCTCGGCCTCGCCGCGCGCGCCGCCGTACCACACGGGGCCGACCGCATGAATCACGTAGCGCGCCGGCAACCGGTGGCCGCGCGTGAGCTTCGCGTCGCCGGTGTCGCAGCCGCCGAGCGTGCGGCACTCGGCGAGCAGCCCGGGGCCGGCCGCGCGATGAATCGCGCCGTCGACGCCGCCCCCGCCGAGCAGCGAGCCGTTCGCGGCGTTGACGATCGCATCGACGTCGAGCGTCGTGATGTCGACGACCTGCGCATCGAGCGTGGTGGAATGGATCTGCAGCATGACGACCTCGCGGAACGCCGGAGACGCTTCAAGCGTAGCTCGCTTTGGCGCCGCGCGCCCGGCGCGACCGTGCCGGGCGATGCCCGCCCGTGCTACTCCGCGCGCGCGTCGCGGCGCAGCAGGCCGCTGACCGCGTCGCGCGGCGCGATGCCGTCGAACAGCACGCCGCACACGGCTTCCGTGATCGGCATTTCGATCGACTGCGCGCGTGCGAGCGCCAGCACGGCCTGCGCGCAGCGCACGCCTTCGGCCACGTGGCCGAGCGCGCCGAGGATGTCGTTCAGCGTGCAGCCGGCCGCCAGTTGCAGGCCGACCGTGCGGTTGCGCGACAGGTCGCCCGTCGCGGTGAGGATCAGGTCGCCGAGGCCCGTGAGGCCCGTGAAGGTTTCCGCGCGGCCGCCGAGCGCCACGCCGAGCCGCGACATTTCGGCGAGGCCGCGCGTGATCAGCGCGGCGCGCGCGTTCAGCCCGAGGCCGAGACCGTCGGAAATGCCGGTCGCGATCGCCAGCACGTTCTTCACCGCGCCGCCGACCTCGACGCCGACCACGTCGTCGCCCGTATAGATCCGCATCGCGCCGTGATGGAACGCGGCGAGCGTGCGCTCGCGGCATTCGGCCGACGTGCTCGCCACCGTCAACGCGACGGGCAGCGACTGCCCGACCTCGCGCGCGAAACTCGGGCCCGACAGCACGCCGTTGCTCCGTTGTTCGGGCAGCTCGGCCGCGATCACCTGATGCGGCAGCAGATGCGTGTCGGCGTCGAAGCCCTTGCAGACCCAGACGATGTGCGCCGGCACGCAGCCTGCGTCGCGCATCGCGCGACACAGCGTGCGCAGCCCGGCCACCGGCGCGGCGATCACGCACAGCGCGTCGTCCGCGGCGCCATGCGCGAGCGCGGCGCCGAGATCGGCGTCGTAGCGCAGCGCGTCAGGCAGCGCGATGCCGTCCAGATAGCGGGAATTTTCGTGCCGGGCCTGCAGCCCGGCGATGAGCGCGGCATCGCGCGCCCACAGAAGCGTATCGTGCCGCGCGGCCAGATGGCCCGCGAGCGCGGTGCCCCAGGCACCGGCGCCGAGAACGGCTACTTTCATACCCAGCACCGGTCCGAGCGAAGCGTCAGTTCAGCGTCGTGCCATTCGGCGCGCCGTTCGGCGCTGCTGCGCCGCCGGCCTGCTGCTGAAGCTGCGCGAGACGCTGCTCGTACAGCGCCTGGAAGTTGATTTCCGCCAGGTGGATCGGCGGGAAGCCGGCGCGCGTGATCGCGTCGGCGATGTTCGAGCGCAGGTACGGGAACAGGATCGTCGGGCATGCGATGCCGACGAGCGGGTCGAGTTGTTCGTCCGGAATGTTGCGAATGTCGAAAATGCCGGCCTGCTTCGCTTCGATCAGGAACGCGACCTTGTCCTTCACCTTCGCGGTGACGGTACCCGACACGACGACTTCGAACACGCTTTCCGCGAGGCGGTCAGCCTTGACGTCGACTTCGACTTCAACCGACGGCATGTCCTGCTCGAGGAAGATCGCCGGCGAATTCGGCTGCTCGAGCGACATATCCTTCAGGTAGACGCGCTGGATGTTGAAGAACGGTTGGTTTTCGACGTCGGACATGGTGTTTCCCTAAAAGTGGTGACGGGGCGGCCCGGCTGTTCGCCGGCCGCCACGGATGAATCCTGCGCGCCCAAGCCGCGGCGCGGCCGGCGGCCATTCTGCCCTAATCAGGCCGCTTGCAGAAGCGGCACGAGGCCGCCTTCGCGGTCGAGCTTCGACAGATCGTCGTAGCCGCCCACGTGCGTGTCGCCGATATAGATCTGCGGCACCGTGCGGCGCCCCGTGCGCGTCATCATTTCCTCGCGGCGGGCCGGATCGCGGTCGATCAGCACCTTCTCGATCTGCTCGACACCGCGCAGCTTCAGCAGGCGCTCGGCCTGCATGCAATACGGACACACCTGTGTGCTGTACATCAAAACCTTGTTCACTTCGCCACTCCTTGTTTGACGACCGGCATCCCGGCCTGCTGCCAGGCGGCCACGCCGCCTTCGAGCACGTGCACCTCGGCGTAACCCGCCGCCTCGACCTCGCGCGCCGCCTTCTGCGACTGCTGGCCGTTCTGGCAGACGAGCAGCACCGGGGTGCTCTTGTTCTTCGCGACCTGCGCAATTTTCGCGCCGATCTCGCCCGCCGCGACCTGACGCGCCGACGGCAGGTGGCCGGCGGCGAAATCGGAGGCGGCGCGCACGTCGATCACGACCGCGTTGCGACGGTTGATGAGTTGCGTGGCCTCCGCGGCAGACAGGCCGCCGCGGCCGCGGCGGAGTGCGGGCCATGCGAGCAGGCCGCCGGAAACCACCAGGATCGCGATAAGGGCCAGGTTGGTGTAATTGGTAAAGAACGTCACGGAATTCCGCCGGAAGAAGAGAAATCGGATGAGGACAATCCTGCCATTATAAAATAACCGCCTTGCGCGATGGCGGGCCCGGTCAGGGTGCCGCGCGACGCGCCCCGCTTCCCTTCACTACCGACCGCAAGATCCATGTACAAACTCGTTCTCATCCGCCACGGCGAATCGACGTGGAACAAGGAAAACCGCTTCACCGGCTGGGTCGACGTCGACCTGACCGAACAGGGTCGCAACGAGGCCTACCAGGCCGGCGAATTGCTCAGGGAGGCCGGCTACACGTTCGACATCGCGTACACGTCGGTGCTCAAGCGTGCGATCCGCACGCTGTGGCACGTGCAGGACAAGATGGACCTGATGTACCTGCCGGTCGTCCACTCGTGGCGCCTGAACGAGCGCCACTACGGCGCGCTGTCGGGCCTGAACAAGGCGGAAACGGCCGCGAAGTTCGGCGACGAGCAGGTGCTCGTGTGGCGCCGCAGCTACGACACGCCGCCGCCCGCGCTCGAGCCGACCGACGAGCGCGCGCCATTCAACGACCCGCGCTATGCGAAGGTGCCGCGCGAGCAGCTGCCGCTCACCGAGTGCCTGAAGGACACGGTCGCGCGCGTGCTGCCGTTGTGGAACGAGTCGATCGCGCCGGCGGTGCGCGCCGGCAAGCAGGTGCTGATCGCCGCGCACGGCAACTCGCTGCGCGCGCTGATCAAGTACCTCGACGGCATCTCGGACAGCGACATCGTCGGCCTGAACATCCCGAACGGCGTGCCGCTTGTCTACGAACTCGACGAGAACCTGAAGCCGATCAAGCACTATTACCTCGGCGACCAGGAAGCGATCGCGCAGGCGCAGGCCGCCGTCGCGAAGCAGGGCAAGGCGGGCTGACGCCCGGCGCGGCGGGCAGGCCGCGTTCCGGCGCGGCGTGCAGGGCCCCGGCCTCGCCGTCGACGCCGGTCCGCACGCCGCGCGAACCTTCGCGGCCCTGCCGCGGTCGAATGCGCTTTCGAACCCCGCAGCGCGCCCGGCGGCGGCCCGCCGGGCCCTTTGCGGCCTTTTCGACGCTTTTCGCGCCGTTCCACTGAGTTATCGGACGAACAGTTATACTTGTCCGCTACATCCCCGCTACCGCCACGCGCTTCCCGACCGCACCAGACTCTCTATGCGAATGAATTTGAAGAACATCGGCCTGATTGCCGCGGGCCTCGCCACGGGCGTGTTCGCCACGCTGCAGGTTTCCGCATCGGCCGAGCAGACCGCCACGGCGCCGCTTCCCCTCGACCAGCTCCGCCTGTTCGCGGAAGTATTCGGGCAGATCAAGCGCGAGTACGTTGAACCGGTCGACGACAAGAAGCTGCTGACGGCCGCGATCAAGGGCATGGTGTCGAGCCTCGATCCGCACTCGTCGTTCCTCGACAAGACCGACTATGACGAGCTGCAGGAGCAGACGAAGGGCCGCTTCGCGGGCCTCGGCATCGAGATCTCGCAGGAAGACGGCCTCGTCAAGGTGATCTCGCCGATCGAGGACACCCCCGCGTTCCGCGCCGGCATCCGTCCGGGCGACCTGATCACGCGCATCAACGACAAGCCGGTGCGCGGCATGACGCTCGACAAGGCCGTGAAGCAGATGCGCGGCGAGCCGGGTACCAAGGTCACGCTGACGATCTTCCGCAAGAGCGACGACCGCACGTTCCCGGTCACGGTCACGCGCGCGATCATCAAGGTCCAGAGCGTGAAGCTGAAGATGCTCGACCCGGGCTACGCGTACATCCGCATCACGAGCTTCCAGGAGCGCACGACGCCGGATCTCGCGCAGAAGCTGCAGGACATCGCGCGCCAGCAGCCGAACCTGAAGGGCCTGATCGTCGACCTGCGCAACAACGGCGGCGGCCTGTTGCAGAGCGCGGTCGGCGTGGCCGGCGCGTTCCTGCCGCCCGACTCCGTCGTCGTGTCCACCAACGGCCAGATTCCCGATTCGAAGCAGGTCTACCGCGATACGTACGACAACTATCGCCTGCCGTCCTTCGACGGCGATCCGCTGAAGAATCTGCCGCCGATCTTCAAGACCGTGCCGATGATCGTGCTGACGAACGCGTATTCGGCGTCCGCGTCGGAAATCGTCGCCGGTGCGCTGCAGGATTCGAAGCGCGCGCAGATCATGGGCAAGACGACGTTCGGCAAGGGTTCGGTGCAGACGGTCCGCCCGATGACGGCCGACACCGCGCTGCGCCTGACCACCGCGTACTACTACACGCCGAGCGGCCGTTCGATCCAGAACAAGGGCATCACGCCCGACATCCCGGTCGATCAGTACGCGGACGGCGATCCCGACGACGTGCTCGTGACGCGTGAGGTCGACTATTCGAACCACCTCGCGAACACGCAGGATCCGAACGAGAAGAAGGAACAGGAAGAGCGCGATCAGCGCCGGATGGATCAGCTGCGCGTCCTCGAAGAGCAGAACGACAAGAAGACGCCGGAGCAACGCCAGAAGGATCGCGATCGCAAGCCGATCGAGTTCGGCAGCGCCGACGACTTCATGATGCAGCAGGCGCTCAACAAGCTCGAAGGCAAGCCGGTCCAGGAATCGAAGTCGCTGATCGCCGAGAGCGTGACGAAGAGCCCGGCCGGCAAGGCCGCCGCGGCTGCGAAGGCATCGGGCGCAAGCGCCGCGAAGCCGGCTTCCGCACCGAAGCCGGCATCCGCGCCGAAGTAAGCGCCGGCCGGCATCCAACGGGCCATCGCGGGAAGACCGCGATGGCCCGTTTTTCATGCGCGCCTAAAATAACGAACGTCCGCCTCGCTCACGATTGCCCATGAACGACGATCAACTCCTTCGCTACTCCCGCCACATCCTCGTCGACGAGATCGGCATCGAGGCGCAGCAGCGCTTTCTCGACGCGCATGCGATCGTCGTCGGCGCGGGCGGCCTCGGCTCGCCGGCCGCGATGTATCTCGCGGCATCGGGGGTCGGCACGCTCACGCTCGTCGACGCCGATACGGTCGACCTCACGAACCTGCAGCGGCAGATCCTGCATGTGACGGCATCGGTCGGCCGCAGCAAGGTCGAATCGGGGCGCGACGCGCTCGCGCAACTGAACCCCGAGGTGACGGTGAACGCGGTCGCGGCGCGCGTCGACGATGCGTGGCTCGACACGCACGTGCCGCACGCAAGCGTCGTGCTCGACTGCACCGACAACTTCGCGACGCGGCACGCGATCAACCGCGCGTGCGTCGCGCACGGCGTGCCGCTCGTGTCGGGCGCCGCGCTGCGCTTCGATGGCCAGATCAGCACGTTCGACTTCCGCGACGCGGCCGCGCCCTGCTATGCGTGCGTGTTTCCGGAAGACCAGCCGTTCGAGGAAGTCGCGTGCGCGACGATGGGCGTGTTCGCGCCGACCGTCGGGATCATCGGCGCGATGCAGGCGGCCGAGGCGCTGCGCGTGATCGGCGGCATCGGCAAGACGCTGAACGGGCGGCTGATGATGCTCGATTCGCTGCGGATGGAATGGACGACGATGAAAATCGCGCGCCAGGCCGACTGCCCCGTGTGCGGGGGCCGGCACTGACGCGCGACGGGCATGCGCGGGGCCGCGCATGCGTGACGCTTCGCTATAATTAGCGGCGCCGAAACCGCCTAAGCGGCCGCATCCGCCCGCGGCTCGGCGACCGACAGCCGCTGCAGCGCCGCCTGCACCTCTTCCGGCTCGAACGCGGCCAGCACGTCGGCCGTCGGCTTTTCGAGCGCCTTCAAATGCGCGCGCAGGATTTCCTGCTTGACGACGAGCAACTGGCTCGGGTGCATCGAGAACTCGGTGAGCCCCATTCCGAGCAACAGGCGCGTGAGCGCCGGGTCGCCCGCCATCTCCCCGCACACCGACACCGACACGCCCGCGCGCTTCGCTTCGCGCAGCGTGTACGCGATCAGATGCAGCACGGCCGGATGCAGCGGGTCGTACAGGTGCGCGACCGCGTTGTCGGCGCGATCGATCGCGAGCGTGTACTGGATCAGGTCGTTCGTGCCGATCGACAAGAAATCGAAGCGCTTCAGGAACAGCGGCAGCGCGATCGCCGCGGCCGGAATCTCGATCATCGCGCCGAGGCGCACGTTCGGATCGTATGCGAGCCCCGCGTCGTCGAGCTGGCGCTTCGCCTCGCGGATCAGGTCGAGCGTCTGGTCGATCTCCTGCGCGTGCGCGAGCATCGGGATCAGGATCTTCACCTGGCCGAACGCGGACGCGCGCAGGATCGCGCGCAACTGCGTGAGGAACATCTGCGGCTCGGACAGGCTCCAGCGGATCGCGCGCAGGCCGAGCGCCGGGTTCGGCGCCGTTTCGTAGCCTTCGTCGAGCGCCTCGAGCGGCTTGTCCGCGCCGACGTCGATCGTGCGGATCGTCACCGGCATGCCCTTCATCCACTCGACGGCGCGCTTGTACGCGGCGAACTGCTCCTCCTCTTCGGGCATCTCCTTCTGATGCATGAACAGGAACTCGGAGCGGAACAGGCCGACGCCGACCGCGCCGGCCTCGACGGCCGCCTTCGCGTCGTCGGGCAGCTCGATGTTCGCGTACAGGTCGATCTTCGTGCCGCACAGCGTTTGCGTCGGCGAGAACTTCAGGCGCTGCAGCTTGCGTTGCTCCAGCAGCTTCTCGGACTGGCGGTACGAATACTCCTCGAGGACGATCGGCGCCGGATCGACGATCACGATGCCCTGGTCGCCGTCGACGATGATCAGGTCGTCCTGGCGAATCAGCGCGCTCGCATGCTGCACGCCGACCGCGGCCGGAATGCCGAGGCTGCGCGCGACGATCGCCGTGTGCGACGTGCGCCCGCCGAGATCGGTGACGAACGCCTGGAACGACTGCGTCTTGAACTGCATCATGTCGGCCGGCGCGATGTCGTGCGCGACGACGATCATCTCGCTCGTGCCGTTCCTGGCCGCGCGGCCGAGCGCTTGCGACGCGGACGGCGCACCGGCGAGCGCCTTCAGCACGCGCTCGACCACCTGCTCGATGTCGGCCTTGCGCTCGCGCAGGTATTCGTCCTCGATGTCGTCGAAATGGCGCGTGAGCAGTTCGAGCTGCTCGGTCAGCGCCCATTCGACGTTGTAGCGGCGCGTGCGGATCAGGTCGATGGTTTCCTGCACGAGCATCTCGTCGCTCAGGATCATCGTGTGGACGTCGATGAATGCGCCGACTTCGCTCGGCGTGTCGACGCTCAGGTCGGCGCGCAGCGCTTCGAGCTCGCGACGCACGACGTCGAGCGCCGTGCGGAATCGCTCGACCTCGGCGTCGGTCTGGTTGGTCTCGATCAGGTAATGGGCGACGTCGAGCGCCGCCGGCGCGATCAGATACGCTCGCCCGATCGCGATACCTCGTGAGACGGGAATGCCTTGCAGCGTGAAGGACACGCGCACCTCCTCTGGACAAGTAAAGCCGCGGCACACTGCTGCGATGCGCTTATGACCCCGGTTAGCGATTATAAATTCCGCGACTCCCTACTGACTGCATGCAGCGCAGCATTGCGCTTTCCGCATCAATGCTTCCGACGAAAAAAATGCCGCGACATCCGCGGCATTCTGACTGGAAACGGCAATGATTCCGCGCAGCGCTCACTGGCCTTCGCCGAACTTGTCGGCGATCAGCTTCAGCAGTGCGTCCATCGCTTCCCGCTCGTCGGGCCCTTCGGTCTCGATCGTCACGGTGCTGCCGATGCCGGCCGCCAGCATCATCACGCCCATGATGCTCTTCGCATTGATCTTGCGCCCGTTGCGTGTCATCCAGACTTCCGACTGGAAGTTGCCGGCCAGTTGCGTAAGCTTGGCCGATGCGCGCGCATGGAGCCCCAATTTATTGACGATGGTGGTTTCTTGTTGAAGCATGATTCTCGGTCGGGTCGGTCGGGACCACCGGCGGCGCGCGCCGGCGGGTCGGTCTAAAACGGAAAACGGACGCTCAGTGCGATTCGGTGCGCGGCTGCGGTTCGGGCGGAATCGGCGCGCACTGGCCGCAGCCGGTTTCCGTCGGCGGCGGCGGCGTGCCGGACGACACCTCGTGGACGCCCTTCGCGCCGCCGGACAGCGCCTTGTCGACCAGCTTGTCGAGCGGCACGGTGCGGTAGCAGACGGCCCGCACGAGCATCGGCAGGTTCACGCCCGCCAGCACGCGCACGTTGTCGAGCTTCGCGAGCTGGCCCGCGATGTTCGCGGGCGTCGCGCCGTACATGTCGGTCAGCACGACCACGCCGTTGTCTTCCCGCAGCCGTGCGAGTTCCGCGTGCGCAAACGCCATCACCTGGGTCGGATCGCTGTCCGCGGTCACGTCGATGCAGCCGATGCGGGCGGGCACGCCGCCGTAGATGTGCGCGATGCAGTCCCGCAGCGCGGTGGCGAGCGGAGCGTGCGCGATGATCAGAATCCCGGCCATGTCAGATCGCTCCCGGCCGCCCGTGGCGGGCCGATACCCCGCGGCGGGGCAATGAGCGTAGCGAGTATGGGGAACGTTTCATGTTCAGCCTTGCAACAGTGTCGGCCCGACCGCCGGGCCTTCGGTGCGCCGATCACGGCACCGGGCAAGCGGGCATTGTAGCAGGCCGGTCAAGCTGCTCCGGCGACGGGGGACCTGCGCGGCCGCCGCCGGGGTTGCGCGGGAGGCGGCCTACGCGGCCGCGCGCTCCAGCGCGTCAATGAACATCGCGGCGACGTCGAAGCCCGTCTGCTCCATGATCTCGCGAAAGCACGTCGGGCTCGTGACGTTCACCTCGGTCAGCCAGTCGCCGATCGCGTCGAGGCCGACCAGCAGCAGCCCGCGCGACGCAAGCACGGGCCCGAGCGTCGCGGCGATCTCGCGATCGTGGGCCGTCAACGGCTGCGCGACGCCGAGCCCGCCCGCGGCGAGATTGCCGCGCACCTCGCTGCCCTGCGGAATCCGCGCGAGCGAATACGGCACCGGCTCGCCGCCGATCAGCAGGATGCGCTTGTCGCCGGCCTTGATCTCGGGGATGAACTTCTGCGCCATCACCGAGCGCGTGCCGTCGTGGCTCAGCATCTCGACGATCGAACCGAGGTTCATGCCGTCCGGCTTCACGCGGAACACGCCCATGCCGCCCATTCCGTCGAGCGGTTTCAGGATCACGTCGCCATGCTCGGCGTGGAACGCGCGCAGCCGCTTCGCGTCGCGCGTGACGAGCGTCGGTGCGACGAACTGCGGAAACTCGCCGATCGCGAGCTTCTCCGAATGATCGCGGATCGACTGCGCCCGGTTGAACACGCGGGCGCCCGCGCGCTCGGCCAGCTCGAGCAGCCACGTCGACGTCACGTACTCCATGTCGAACGGCGGATCCTTGCGCATCAGCACCGCGCCGAACGATTCGAGACGGCGCGCATCAACCGCGCCCGCGTCGAACCAGGTGTCGCGATGCAGATCGTCCAGTTCGCCGACGAACGTGATGCGCCGCACGTCGGCCTCGACGGCCGAGCCCGTCCACGCGAGGTGGCGCGGTTCGCACGCGTACACCGCATGCCCGCGCCGAGCGGCCTCCGCCATCATCGCGTAGGTCGAATCCTTGTAGATCTTGAAATGCTCGAGCGGGTCGGCGATAAAAAGAATGTCCATGCGGGTCCTGTACGTAGCGAAGGTCCGTTACACCTGGATGGCTTCGGGGTCGGTCTTTTCCAGTTCGATCGACGACGCGATCAGCGACAACCGCGCGACGACGCCGTACATGTAGAAACGGTTCGGCGGCGCGGCCCCCGGCTTCGCGCCGGCATCCGGCAGCGCGGTGTGCTCGAAGCCGAGCGGCACGTAGTGCATGCCGGGCGCGTTCAGGTTCTGGTCGCGCTCGCGGCCGCCGTGCGTGCGGTAGAAGCCGCCGACCACGTAGCGGTCGATCATGTACACGACCGGCTCGGCCACTTCGTCTCCGACGCGCTCGAACGTGTAGACGCCTTCCTGCACGATCACGTCGTGCACCGCGAGGCCGGCTTTCGATTCGGCCATCTGTGCGCGCTCGGCCTTCGTCATGCGGCCGATCTCGGCCGCGTCGTGCACGGTCATCACGCCGCGGCCCGCGGTGCCCGCGTCGGCCTTCACGACGACGTACGGTTTCTCGCTGATCCCGTATTCGCGATACTTGCGCGCGATCTTCTTCAGCACGCCGTCGATCGCGTCGGCGAGCGCCTGCTCGCCTTCATGCGCCTGCCAGTCGACGCCTTCCACATGCGCGAAATACGGATTCACCATCCACGGATCGACGCCGACCATCTTCGCGAACTTCTTCGCGACGTCGTCGTAGCACGCGAAGTGCGTCGACTTGCGGCGCACGGCCCAGCCCGCGTGCAGCGGCGGCAGCAGATACTGCTCGTGCAGGTTTTCCAGCACGGCCGGGATGCCGGCCGACAGGTCGTTGTTCAGCAGGATCGAGCACGGATCGAAATTCTTCAGGCCGAGGCGGCGCTGCGAACGCTCGAGCGGTTCGAGCACGATCTTCTGGCCGTCGGCCAGCGTGATCGGCGTCATGTCGGTGATGCTCGGGTCGAGCGAGCCGAAACGCACGTTCAGGCCGGCCTGACGCATGATCGTCGCGAGGCGCGCGACGTTTTCCAGGTAGAACGCGTTGCGGGTCGGCAGCTCGGGAATCACGAGCAGATTCTTCGCGTCCGGGCAGATCTTCTCGATCGCGGCCATCGCGGCCTGCACGGCGAGCGGCAGCACTTCGGACGGCAGATTGTTGAACGCGCCGGGAAACAGGTTCGCGTCGACGGGCGCCAGCTTGAAGCCGGCATTGCGCAGGTCCACCGAACAATAGAACGGCGGGGTGTGTTCCTGCCATTCGAGCCTGAACCAGCGTTCGATCGCAGGCGTCGCGTCGAGGATCTTCTGCTCGAGCTCGAGCAGCGGACCGTTCAACGCGGTAACGAGGTGGGGAACCATGAATCACTCGCGAGCGGGAGAATGAAGATTGTAGAGCAATTGCCCTGCCCATTTGGGGATTGTTCCCGGCTTCGCAAGGGTTTGGAGGAAGTTTTCGGCTATTGACCCG
Source organism: Burkholderia sp. BE12 (assembly GCF_002959955.1). NCBI lineage: Bacteria > Pseudomonadati > Pseudomonadota > Betaproteobacteria > Burkholderiales > Burkholderiaceae > Burkholderia > Burkholderia sp. BE12. The sequence continues at coordinate 64,150 of NZ_PREY01000018.1, read as the reverse complement.
ATAGCGCGCAGGGTTATCCGCTACGGCAGCGGGTGACGGGAGAAAAAAAGCCCGCCGGGTAGGCGGGCCGAAGTCGCTGCGCTCATTCGGAGCGGGCGCCGCCGTCGCGGCGGCGCGCCGTCGATTCGTGTGACTTATTCCACGTGCTCGCCGTGCAGCACCACGTCGAGGCCTTCGCGCTCTTCCTCTTCGGACACGCGCAGGCCGATCGTCAGATCGATCAGCTTCAGCAGCACGAAGCTCAGCACGCCGCTGTACACGAGCGTGATCAGCACGCCCTTGGCCTGCAGCAGCAGGCTGCCGTCCATGCCGCCGATGTCCTTGACCGCGAATACGCCGGTCAGCAGTGCGCCGAGAATCCCGCCCACGCCGTGCACGCCGAACGCGTCGAGCGAATCGTCGTAGCCGAGCTTCGACTTGAGCCACGTCGCCGACCAGAAGCACACGACGCCCGCCGCGATACCAATCACGAGCGCGCCCGCCACGCCGACGAAGCCGGCCGCCGGCGTGATCGCCACCAGACCCGCGACCGCGCCCGACACGATGCCGAGCACCGACGGCTTGCCCTTCGCGATCCATTCGGCAAACATCCAGCCGAGCGCCGCGCAGGCCGTCGCGACCTGCGTCGTCAGCATCGCGAAGCCGGCACGGCCGTCGGCGGCGACCGCGGAACCCGCGTTGAAGCCGAACCAGCCGACCCACAGCATCGAGGCGCCGATCATCGTCAGCACGAGGTTGTGCGGCGCCATCGATTCGCGCCCGTAGCCGACGCGCTTGCCGAGCACCAGGCACGACACGAGGCCCGCGATACCGGCGTTGATGTGCACGACGGTGCCGCCCGCGAAGTCGAGCACGCCGTCCGCCGACAGCCAGCCGCTCGGCTCCCACACCATGTGCGCGATCGGCACATAGACGATCAGCGACCAGAGCGCCATGAACACGAGCATCGCCGAGAACTTCATGCGATCGGCGAACGCGCCGCAGATCAGGGCCGGCGTGATGATCGCGAACGTCATCTGGTAGACGAAGTAGACCGACTCGGGAATGGTCGTCGCGAGATGGCTGACCGTCAGCGTCGTCGCCTTGTCGCCCTTCACGTAGGACATACCGTGCAGGAACACGCGCGACAGGCCGCCGATGAAGCCGTTGCCCGGCGTGAACGCGAGGCTGTAGCCGACCACCGTCCAGAGCACCGTGATCAGCGCGGTGATCGCGAAGCTTTGCATCACGGTCGCGAGCACGTTCTTCTTGCGGACCATGCCCGCGTAGAACAGCGCGAGGCCGGGGACCGTCATGAACAGCACGAGCGCGGTGGACGTCAGCATCCATGCGGTGTCGCCCGCGCTGATCTTCGACGAATCGACCGAGAACGGCGCGGTGGGTGCGGCCGGCGCGGCCGGTGCGGAAGCGGCGGCGGCCGATGCCGCTGCGGCGGCCGATGCGTCGGTCGTGCCCGAAGCCGGAGCGGCGGCGGCAGCGGCGGATGCGTCGGCGGCCGGCGCCGAAGCGGCCGGTGCGGCAGCGGCCGATGCGTCGGAAGCAGTGGCGGCGGGCGCGGAAGCAGCCGCGGCGGACGCCGCGTCGTCGGCGAGCGCGGAGCCGACGCCGGTCGCGATCAGCGAGCCGGTCATCAGCAGGGACATCAAAAGTTTGCGCATCTTGGGTTTCCTCTTGTCGCTTGTCTTGTCTGTTCTGTTAGAGCGCGTCCGCGCCTGTCTCCCCGGTGCGAATCCGGATCACTTGTTCGATCGGCGTGACGAAGATCTTGCCGTCGCCGATCTTGCCCGTGCGCGCGGCCCGCTCGATCGCCTCCACCGCCTGGTCGACGAGATCGTCGGAGACGGCCGCCTCGATCTTCATCTTCGGCAGGAAATCGACCACGTATTCGGCGCCGCGGTACAGCTCGGTATGCCCTTTCTGGCGCCCGAACCCTTTCACCTCCGTCACCGTGATGCCCGAGACGCCGAGCGCCGACAGCGCCTCGCGCGTCTCATCGAGCTTGAACGGCTTGATGATTGCGGTAATGAGTTTCATGAAGTCCTCTCGCTGGGTTGTCCCGTCGAATTGGTTGGAATGTTGTAACGGACTCTTCTCAGCAACTCGCATGCCATGTTGATCCGAGCACCGTCTCGAAGGGCTTCATGGCGGGGTCGCATCCCGTGATGTAAGGCGCGGAAGCCCGGCCGAATGGCCAACATGGCCCGGTTTGCTGGCGCGGCGAAAGGATCGTTGCTAGAGTGCACGCACGTCCCGAATCGCCGGGGCATTCACCCATGCGGGCGCCATGCCCGGAATTCGCGCCTCCGGCGCACCATTTCCGGTCATGCGTGCATCATGGGCACGTACGCAACTGAAGATGCACATTTTTTGTGCAAGGAAGGGGAATTACATGAAGCAACCCAGCGACGTTTTCAACGATCTGCAGTCGCGTGTCAGCGATTTGCTGAAAAACTCGCCGGCCAAGGACGTCGAGCGCAACGTGAAGGCCATGCTGTCGCAAGGCTTCTCGAAGCTCGATCTCGTCACGCGCGAGGAATTCGATACCCAGGCACAGGTGCTCGCCCGCACCCGCGTGCGCCTCGAGGAACTCGAAAAGCGCGTCGCGGAACTCGAGCAGAAGCTCGCCGCCCCGCAGGCCTGACGCCCCACCCGGCCGCAAGGTCCGGGCGCGGGCCGCCTCGTGCGGCCCGCGCCCGCCACCCCGAAGCCGTTTCGCCTTTCGCCACGCTTCGTCGTCCGTCGTTCCTCGCAGCACCCTCCGCTCTTCGCAGTTCGTCGCTCTTCGCAGTTCGTCGTTCGCAACACCCCGTTCTTTTCCCGCGCCACGCCGGCAAGCGCGCATCCGATTCCTCCGATTCCCGCGGCATGCGGCCCCGAACGGCCGTCGTCCGCCTGTTTACAGGAGCCTCGCCATGTCGCTCGCCGTGGTGCGCAGTCGCGCGCCCGCCTCCGGCCGCGCGCCGGACGTCACCGTCGAAGTCCATCTCGCCAACGGGTTGCCGTCGTTCTCGATCGTCGGGCTGCCCGATCTCGAAGTCCGCGAAAGCCGCGAGCGCGTACGCGCCGCGCTGCAGAACTGCGGATTCGAATTCCCGGTGCGCCGCATCACCGTCAATCTCGCGCCGGCCGACCTGCCGAAGGAATCGGGCCGCTTCGATCTGCCGATCGCGCTCGGCATCCTCGCCGCGAACGGCCAGATCCCGGCCGACGCGCTGGCCGGCCGCGAATTCGCGGGCGAGCTGTCGCTGACGGGCGCGCTGCGGCCGATGCGCGGCGCGTTCGCGATGGCGTGCGGCGCCGCGCGGGACAGGCGGGCGGAGGATTCCGGCGCGGGGCTCGCCGGCGGCCCCGGCCTGGGCCCGGATTCCGGCGTCCCGCGCGATTCGACCGCGACAGCGCGTCCGCCCGAGTTGTACCTGCCGCTCGACAGCGCCGCCGAGGCCGCGCTCGTGCCGGGCGTGACCGTATTCGGTGCGCGCGATCTACCGGCGCTGTGCGCGCATCTCGCCGATGCACCGGACGGGCGGCTCGCGCCGGTCGCGGCGCCCTGTCTCGACGGCCTGCCGGCACCCGCCGGGCCCGATCTCGCGGACGTCATAGGCCAGCGCGGCGCGCGTCGCGCACTGGAAGTCGCCGCCGCGGGCGGCCATCACATGCTGATGGTCGGGCCGCCCGGGGCCGGCAAGTCGATGCTGGCGGCACGGCTGGCCGGCCTGCTGCCGCCGCTGACCGACGACGAGGCGCTGACCTCGGCCGCGCTCCTTTCCGCGAGCCGGCTCGGCTTCTCGCCCGCGCAATGGCGCCGCCGGCCGTTCCGCGCACCGCATCACTCGTCGAGCGCCGCCGCGCTGGTCGGCGGCCGCAACCCGCCGCAGCCGGGCGAAATCACGCTCGCGCACCTCGGCGTGCTGTTTCTCGACGAACTGCCGGAATTCGACCGGCACGCGCTGGAAATGCTACGCGAGCCGCTCGAAGCCGGCCGCATCACGATCTCGCGCGCGGCCCAGCAGGCCGACTTCCCCGCCGCGTGTCAGTTGATCGCCGCGATGAACCCGTGCCCGTGCGGCTGGCACGGCGATCCGTCCGGGCGCTGCCGCTGCTCGCCGGACGTGGCCGCCCGCTATCTGCGCAAGCTGTCGGGGCCGCTGCTCGACCGCATCGACATCCAGATCGACCTGCCCGCGCTGTCGCCGGCCGAACTCGCAACCCGCGCGACGGCGCCCGGCGAGCCGAGCGCCGCGGTGGCCGCCCGGGTCGCGCGGGCGCGTGCACTGCAGCTCGATCGGCAGGGCAAGACGAATCACATGCTGAGCGGCCGCGAAACCGACGAGCTGTGCCGGCCGACCGACGAAGGCGAGCGGCTGCTGCGCGAAGCCGGCGAGCGCTTCGGCTGGTCGGCGCGTGCGTATTTCCGCGTGCTGAAAGTCGCGCGGACGATCGCCGACCTGGCCGGCGACCCGCTGCCGACGGCCGCGCAGATCGCCGAGGCGATCCGCTACCGGCGCGCGCTGACGACGCTGTGAGCGGCGTTGGAGGACAAAATCAGGCTGTCAAGACTTGACTTATACACAATTTCGCGAATCCGGCCCCGGATCACGGCTCGTCGCGGCCTTTGCCGGGCAGAATTCGTATCCCGTTGTTTTTATTGATTTTTATCAGAATGCGAACGGACGACCAAACGGGCCGGAAGGCCGTCCCGCGTGGCTCTGCGGGAAATATCGGCAACTTTTCAACAAAGTTATCCACATGCGCTGTGGATAGCCGAAAAACCCTCGCAAAATCCGGCGATTAGCGTCGAAAGCTGCGAATGAACTTTCAGTTGTCACGGGGTGTCTGAGCGCCCTCGCCGGCCGTCGTCAATCGAGTTTGAAGGAGCCGAAAAACTGGTCGAGCTGCTCCTGCGCGAGCGGCCCGTCGGCGATCACGACTGCCTGGTAAGCGTGCCGGCCGCGTGCCACGAGCCGCGCGACGATCGTCTTGCGCGCGCGATCGCCGCCGGCCGCGGCACCCGCGATGCGCAACTCGAGCCCGTTCACCGCGCCGCCGGCCGCGAGCGGCACGGGCACCGCCGCCGTCTGCGGCGCACCTTCGAGGTTGCGCGACAGCCCCGTCCGCAGGAAGTCGAGCGCCGCGCGGCGCGTGTCGTCGCGATCGTCGGGCAACGTCAGCGTGCCGACCGCAAACACTGCACCGTCGACGTGCGCGGCCTGCATTCGCATCGGCATCGACGTACCGCCGAGCGCCACCGGCTGCTCCTCGACGGTCGGCTTCGCCGGCAGGTCGATCGTGTAGCCGGCGTCGTTGTGCAGCGTGCGCCAGTCGTACGACGGCGAGCACGCGGCCAGCGCGGCGCTCAGGCAGGCCAGCGCGGCGAAGTGTCGCAGCGGGCGAAAAAGGGGGCGCAACGAATCGGTGACTTCCTTCGGCATGGCGTGAATTGGGGCAGGCAAAACGATCATTATCCGTCGAACCGGAAAACCGGCATACGCGGCGGCCGCCGGTGCGCGCGCCGCATTCGCGCTAAAATGGGCGCCGAATTTCGACGTCCTTTGCATCGATCAGCGTCATCGACTCCGAGAGCACCAGATGAACACCACGCCTTCCGCCCGCCGCAGTACCGGCCCCGTGCGCTACCTCGTCGCGGCCGCCGTCGTCGCGGCGATCGCCGTCGCCGGCTTCTTCGCATTCAACGGCAAGTCCAGCGTGCCGGACGCGACGTTCACGCTGCTGTCGGGCCAGAAGGTCTCGACCGCCGGCGACCTGAAGGGCAAGGTCTATCTCGTGAACTTCTGGGCGACGAGCTGCGCGACCTGCATGCAGGAAATGCCGCAGATGGTCGACACCTACAATCGCTTCAAGGGCCAGGGGCTGGAATTCGTCGCGGTCGCGATGAACTACGATCCGCCGATGTACGTCGCGAACTACGCGCAGACGCGCCAGTTGCCGTTCAAGGTCGCGCTCGACGATGGCAGCGTCGCGAAACAGTTCGGCAACGTGCAACTCACGCCGACGACCTTCGTCGTCGACAAGGACGGCAAGATCCTGAAGCGCTACGTCGGCGCACCGCAATTCGCGGAACTCGACGCGCTGCTCAAGAAGGCGCTCGACGGCAACGCGGCCTGAGCGCCGCCGGATCCGGCTGGAAGGCACGCGCACCGCGCCCTTCCAACAAGAAACGGACCGCATGACCGGGCAACCCGGTTCCGCGGTCCGTTTGCTTTTCAGCGCTCGGTTTCGCCTTTCGCCGACAACCCGTAGCGCTTCATCTTCTCGTACAGCGTCGCCTTGCCGACATGCAGCCGGTCGGCCGTTGCCGCGACCGCGCCGCCCGTCTGGTTCAGCGCCTCGGCGATCACCGCGCGCTCGAATTGCTCGATGCGCTCCTTCAGCGTCTGGTCGTTGTCGGCGCCGTCGCCCGCACCCGTTTCCGGCGGCATGTCGGCCACGCCGAGCACGAAGCGGTCGGCCGCGTTGCGCAGCTCGCGCACGTTGCCCGGCCAGTCGCGCTGCATCAGGCTCGCGCGCTGTCGGTCGGTCAGCACCGGCGCGGGCCGCCCGTAGCGCACGGCCGCATCGAGCATGAAGTGCTCGAACAGGGGCACGATGTCCTCGCGGCGCTCGGCGAGCGGCGGCAGCGCGATCGTCACGACGTTGAGCCGGTACAGCAGGTCGCGCCGGAACGTGCCTGCCGCGACGAGCTCGCTCATGTCGCCCTTCGCGGCCGCGACCACGCGGCAGTTCACGCGGATCGGCTGGTTCGAGCCGAGCCGCTCCAGCACGCCGTCCTGCAGCACGCGCAGCAGCTTCACCTGCAACGCGAGCGGCATGCTTTCGATTTCGTCGAGGAACAGCGTGCCGCCGGACGCATATTCGAGCTTGCCGACGCGCCGTTTCGCGGCGCCGGTGAACGCGCCGGGCTCGTAGCCGAACATCTCGGACTCGAACATCGGCTCGGGCAGCGCGCCGCAGTTCACGGCGATGAACGGCTTGTCGCGGCGCGGCGACAGCTCGTGCAGGCTGCGTGCGATCAGCTCCTTGCCGGCGCCCGTGTCGCCGTTGATCAGTACCGACGCGTCGGTCGGCGCGATGTTCGCGATCAGCTTGCGCACCTGCTCGATCGCGGGGCTGCGGCCGATGATGCGCGGCGCGACGACGTTCTGTCCGGCCAGTTCGCGCCGCAGCGCATGGTTCTCGAGCACGAGCTCGCGGCGCTCGAGCGCGCGGCGCACCGTCTCGATCAGGCGCTCCGCCGCGAACGGCTTTTCGATGAAGTCGTACGCGCCGTCGCGCATCGCCTGCACGGCCATCGAGATGTCGCCGTGCCCGGTGACGAGAATCACCGGCACGTCGGGCACGCGCTCGCGGCACTGCGCGAGCACGTCGAGCCCGCTCGCGCCGGGCAGCCGGATGTCGCTGACGATCGCGCCGGCGGTATCCGCGACGATCGCCTTCTCGGCCGCTTCGGCCGACTCGAAGCCGACGACGTCGAAGCCCGCCAGTTGAAGGCTCTGCACGCTCGCCCGGCGCACGAGCGCATCGTCTTCGATATAGATCACTTGCAGCCGGTTGGCCATCGTACTCACTTGCTCCTGACGAGCCGCGCGGCACGCGCGGCTCTCGTTGATGCCGGTCGTTCGCCGACCGGGCCTGCTCATGCTAATGCGAGCCCGCCGGCTCGGACACGGAGTCCGGATGATGCGTGCGCGCGCGCCGCAGCGTCAAGACGAACAGCGCGCCGCCCGACGGTGCGTTGCGTGCGGTCAGCGCGCCGCCCGCGTCGCTCGCGATCGACGACGAGATCGCGAGGCCGAGCCCGAGCCCGCGCCCCATTTCCTTGGTCGTGAAGAACGGCTCGAACAGGCGCGGCAGCAAATCGGGCGCAATGCCGGAGCCGTTGTCGCGCACCTCGACCGCGAGCGTCGCGGCCGACACCGCGATCGTCACCTCGATGGCCGGCGCCGCGACGCCGGCCACCGCGTCGAGCGCGTTGCCGAGCAGGTTGATCAGCACCTGTTCGAGGCGCAGATCCTCGCAGCGCGCGACGAGTTCGGGATAGTCGTGCGCCAGATCGAGCGGCACGTCGCGCGCGGGCGAGACGGTCGCGTCCTGCAGCGTCAGCGTGAGCGCGACGCCGCGCAGGCGCTCGTCGAGCAGCGATAGCACGCTGCGCAGCGCGCGCACGACGAGTGCCTGCTCGTTGCGCGGCTTCGCGCGGCCGACGAACAGCTTCAGCTGGTTGGTGATCTTGCCCATGCGCTCGGTGAGCGCGGCGATCGCCTCGAGATTCTCGCGCGCGGCGGCCTGCTCGCCGCGATCGAGCAGCACGCGCGTGTTGTCCGAGAAGCTGCGCAGCGCCGCGAGCGGCTGGTTCAGTTCATGCGTGATGCCGGCCGCCATCTGGCCGAGCGCCGCGAGCTTGCTCGCCTGGATCAGTTCGTCGTGCGCGGCGCGCAGTTCCTGCTCCGCGCGGATCCGGTCGCCGACCTCCTTCTGCAATTGCTCGTTCGCCTCCGACAGGTCGGCCGTGCGCTCCTCGACGCGCCGGTTCAGCTCCGCGTATGCCTGTTGCAGCAGCGCGCGGCCGCGGATCATCTCGCGCACGCGGGCGCGGCGCATCCGCCAGTAGAACGCGAGCAGCGCGACCGACACGAAGCCGAAACCGGTGACGATCGTGGCGTTGCGCGCATCGGCATCGATCGGCGCGATCGGCGCGAGCGTGACGAGCAGCCAGTCGGGCTCGCCGATCCGGCGCTTGCTGGCGAGGAAGCGCGGCGCGCGCCGGCCGGCGCCGAGGCGCACGATTTCCGCATCGGCGCCGAGCGTCTGCTCGACGCGCAGCGGCAGCGGCGTGACCGGTTGCTGCGCGTACTGGCGCGTTTCGTAGATCGACGCGGCGACGGGCCCCGTGAGCGGGCGCAGCGTGTGGTACTTCCATGCGGGCACGGACGACAGGAATACGACGCCGTGATCGTCCGCGACGACGAGCGGCTCGGACGCGTCGGCGCCCTGGAACCATTCGAGGTTGAGCTTCACGACGACGACGCCCGCGATCCGGCCGTCGCGCCACACGGGCTGCGAGATGTAGTAGCCGGGGTCGCGCGAGATCGTGCCGATCCCGAAGAAGCGGCCGACCTGGCCGTTCATCGCATCGAGGAAATACGGGCGGAACCGGTATTCGATCCCGACGAAGCTGTCGGGCGCGCGCCAGTTGCTGGCGGCGACGCACAGGCCGTCCGCGCCGATCACGTAGGTGACGGTCGCGTGCGCGTGCTCGTTGAGGTCTTCGAGATAACGGTTGACGCGGGCGGTGTAATCGCCGCGCTTCGGCTCGGCGAGGAGGTCCTGCACGTACGGATGGCTGCCGAGCAGATAAGGCAACGACTCGTAGCGGTCGAGCGTGCTCTTGAGCGCGTTGGTGGTGCGATCGACGCGCACCGCGGCATTGCGCTGCAGCTCGGCGACGCCGCGCTGCCAGGTGATCGTCCACGTGAGCGCGCACGCCGCGGCGAGCGCGGCGGCAAGCACGACGAGGATGAGCAGGCGGCGCGTCACGGTCGAGGCTTCCTGGCGATGCGGATCGCCTATTGTGTCATAGGCCTGCGCATCGATGCCCCGGCCGCCGCGGGCCGCATGGCCGGCGGACGGCGCCGCCGCCTGCTCGCTCATCGCGTCAGACGCCGGCCGTCTCGGTCGGCGCGACTTCGGCGCCGCCCTTCAGCGCCTGGCGCAGCTTGTTGCGGTCGAGCTCCTTCTCCCACGCCGACACGACGACGGTTGCCACGCCGTTGCCGACGATGTTGGTCAGCGCCCGGCATTCGCTCATGAAGCGGTCGATGCCGAGGATCAGCACCATGCCCGACAGCGGGATCGTCGGCACGACGGCCAGCGTCGCGGCGAGCGTGATGAAGCCCGCACCGGTCACGCCGCTCGCGCCCTTCGACGTCAGCATCGCGACGGCCAGCAGCGTGAGCTGCTGCATCCACGTCAGCTCGATGTTGGTCGCCTGCGCGATGAACAGCACGGCCATCGTCATGTAGATGTTGGTGCCGTCGAGGTTGAACGAATAGCCGGTCGGCACGACGAGGCCGACGACCGAACGCGAGCAGCCGGCTTTCTCGAGCTTCTCCATCAGCTGCGGCAGCGCGGCTTCCGACGAGCTCGTGCCGAGCACGATCAGCAGTTCTTCCTTGATGTACGACACGAAGCGGATGATCGAGAAGCCCGTGAAGCGCGCGATCGTACCGAGCACGACGAGCACGAACACGACCGACGTCAGATAGAACGTGCCGATCAGCTTGAGCAGCGGCACCAGCGAGCCGACGCCGTACTTGCCGATCGTGAACGCCATCGCGCCGAACGCGCCGATCGGGGCCAGCTTCGTGACGATGTGCACGATGCCGAACAGCACGCGCGTCAGGCCGTCGATGAAATCGGTGACCACGCGACCGCGCTCGCCGAGGTGCGCGAGCACGCTGCCGAACAGCAGCGCGATCAGCAGGATCTGCAGGATTTCACCCTGGGCGAACGCGTCGACCATCGTGTTCGGGATGATGTGCATCAGGAAGTCGACCGTCGACTGCCCGTGCGCCTTCGCCGCGTACGACGCGACGGCCTTGCCGTCGAGCGTCGCCGGATCGATGTTGAAGCCGACGCCCGGACGCAGCAGGTGCGTGGCCGCGAGGCCGAGCAGCAACGCGAAGGTCGACACGATCTCGAAGTACAGCAGCGCCTTGCCGCCGACGCGGCCGACCTTCTTCATGTCCTCCATGCCGGCGATGCCGGTGACGACCGTACAGAAGATGATCGGGCCGATCACCATCTTGATCAGCTTGATGAACCCGTCGCCGAGCGGCTTCATGTCGGTGGCGAGCGCCGGGTAGTAGTGGCCGAGGATCACGCCGACGATGATGGCGAAGATCACCTGCACATAGAGCACTTTGTAGAAGGGTTTCTTCTTCACGATGATTCCTGCTGAAGTAGATGATGAGCCGGTGGAAACGGCGTCACGCGCGCAGGGATGAATGAGAACGGGGGCAATCCCCCCGGAGCCAATCGCCCGCGCGGCTGCCGTGCCGCAACAAGCGATGCCTCAGAACATCCGGAAGGGGAGGAAGGCGCTGGTCATCGATTGTCTCCTTGATTTAATAGTCAGGCCGAGGGCGGCCATGCGCTTTACATTGCAAGGTCGATGCCAGGTTTCCGGAACCCCTCAAGCCGTTGTTTTCATTGTATTTCCCATAATGCGGCAGGCAAGGAAATCCGGGATTCCGGATTTCCGGAAAATATCCGTCCGGCGATCCGGACGGATCGGCACATTGATCCGACGAATCAGTGCTGCACGGCCCGGCTCGCGAGCACGCCCGTCTGCGCGTAGAACTCCTGCCGCGCGAACGCGTCGCGCTCGCGGCGCGCGCGCTCGCCGCGATCCGCAAGCGAGCCGACGACGATCCCGACGAACGCGAGCGGCACCGACACGAGCGCCGGGTTGTCGAGGAACACCGGCGCGTGGGCGTGATGCAGCACGTCGACCCACACCGACTTCGACAGCACCGTGAGCGCGACCGCCGACACGAGGCCGAGGCCGCCGCCGAGCACCGCGCCGCGCGTCGTCATCCCGCGCCAGAAGATCGACATCGCGAGCACCGGGAAATTCGCGCTCGCGGCCACCGCCGCGACGAGCCCGACCATGAACGCGACGTTCACGTGCTCGAACAGGATCGACAGCGCGATCGCGACGGCCGACAGCACGATCGTCGCCGCGCGCGAGATGCGCATTTCCAGCCGCTCGTCGGGCTTGCCGCGCGCCCACATCTGCGCATACAGGTCGTGCGAGATCGTCGTCGCGCCGGCGAGCGTCAGGCCCGCGACCACCGCGAGGATCGTCGCGAACGTGACGGCCGCGATGAACCCGTAGAACCAGTTGCCGCCGACCGCCTGCGCGAGCTTCACCGCGACCATGTTCGAGCCGCCGAGCAGGTCGTGCGTCAGGTTGAACGTGCCGTTCGCGCCGAGCCGGAAGAATTCCGGATGCTGCGCGAGCAGCACGATCGCCGAGAAGCCGATCACGAAGGTCAGCAGGTAGAAATAGCCGATGAAGCCCGTCGCGTAGAGCACCGACTTGCGCGCCTCCTTCGCGTTCGGCACCGTGAAGAAGCGCATCAGGATGTGCGGGAAGCCGGCCGTGCCGAACATCAGCGCGATGCCGAGCGACAGCGCATTGGCCGGATCGCGGATCAGCTTGCCGGGCCCCATGATCGACAGCGCGCCCGGATGCACGGCCACCGCGCGGCGGAACATCTCGTCGATGCTGAAGCCGAATTCGCCGAGCGCGAGCAGCACGAGCAGCGTTGCGCCGCACAACAGCAGCACGGCCTTGATCATCTGCACCCAGGTCGTTGCGGTCATCCCGCCGAAGAACACGTAGACGACCATCAGCACGCCGACGATCAGTTCGGCCGTGCCATATGACAGCCCGAACAAAAGCTGGATCAGCTTGCCCGCACCGACCATCTGCACGACGAGGTACAGCACCACGATCGTCAGCGAATTCGCGGACGTCAGCAGCCGGATCGGCCGCTGCGCGAAGCGGTACGCGACGACGTCGACGAACGTGAACTTGCCGAGGTTGCGCAACGGTTCGGCGATCAGGAACATCACGAACGGCCAGCCCACCAGGAAACCGATCGAATAGATCAGCCCGTCGAAGCCGAACATGAACACCATGCCGGACAGCCCGAGGAACGACGCGGCCGACATGTAGTCGCCCGCGATCGCGAGCCCGTTCTGCAGCCCGGTGATGCCGCCGCCGGCCGTGTAGAAGTCGCGTGTCGAGCGCGTGCGGCGCGCGGCCCAGCGCGTGAGCGCGAGCGTCGCGAACACGAACGCGAAGAACATCCCGATCGCGACCGGGTTCAGCTCGACCTTGTCGGGCATCGGGCCGGCGACGCCGGTCGCATGGGCGGCGGAGGAAACGAGAACGGCCAGCGCGACGAGCGCGCTCGAAATGCATCGCATGTCGGCCTCCGTTACGAGCGCTGCAGGATCGCGTCGACGCGGCGGTCGAACGCATGGTTCGCGCGCAGCACGTAGCACGCGGTCAGGCCGATCGCGACGAGGATGATCGCGACGCCCGCGGCGATCCCGACCGTCGTCGTCGCGCCGCGGTACAGCGGCGCGGCGAGCACGTGCGGCGCGAGCGCGACGAGCAGGATGAAGCCGTAGTACGTGGCGATCATCAGCGCCGTCAGCGTGAAGCTGAAGCGGCGCCGTGCCCGCACGAGCTGCTGGTAGTCGCGGCGCGCCGTGACCGTTTCGATGACGGAAAGCTCCATGTTGTCTCCAATATCGTCTCGTCGTATCGCGAGCGCTGTCTTGTGGATGGTCGGCGCGTATCGACTGCTCCGCCCGCGCCGCGGCGGCAACCCATGAAATGCGTTACACGACGCGATCCGCACGCAGCCGCGCGACCTCGTCGGCCGACATCCCGAGCCAGCCGCCGAGCACCGCCTCCGTATCCGCGCCGAGCACCGGCGGCGCACCGCGCACCGGCAGCCGCGCGCCATCGAAGCGGTACGGCGGCGCGAGCACGTCGACCCCGCCCGCGACCGGATGCGGCTGCCGCGTGACGAGCCCGGCGCGGGTCGCGCGTTCGGACGTCAGCGCTTCGTGCAGCCCGAGCACTTCGCCGCACGGAATGCCCGCATCGGCGAGCGCCGCCAGCAGCGCCGCACGCGAGCGGCGCGCCAGTTCGCGGCGAATCTCGGGCAGCAGGTCGGCACGATTCTCCGAGCGGCCGAGGTTGGTCTTGTAGCGTTCGTCGGCCGCGAGATCGGGCCGCTCGATCGCGTCGCAAAAGCGCGCGAACTGCGTGTTGTTGCCGACCGTGATCACGAGCGGGCCGTCGGCCGCATCGAACACGCCGTACGGCACGATCGACGGATGCGCGTTGCCGTAGCGCGGCGGGTCCTCGCCCATCAGCAGCGCGTCGAGCCCGTAGTACGCGGTGATCATCAGCCCGCAGTCGAACAGCGCCATCTCGATGCGGCGACCGCGCCCCGTCGCATGGCGTTCGTACAGCGCGGCGAGGATCGCCTGCGCCGAATACATGCCGGTGAACAGGTCGACCGCCGCGACGCCGAACTTCAGCGGCGGCTGGCCGGCCTCGCCGTTCAGCGCCATCAGCCCGGCCTCGCCCTGTACGACGAGGTCGTAGCCCGGCCGCGCGGCCTCGGCGCCCGATCGGTCGTAGCCCGAGATCGCGCAGTGCACGAGGCGCGGATTCAGCTCGGCCAGCGCTTCGTAGCCGAGCCCGAGCTTCTCCGCGCCGCCGAACTTGAAGTTGTGGAGCACCACGTCGGCCTGGGCGGCCAGTTCGCGTGCGATGCGCTGGCCGGCTTCCGTCTGCAGGTCGACGCAGATCGACCGCTTGCTGCGGTTCACGCTGTTGAAATAGGTGGTTTCGGTGTCGCCGATCCGCAGCCCCCAGTCGCGCGTATCGTCGCCGCGCGCCGGATGCTCGACCTTGATCACTTCCGCGCCGAAATCGGCGAGCACCATCGCGCACCACGGGCCCGCGAGCACGCGCGAGAAATCGAGCACCTTCACGCCGGCCAGCGGCAACGCGCGCGCTTCGTTCGTCATCCTTGTCTCCTCCATTCGCGTTTGCACCGTTACCGTTTCGACAGCGCGATGTAGCGCGCGAGATGGTGATCCTCGTCGCCGAGCTGGTGATCGATCATCACGAGCCGCTTCGCGTAGTGCGACAGCGGCAATTCCCACGTCATCCCGATTCCGCCGTGCAGCTGGATGCTTTCCTCGGCGACGAGCGTGCCGATCCGGCCGATGCTGTATTTCGCCGCCGCGAGCGCGCGCTCGCGCACCGCGCGCGGCGCATCGAGCTGCGCGGCCGCGTTGATCACGGCCGAGCGCGCCTGCTCGACTTCGAGCAGCAGGTCGGCCATGCGGTGCTGCAGCGCCTGGAAGCTGCCGATCGGCAACCCGAACTGCCTGCGCGTGCGCAGATACTCGAGCGTCGCTTCCTTCGCGACGTCCATCGCGCCGAGCGCTTCCGCCGACAGCGCGAGCAGCCCGTAGCCGAGCACACGCTCGAGCAGCTCGGCGCCCGCTTCGCCGTCGTGCGTGCCGAGCGCCGCATCGGCCGGCAGCGCGACGCGTTCGAAGCGCACTTCGGCCGCGCGGCCGCCGTCGATCTTCCGGTAGTCGCGCAGCGACACGCCCGGCGCATCGGCCGGCACGACGAACAGGCCGATGCCGGCCGCGTCGTCGTCGCGGCCCGACACGCGCGCGCTGACGACGAAGAACGCCGCCTGCGCGGCCTGGTCGACGACGCCCTTCGCGCCCGTCAGCACCCAGCCGTCGCCCGAGCGTTCGGCGCGCGTGCGCACGGTCGTCAGTTCGTAGTGCGAGCCCGGCTCGTCGTGCGCGAACGCGGCGCTCGCGCGGCCGTCGATCAGCGCGGCGAGCCTGTCGCGATGCGCATCGCCGCCCGCGAGCGACAGCGCGCGGCCGGCCAGCAGCGCGCCGAGGAACGGCTCGACGACGAGCCCGCGCCCGAGGCATTCGAACACCACGGCGATGTCGAAGCCCGCGCCGCCGAAGCCGCCGTCGGCTTCGCTGAACAGCGCGCCGACCGTGCCGAGTTCGGCGAAGCGCTGCCACATCGCGCGGTCGAAGCCTTCGGCCGACTGCGCGATGCGGTCGCGCACCGGGAACGCGTACTGGTCGGCGATGAAGCGGTTCAACGTGTCCGCCAGCATCCGGCGGTCTTCTGTGTGCTGGAAATCCATCGTCGCGTCCCTCGTTACAGCCCGAGCATCATCTTCGCGATGATGTTCTTCTGGATCTCGTTCGAGCCGCCGAAGATCGACAGCTTCCGGTTGTTGAAATACTGCTGCGCGGCGCTGGCGGCTTCGTCGGGGCCGACCGGTTCGCCGGCGTGGTCGGCGTCGAGCGCCTCTTCGATGAACGGCTGCGCATACGGCCCCATCGCGCGCCGCATCAGCGCGGTGATCTCCTGGCGAATCTGCGTGCCGCGGATTTTCAGCATCGAGCTTTCCGCGCCCGGCACGCCGCCGCCCGCGACCGAGGCCAGCACGCGCAGGCTGGTCGTGCGCATGTTCTCGAGCTCGATCTCGACGCGCGCGACGCGTGCCGCGAAGAACGGATCGTCCGCGAGAGGCCGGCCGTTCTTCGTGACCTTCGCGGCCACCGCGCGCAGCCGGTCGAGGGCGGCGGTCGAGAAGCCGATTCCGGCGATGTTGGTGCGCTCGTACGTGAGCAGGTATTTCGCGTAGGTCCAGCCGCGGTTCTCTTCGCCGACGAGGTTTTCCGCCGGCACGCGCACGTCGGTGAAGAACACCTCGTTCACCTCGTGCTCGCCGTCGAGCGTGATGATCGGGCGCACGTCGACGCCCGGCGTATTCATGTCGATCAGCAGGAAGCTGATGCCTTCCTGCTTGCGCACGTCGGTCGCGGTGCGCACGAGGCAGAAGATCATGTTCGCGTAGTGGCCGAGCGTGGTCCACGTCTTCTGGCCGTTCACGACGTAGTGATCGCCGTCGCGCACCGCGCTCGTCTTCACCGCCGCGAGATCGGAGCCCGCGCCCGGTTCCGAATAGCCCTGGCACCACCAGTCGGTGCCGTCGAGAATGCGCGGCAGCCAGTGGCGCTTCTGCGCGTCGCTGCCGTACTTGATCAGCACGGGGCCGAGCATGTTCACGCCGAACGGCACGATGCGCGGCGCGCCGGCGAGCGCACATTCGTTGTCGAACAGGAACTTCTGCGCGACGCTCCAGCCGGGGCCGCCGTATTCACGCGGCCAGTGGCTCGCGAGCCAGCCGCGGGCATTCAGGATCGCGTGCCATTCGCGCATGTCGTCGCGCGTGAGGTGCAGGCCGCCCTTCACCTTGCGCGCGATGCGCTCGGGCAGTTCGGCTTGCAGGAAGCGCTGCACTTCCGAGCGGAAGGCTTCTTCTTCGGGCGTGAAATCGAGGTCCATCTTCGGTCCGTTGCAAATGCGGTTGGCGTTCAGTCGAGGCGGTTCAGGCTCGCGAAATCCGCGCCGCGCGCGACGAGATCGACGAGCAGCGGCGACGGCTTCCAGAACAGCGGATCTTCCTTCGCGAACGCGCGGATATCGGCGAGCACGTTCGCGAGGCCGACCGTGTCCGCGTAGTGCATCGGGCCGCCGCGATAGCGCGGGAAGCCGTAGCCGTACAGGAACACCGCGTCGACGTCGAGCGGGCGCAGCGCGATCTTCTCGTGCACGACGTTCGCGCCTTCGTTGATCATCGCGGCGAGATAGCGGCGCAGGATCTCGTCGTCGGTGAACATGCGCGGCGTGACGCCCTTCTTCGCGCGTTCCTGCGCGACGATCGCGTCGACTTCCGGATCGGGCGTGCCGACGCGCGCGCCGTCCGGATACAGGTAGTAGCCGCGGCCGGTCTTCTGCCCGAACCAGCCGCGCTCGCACAGCCGGTCGGAAATCTCCACGTAGCGCGCGTTCGGATCGCGCGTCGCCGCGCGGCGCTTGCGGGTCGCCCAGCCGATGTCGCCGCCCGCGAGATCGACCACCTGGAACGGGCCCATCGGGAAGCCGAACTCGCGCACCGCGCGATCGATCTGGTACGGCGACGCGCCGTCTTCCATCAGGTAGTCGGCGGCCGTCCGGTAGACGGCGAGGATCCGGTTGCCGATGAAGCCGTCGCATACGCCCGCGCGCACCGGCGTCTTCTTCAACTGCTTCGCAAGCGCGAACGCGGTCGCGACGACGTCCGCGCTCACGCGCGCCGGCACGACGATCTCGAGCAGCTTCATCACGTTGGCCGGCGAGAAGAAATGCAGGCCGATCACGTCGGCCGGCCGCTCGATGCTCGCGGCGAGCGCGTCGATGTCGAGATACGACGTGTTGGTCGCGAGCACCGCGCCCGGCTTGCACACGCGGGCCAGCTCGGCGAACACGGCCTGCTTCACGGCCATGTCCTCGAATACGGCTTCGATCACGACGTCGGCCTGCGCGAGCGCGTCGTACGACGTGCTGCCCTTGAAGCGCGCGAGCCGCGCCGCATGCGCGGCCGGCGTCATCCGCCCTTTCGCGACGAGGCCGTCGTACACCTTCTCGACGTGCGCCCGGCCGCGCGCGAGCGATGCTTCGTCGCGCTCGATCATCGTCACCGGCAGCCCGGCGTCGAGCGCCGCGACCGCGATGCCCGCGCCCATCGTGCCGCCGCCGACCACGCCGATCCGCTCGACCGGCCGTGCGCTCCCGCGCCGCGCCTCGGGCGCCTTCGCCGCTTCGCGCTCCGCGAAGAACGCATGCACGAGGCCCGCGCGCTGCGGGCTGTCGATGCACTGCAGGAACAGGCTGCGTTCGAACTTCATCCCCGCGTCGAACGACTGCGTGAGCGCGGCCTCGACCGCGTCGACGATCTTCGCCGGCGAGAAGAGGCCGCGCGACTTCTTCGGCAGTTCCGCGCGCGCCGTGTCGATCGCGACCTGCGCGGCCGCGCGGTCGGCCAGGCCCTGCGCGTCGCGCGTGCGGCGCACGGGGGCGCCGAGCGACACGAGTTCCTGCGCGTAGGCGAGCCCTTCGGCCAGCGTGTCGTCGCTGTGCGCGATGCGGTCGACGAGGCCGAGCGCGAGCGCTTCCTCGGCGCTCGCGTGGCGGCCCGTCAGCATCAGGTCGAGCGCGGCCTTCGCGCCGATCAGGCGCGGTGCGCGCTGCGTGCCGCCCGCGCCGGGCAGCAGGCCGAGCGTCACTTCGGGCAGCCCGAGCTTCGCGCCGGGCACCGCGAGCCGGTAATGCGCGGCCAGCGCGACCTCGAGCCCGCCGCCGAGCGTCGCGCCGTGCAGCGCGACCACGACCGGCTTGGCGCCCGATTCGATCCGTTCGCACACGTCGGGCAGCGACGGCGGCACGGGCGGCTTGCCGAATTCGCGGATGTCGGCGCCCGCGATGAAGTTGCGGCCGGCGCCGACGATCAGCACCGCGCGGATCGCGTCGTCGGCCTGCGCGGCGTCGATCGCGTCGGCGAGGCCGCGCCGTACGTCGGCGGACAGCGCGTTGACGGGCGGATGGTCGATCGTGACGACGAGCACCTTGTCGCGCCGCTCGCGCGTGACCGTGCCGGTGGGAGGGGTAGCGGGGGAATTCATGGCGTCTCCTGTCGAAGCTGTCGATGCAGCAGGCATGACCCGATTCTCGATTGATCGAGATTCATTGACAATTCCCGCAGGCCTTTACAAGCTGTCAAGTCTGACTTGACACTGAATGTTTTCCGAACGTTAAGCGGGGCAGATCATGAGACGACAGACATGGACCTGAACGCGCTGACGCTGCTCGTCGAGATCCTCGACGCCGGCAATCTCAGCAAGGCCGCGCAGCGGCTCAAGATGAGCCGGGCGAACGTCAGCTACCGGCTGAACCAGCTCGAGCGCTCGATCGGCCAGCAGCTCGTGCGGCGCACGACGCGACGCATGGAGCCGACCGAGATCGGACTGAAGCTGTACGAGCACGGCCGGCGCATCCGCAACGAACTGCTCGCCGCGCAGGAATCGGTGACCACGCTCGGGCAGGACCTGCAGGGCCGCGTGCGGTTGTCCGTGCCGAGCGGCTACGGGCAGATGGTGATGTCCGAATGGCTGCTCGCGTTCAAGCGGCGGCATCCGGGCATCGTGCTCGACGTCGTGTTCGAGAATCGGGTGGAAGATCTGATGCGCGACGAAGTCGACATCGCGATCCGCGTGATGTCGGAGCCGCCGCAGAATCTCGTCGCACGCGACATGGGCGCGGTGCGCTACATCGCGTGCGCGTCGCCCGCGTTCGCGGCTGCGCACGGGATGCCGTCGAGCCTCGGCGCGCTTGCAGCCGCGCCGGTCGTCACCGCGACGGTGATGGGCCGGCAACTCCGGATCGCCGCGTATCTCGGCGACGAGCGCCACGAGGTGCTGCTCGAGCCCACGCTGATTTCGGAGAACTTCCTGTTCCTGCGGCAGGCGATCCTCGCGGGAATCGGCGTCGGCATCGTGCCCGACTACGTGATGCAGGACGATATCCGGGGCGGCGCGGTCGTCACGTCGCTCGACGCGTACCGGCTCAGCATCTTCGGCACGCACATGTATATGCTCTACATGCCGAACCGGCACCACACGCGCGCGACGTCGACGTTCATAGAGTTCATCCTCGAACAGGCCGGAAAGACCGGCCGGGGCGGGCCCGGCGCGATGCGTCAGGGTTTCCTGTCGGGTGACAATCCGCCGGGCACGCGGCGACAATAGCGCGCCGGGGCGGGCAGCGCCGTTGCGCCAACGTCGACGCCGCCGTCTCCTTCGAATTCACTGCTGCCGAGGGTTCAATGTTCGACCGGATTCGTCCGCATTCGCGTCCCTGGACGCTGCTCGCCGCCGTCGCGCTCGTCGCGTTCAACGCCGGCTGCACGTCCCCGTCCGCGCCGTCGGGCGCCGTCGTCCCGGTCGCCGCCGCCTCGGGCGCGGCCGTCCCGCTGCCCGGCGTTCACGCGCCCGAACTGTCGTCCGGCTGGACGGACAAGCCGGGCTGGACCTCGCAGCACTTCATGATCGCGGCCGCGAACCCGCTCGCCACGCAGGCCGGCTACGACATGCTGAAAGCCGGCGGCACCGCGATCGACGCGGCCATCGCGACGCAGATGGTGCTCGCGCTGGTCGAGCCGCAATCGTCGGGCATCGGCGGCGGCGCGTTCATGCTGTACTTCGACGGCAAGACGACGCAGGCGTACGACGGCCGCGAAACCGCGCCGGCCGCCGCGACCGACCGCCTGTTCTACGGGCCGACCGGCCAGCCGATGGGCTTCTACGAAGGCGTCGTCGGCGGGCGCTCGGTCGGCACGCCGGGCGTGCTGCGCATGCTCGACGCCGCGCACCGCGCGCACGGCAAGCTGCCGTGGCGCCGGCTGTTCCAGCCGGCCATTCGGCTGGCCGAGCGCGGCTTCACGATCAGCCCGCGGCTCGCGATGCTGATCGCGAACGACAAGTACCTGAGCAACGACCCGGCCGCCCGCGCGTACTTCTACAATGCGGACGGCACGCCGAAGGCCGCCGGCACGGTGCTGAAGAATCCCGCGCTCGCGACCGTGCTGCGCCAGGTCGCCGACCGCGGCGCGAACGCGTTCTACACCGGCGCGATCGCGCGCGACATCGTCGCGAAGGTGCGCAAGCACCCGACCAACCCGGGCCTGCTATCGCTGCAGGATCTCGCGCGCTACAAGGCGAAGGTGCGCGCGCCGCTGTGCGCCGACTACCGGCGCTCGGTGGTATGCGGGATGCCGCCGCCGTCGTCGGGCGGCCTCGCGATCGCGCAGATGCTCGGCATCCTCGAGGCGATGCCCGACTGGCAGCAAATCGGCGCGCAGAAGCCGGTGCGCAACGAGACCGGCTACGAGCCGACGCCGTTCGCCGCGCACCTGTTCAGCGAAGCCGGGCGCCTCGCGTATGCGGACCGCGCGCGCTACGTGGCCGATCCCGATTTCGTGCCGCTGCCGGGCGGTAGCTGGGCGAACCTCACCGACAAGACCTATCTCGCGCAGCGCGCGCGGCTGATCGGCGACCAGAGCATGGGCGTCGCGCAGGCCGGCACGCCGCAGGGCGCGACGCTCGCGACGGCCGACGACCGCAGCCCCGAATTGCCGTCGACGTCCGATATCGCGATCGTCGACCGCTACGGGCAGGCGCTGTCGATGACGACCAGCATCGAGGATGCGTTCGGCTCGCGGCTGATGGTGCGCGGCTTCATGCTGAACAATCAGCTCACCGATTTCTCATTCGTGTCGAACGACAACGGCCGGCCGGTCGCGAACCGCGTGCAGCCCGGCAAGCGGCCGCGCTCCGCGATGTCGCCGGAGCTCGTATTCGACAAGAAGACGCAGCAGGTAACGATGATCGTCGGCTCGGCCGGCGGCCCCGCGATCATCAATCACGTCGCGAAGACGCTGGTCGGCGTGCTCGACTGGGGCATGACGATGCAGCAGGCGATCGCGCTGCCGAACTTCGGGTCGATGAACGGGCCGACGCAGCTCGAGCGCGGCCGCGTGTCGGACGCGCTGGCCGACGGGCTGAAGGGCCGTGGGCACGACGTGCGGGTCGTCGAGATGAACTCGGGGCTGCAGGGGATCCAGCGGCTGAACGTGCAGGGGCAGACGGTGTGGTTCGGCGGCGCGGACCCGCGGCGTGAAGGGGTCGCGATGGGGGATTGAGCGCCGCGGCGCGGCGCGATACCGTTCGCCCACTTCGCGGCAGCGCTTTGACTTGTCCTACGCGCGTCGCCCGCTTCCGCTTCGCCTCCCCGTCCAACCGCGACATCGCGATCGACACGCATCCTCCGCCATGCGCTCCGACAGCGTGTGCGCCTACTCGGGCAGCTCGGCGCAACGACCGCACTCGCCGATGTCGCATGCCGATCGGCAGCGTGCGCCCGCGCTGCGCGCCGTTCAGTGCAACGGACCGCGTCGCGGATCGATCGGCGTCGTCACGCCGCAACGCGCCTCGATCACCTCGCCCGCCGCAAGGCAACGGCTTTCCTGAAAGCGCCCGGCCACCAGCTGCACGCCGACCGGCAGCCCATCCACCGCGCCGACCGGCACGGACAGGCCCGGTAGGCCGAGAATCGCGGTGGCGAGCATCGGGCCTTGCGCATCCAGAATGCCCCGCATCGCGTCGTCTCCGCAGCGATCCGCATCGATCGGGAACGGGCGCTGCCAGGACACCGGCATCAGCAGCAACGGGTGACGGGCGAAAAAAATCTGCCAATGGCGCAGCACCGACGATCGCCGCGACAGCGCGTTCATGTAGCCGACCATGTCGAGCGGCTTCGCGAGATGCCTCATGCTCGCGCAAGCGACGCGGACCGCGTCGTCGCCGTAGGCGTCGATCGCACCGCCCATGCCGGCCTCCATTTCCGCCGTCGTCAACGCGAGCCACAGATCGGCCGCTTCCCGCAGCGCCGGCGGCGTCGCGTGCACGACGGAATAGCCGGCCGCATCGAGGCAGCCGGCGGCGAAATCGAGCGCATCGAGCACCGCCGGATCGGCCTCGATGCCGTCCATCTGCCGGCACAACGCGACGCGCGTCGGCCCCGCATCGGCACTCAACGGCGCCGGCACCCACCAGGGATCGTTGAGATCCGGCGCGGCGAGCGCCCGCAGCGCGAGGCGCAGATCGGCCACCGTGCGTGCAAGCGGCCCCTGTACCGACGCAAGCTGAACGGCCGGCGTCCGCTCGTGCGCCTGACTCGGATTGAACGCGGGCACACGCCCCTGGCTCGGGCGCAATCCCGCCACGCCGCACGCATACGCCGGATATCGAATCGAGCCGCCCAGATCGTTGCCGTGCGCGATCGCGCCCACGCCGGTCGCCACCGCGACAGCCGCGCCGCCGCTGGATCCGCCGGATGTCACGCCGGGCACCCACGGATTCAGCGTCCGGCCGTACAGCTCGTTGTCGGTAAACCAGCGCAGCGAAAACGCGGGCGTATTGGTACGGCCGATGATGATCGCGCCTGCCTTGCGCAGATTCGCGACGACCGGGCTGTCGGCGACCGCCACGACGTCGCGATAGGCGGCGACGCCATTGCTCGTCGCACGGCCGGCCATGTCGACATTGACCTTCACCGTCACGGGCACCCCGTGCAGCGGGCCGACTCGCGCCCCTCGAGCGATCCGCGCGTCCGCGTCGGCGGCGGCCTGCATCGCATCGTCGGCAAGCACGTCGACGACCGCGTTGGTCTGCGGATTGACGGCATCGAGCCGCGCAAGACAGCTCGCGACGACCTCCTGGGCCGAGCATTCTCGTTGCGTCAGGTTTGCCACGACCTCCGTTGCGCTCAGGCGCCACAGTTCCCTGTCCATCCGTATGGTCTCCTCGATGCGCTGCACCGCGCCTTCTTTGTTTGAGATAAAACTATCTTATGAAGAATTGGCGCGCACCGACAGACAATTTGTTTGTGGGTGTGGCAGTCAGCAGTTGCCGCCCGCGAGTGGGTTTTATATGGAGGAATGGCGGATCAGCCACCGAAGGCACGGCTGCAGCTGGTCGGGCGGGCGGCATCCGGGCCGCCACGCGCAGCCCGCGCCGAGCCATGCTGCCGTCGGCAACGCGATCCGATCGACGAACGCGAGGACGATCTCGACGCCCGCTCAGCCTCGCCCCTTCCACGGCACCATCCGCCGCTCGATCCACCGCATCGCGAGATCGAACAGCCACGCGATCGTGCCGATGATCAGGATGCCCATCACGACGATGTCGGTGCGCAGGAAGCTCGATGCGTTGAGCACCATCTGGCCGAGTCCGGCCGTCGCGGCGACCATCTCGGCCGCGACGAGCGTCGTCCAGCCGAAGCCGATCGCGATCCGCAGCCCCGTGAGGATCTCCGGCAGCGCGGCCGGCAGCACGACGTGGCGCACGATCTGCGCGAAGCTGCCGCCGAGCGAATACGCGGCGTTGATCTGCTCGATCGTCGCTGCGCGCACGCCGGCGCGCGCGGCCATCGCGATCGGCGCGAAGCACGCGAGGAAGATCACGACGAGCTTCGCCGTTTCGTCGATGCCGAACCAGATCACGACCAGCGGCAGGTACGCGAGCGGCGGCAGCGGCCGGTAGAACTCCAGCAGCGGATCGAGCACGCCGCGCGCGACGCGGCTCACGCCCATCAGGATGCCGGCCGGCACGCCGATCGCGGTCGCGAACAGGAACGCGCCGAACACGCGCGCGGCGCTCCACAGCAAATGCTCGGACAACGGCAGGCCGCCCTGGATGCGGCCGTGCCACGCATCGACGAACGCCGCCCATACCGCTTCCGGCGCGGGCAGGAAGAGCGGCGGCAGCCACTGACGATGCGTCGCGACCCACCACAGCGCGGCCAGCGCCGCGACCGTCGCCGCGCTCAGCCCGACCGTCTTCCCCTGCCCCGGCAACCGGTAACGGTGCGATGGGCGAGATGGGCGCGCGGCGCGCGCCGCCGCCTGACGCCGCGTCGTGCGATCGTCCTGCTCGAAACTCACATCTGTGCGATCGGCCGCCCACGAATCCTGCGTGCTCATGCTGTCCTGCCTGTTCAAAGTGCTGTTCCGGCCGCGCCCGACGGCCACGCCCTGCCGCGCCCATTCGCGCATCACGCGACCTCTCCGGCCGCTTCCTCGCGATGCAGATACGCGATCAGCCGCTCGCGCCATGCGATGAAATCCGGCGACGACTTCACCGCACGCGCATCGCGCGTTTCGACGTAGCGGCGCGCGAACGGCAGCTCGAAGGTTTCGGCGATGCGCCCGGGGCCCGGCGTCATCACGACGAGACGCGTCGCAAGAAAGAGCGCCTCCTCGACGTCGTGCGTGATGAAGAACACCGTCTTGCCGGTGCGCGCCCACACGTCGAGCACGAGCGCCTGCATCGTGCCGCGTGTCATCGCGTCGAGCGCGCCCATCGGCTCGTCCATCAGCAGCACGCGCGGGTCGCTCGCGAGCGCACGCGCGATGCCGACCCGCTGCTGCATCCCGCCCGACAGCTCGTACACGCGCGCATGGGCATGGCCGTCGAGCCCGACCAGCGCGAGCATCTCCCGCGCCCGCGCTTCGCGCTCGGCCTTCGACACGTGCGCGAAGCGCAGCCCGAGCGCGACGTTGTCGAGCACGTCGAGCCACGGCAGCAGCGCGTATTTCTGGAACACGACGCCGCGATCGGCGCCGGGGCCCGTGACCGGCACGCCGTCGACGCGCACGTCGCCGGTCGTCGGCGCGACGAAGCCGGCCATGCAGTTCAGCAGCGTCGTCTTGCCGCATCCGGACGCACCGAGCGCGACGACGAATTCACCGGCGTCGATGCGCAGGTCGACGCGCGCGAGCGCGTGCGTCGTCGGCCTGCCGCGCTCGCCCGGATAGGCAACCGATACCTGGCGGACTTCCAGCGTGCTCATGATCGAAGGGCTCCGCGATGAATGGGCTGAATGGCCGCGCTCAGCGCGTGGCCTTCTGCACGAACTGCGGATCGACGCCGGCCGAATAGTCGGCGAGCACCGTCTGGATCGTGCCTTGCGATTTGAGGAACGCGGCCGTGGCCGCGAGCGACTTCGCGGCGCCCGATTGCGCGCCGCCGCCGAGCCACGCCGGCGAAGCCTGCTCGGCCGCCGTCGGGAATGCGTAGAGCGCGAGACTGGCCGGCACGTCCTGCGCGTTCGCGCCCGACACCTTCGCCACCGCCGCGACCTGCGGCGAGCCGACCTTCCATGCCGCGGCATGCGCCCGGTAGTCGGCATCGGCGGCCGCGAGCACCTTCACGAAGCGCGTGACGAACTCGGGGTTCTCGCGTGCGAACTTGCGGCTCACGACGAAGCCGTCGAAAGTCGACTTGCCGCTTTCTTTCGCAACCCGGCCCGACGTCGTCAGCACGGTGCCCGACTGCTTGACCTTCGCGAGCACCGGATCCCAGATATAAGTCGCGTCGATGTCGCCGCGCGCCCACGCGGCCGCGACTTCGGGCGGACGCAGGTTGACGATCTTCACGTCGTTCGGATTCACGCCCGCGGCCTGCAGCGCAACGAGCGTATGGAAGTGCGACGTCGACACGAACGGCACGCCGATCTTCTTGCCCTTGAGCGCGGCGACGCTGGTCACGCCCGAGCCATTGCGCGCGACGAGCGCCTCGGCGTCGTTGATGTTGTCGAGCACCCAGAACAGCGAGATGTCGAGCCCCTGCGACAGGCCGGCCGCGATCGGGCTCGAACCGGCTTCGCCGAGCTGCACGGATCCCGATGCGAGCGCGCGGATCACGTCGGCGCCGCTGTCGAGCTTGCGGAACGTGACCTTGTAGCCGGTTGCCTTTTCGACTTCACCGCTCGCCTGCGCGTAGCGCCACGGCACGACCATGTCCTGGTACGCGATCACGACTTCGCGCGATTCGGCGTGTGCGGCGCCGAGCGCGGCAAAGGCGGTCAGCGCGACGACGGCGCGGCGGATGAAGCTGAAACGGGACATGCGGCTCTCCTTCGGAATGCGGGCATTGCTGCGGGAGAGCCGACTATAGGAGCTTTGCGCGCGGCGGAAGCGAACTTATCCTGCGAAGCTATCGATGCCGTTTCAGCTTTGCTTTTCATGCTCGACCGGCTTGCGCGTCCGGTCGGGTGACGATTGCCGTGCGCATGCGCCGATAACCGCCGCGCCAACGAAAAAGCCCGCATCGCTGCGGGCTTTCGGGACTGCTGGTCTTGCGGATGGGGGCAAACGCGGCGTTTAGACCACCCCTGCCCCATGCGCCTGCAAATCGGCGTGATAGCTCGACCGCACCATCGCGCCGACGGCCGCGTGCGTGAAGCCCATCTTGTACGCCTCTTCCTCGTACATCTTGAACGTATCCGGATGCACGTACGCACGCACCGGTAGATGGTGCTCGGACGGCTGCAGATACTGGCCGATCGTCAGCATGTCGACGTCGTGCGCGCGCAGGTCGCGCATCACCTGCAGGATTTCCTCTTCCGTCTCGCCGAGGCCGACCATCAGGCCCGACTTCGTCGCGACGTCCGGATGCAGCGCCTTGAAGTCCTTCAAAAGCTTCAGCGAGTGCGCGTAGTCCGAACCCGGGCGCGCTTCCTTGTACAGGCGCGGCACCGTTTCGAGGTTGTGGTTCATCACGTCGGGCGGCGCCGCGTTCAGGATCGAGATCGCGCGGTCGAGACGGCCGCGGAAGTCCGGCGTCAGGATCTCGATGCGCGTGTCCGGCGACTGCGCGCGCGTTTCGCGGATGCACTCGACGAAGTGGGCGGCGCCACCGTCGCGCAGGTCGTCGCGGTCGACGCTCGTGATCACCACGTACTTGAGCTTCAGCGCGGCGATCGTGCGTGCGAGGTTCTTCGGTTCATCCGCGTCGAGCGGATCGGGACGGCCGTGGCCGACGTCGCAGAACGGGCAGCGGCGCGTGCACTTGTCGCCCATGATCATGAACGTCGCGGTGCCCTTGCCGAAGCATTCGCCGATGTTCGGGCAGCTCGCTTCCTCGCACACGGTGTGCAGGTTGTGC
Source organism: Burkholderia sp. BE12 (assembly GCF_002959955.1). Lineage (NCBI taxonomy): Bacteria > Pseudomonadati > Pseudomonadota > Betaproteobacteria > Burkholderiales > Burkholderiaceae > Burkholderia > Burkholderia sp. BE12. The sequence continues at coordinate 36,097 of NZ_PREY01000018.1, read as the reverse complement.
TCGCGCAGGATCGTCTTGATCTCGTTGAAACGCGAGCTGCCGGTGGCCGCCTTCACGCGGATCCACTCGGGCTTCTTCAGCTTTTCGATCGGAATGACCTTGATCGGGATGCGCGCCGTCTTCGCCTGCGCCTTCTGCTTGGCGGTCGGATCGTAGGCCGGGGTCGCGGCCGTATCGGCCGGTGCGGGAGAAGCGGTAACGTCAGTCATTCGATTGTTCCAGTGCCTGCGGCTTGTCGGCGGCCGCGGATGCGCCGTCGAGGTTGGCGATCAGACGGCCCACCAGCGTGTGGGCGACGTCGTTCCAGTCGGCGGCAACCTCGAGGCTCGCCATGTCGACGGTTTCCAGTCCGGCATAGCCGCACGGGTTGATCGCAAGAAACGGGCGCAGATCCATCTTCACGTTCAGGCTCAGCCCGTGATAGCTGCAGCCGTTACGGATCTTCAGGCCAAGGGCCGCGATTTTCGCGCCCTCGTGCACGCCGGATGCCACGTAGATTCCCGGCGCGCCCGCCTTGCGGACCGAAGCGAGATTATACGCCGCGAGGGTTTCGATCACGGCCTCCTCGATCTTCGTCACGAGCGTACGCACCATCAGCTTGCGCCGGCGCAGGTCCAGCAGCAGGTAGACGACGATCTGGCCGGGGCCGTGATAAGTGATTTGCCCGCCGCGGTCGACCTTCACGAGCGGCACGCCGCTGTCGGCCACCAGCAGGTGCGCCGGGTCGCCGGCCTGGCCGAGCGTGTAGACGGGCGGGTGCTCGACCACCCAGATCTCGTCGCCGGTGTCGGCCGTGCGCGTGTCGGTGAACGCGCGCATCGCGTCGAAGCTCGCCTCGTAGGCCTCGCTGCCCCGCCAGCGCACGGTGACCGGCTGAACCGGCGATCCGGCAGGCGATGGGGAGACGGCGACAGGCGTGGACACGATGGAAACCGGCGAAACGGACATGGGCGGTAGTTTACCGAAAACCCATGGGTCTCGCCGGCCGGGGAAAGGGACGGATGGTCAGTATCCGTCTGAGGAAATGGCGGTCAAACCGTGCGCCATCCGTCGTGGACCAGCGCGGCGACGCGTTCGCGCAGCCGGCTCAGCCCGCCGAGCGCGACTTCCCGCGGCGGCCGCGACACCGAGAACGCGACGCATGCGCCCTCCCGGCCTTCCGCGCTGAGCCACAGCCGCTCGCCGCGGCGCAGCTTGAGCGTCTCGCCGTCGACCAGGAAATAGTCGTCGACGTCGTTGCTGCGCGTCGCCCAGACCGGCCCGCACTGGACGATCAGCCGCGTGCTGCGTTGCACCTTCATCGGGACGGTCTCGCCCGCGGGAATTTCGAATGTGATGCTTGAAGAAATTTCTTGCATGATCGCCTCCGCCAATAAGTGCTCCGATGGCTACAATCGTAGTCACTCAAAGGCGCCCGACCAAACGACCAATTTTCACGTCGATGTGAGGAAAATTAGCAAATGGACCTCCGCCAGCTCCCGGCGCTGAACGCGATTCGCGCGTTCGAAGCCGCCGCCCGTCACGAGAACTTCTCGCGCGCCGCCGACGAGCTGTTCGTCACGCACGGCGCGGTCAGCCATCAGGTGCGCGCGCTCGAGGAAGAGCTCGGCGTGCAGCTGTTCACGCGCAACGGCAAGCGGCTGTGCCTGACCGACGCCGGCATGCGCTACGCGCAGCAGATCCGCACCGCGCTGATGGTGATCGCCGACGCGACGCGCGACGTGCGCGCGAGCGACCGCAGCCGGCGGCTGGTGGTGTCGATGCTGTCGTCGTTCGCCGCGCGCTTCATCACGCCGCGCATCGGCACGTTCATCGAGCGGCATCCGGAAATCGACGTCGAGCTGCAGTCGACCAACTCGCTCACCGATTTCGCGCGCGACGACGTCGATCTCGCGATCCGCTTCGGCTTCGGCAGCTATCCGGGGCTTCACGTCGAGCCGCTGTTCGAGGAGGTGTTCTTTCCCGCCTGCGCGCCGACACTGAACGGCGGCAAGCTGCCGCAGACGCCCGCCGATCTCGCGCACTACCCGCTGCTGCGCTCGGACGACGAGCTGTGGCGGCCATGGTTCGACGCGGCCGGGCTCGATACGCTGACCGAGCCGAAACGGGGGATTCTGTACCAGGATTCGTCGAACCTGCTGCTCGCCGCGATCGAGGGCCAGGGGATCGCGCTGGTGCGCCGCTCGCTCGCGGTGCACGACCTGCTCGACGGGCGCATCGTGCGCCTGTTCGACATCGACGGGCCGAGCCCGTGGCACTATTTTTTCGTGTGTCCGCCGCCGCTGCTGAACACGCCGCGCGTGCAGGCGTTCCGGACCTGGCTGTTCGAGGAAGTCGCCGAATACAAGCGGCTGTGCGACGAGCTGGACGCGCGGCGCGCGGCGGGGAAATGCCCCGCCGAGTGCGCGCTGGAAGGCGGATGGAAAGGGATCAGCGGCCGTTTGCGCTGATCCCCGGGCCGTCGGAACGGGCCCTTAGAGCACGACCTTGACCATCGGATGGCCGGTCAGCGCGCGGTAGATGTTGTCGAGCTGCTCCTGGCTCGTCGCGCGCACGGTGATCGTGAGGCCCGTGTAATTACCGCTGCTCGACGCGCGCTCCTCGATCTTCTCGACGTCGATCTCGTTGTCGTGAACGGCCACGACCTTGAAGATCGTGTCCTTGAATTCGGGGTGCGCCTTGCCCATGATCTTGATCGGGAAATCGCACGGGAACTCCAGCAGCGACTCCTTCCGGGTTTCGATCGCGCCGGTGACCTCGACGGTTTTGGTCGGTTCGCTCATCACTTCCTCCGGGTCAGGTCAAACTGTTCAAACTCGCGTGCCTTCGCACGCTGGTACGCGTCATACAGCGCCGCGAACACGGGGCCCGGCTTGCCGCCCTGCACGGGCAGATCGTCGAGCGACGTCACGGGCAGGATTTCCTTGGTGGCCGACGTCAGCATGATCTCGTCGGCCGTGCGCAGTTCGACCTCGCTGATCTCGCGCGCGACGAACCGGATCCCGCACTCCTCGGCCAGTTGCTCGACCAGCGCGTAGCGGATCCCTTCGAGGATCTTGTTGCTGCGCGGCGGCGCGAACAGTTCGCCGTTCTTCACGATCCACACGTTCGACGACGAGCCTTCGGTCACGTTTTCGTCGCGCAACTGGATCGTCTCGAACGCGTCGCGTTCGGCCGCATGCTGCGCCATCAATACGTTGCCGAGCAGCGAGATCGACTTGATGTCGCAATGCAGCCAGCGGCGATCCTCGGCCGTCACGCAGCGCACGCCTCGCGCGCGCTCCTCTTCCGACGGCAGACGCAGCGGGCTCGCCATCGCGAACACGGTCGGCACCGCGTTCGCGGGGAACGCGTGGCCGCGCTTCGCGACGCCGCGCGTGACCTGCAGGTAGACGAGCACGTTGCCGTCGCGGAGGCCTTCGGCGTTCGCCGCGACCACCCGCTCGATCAGCGCGCGCCAGCCGGCCGCATCGTGCGGGCTGTCGATGCCGATCTTCTTCAGGCTGCGCGCGAGCCGATCCAGATGCTGTTCGATCCGGAACGGCACGTGCGCGCCGTCGTGCGCATACACGGGGACGACTTCATACACGCCGTCGCCGAAGATGAACCCGCGGTCGAGCACCGGCACACGGGCTTCGGACAGCGGCACCAGTTCCTCTTGCGACGAGACGCTGAGGTAGACGATCGGTTCGAATTCGGCTTGGCTCATGGCTATGACAGATGGGGATGAAGTCGTGAAAACAAAGGCCCGTCGTGCTTACTTCTTCTTGCTGAACATCAGCAGGATCGAGTCCCAGATACGTCCGAAGATACCCGCTTCCGGCACGGCCTGCAGCGCGACGACCGGGAATTCGGACAGCGTCTTGCCGTCGGCGACGATCTTCACGGTGCCGACCTGCTGGCCTTGCGCGAGCGGCGCGATCAGCGGCGCGTTGACGTCGACTTCGGTCTTGACCTTGTCGCCGAGGCCGCGCGGCACCGTCGCCCACTGGTCGACCTTCACGCCGACCTGCACGGTGTTGTCCTTGCCCTTGTAGAGGCGCGGCGTCGCGATCGCCTGGCCGCCCTTGAACAGGCGCACCGAATCGAACGCGCTGTAGCCGTAGTTCAGCATCTTCATGCTGTCCTGCGTCCGGTCGCTTTCCTTCTGCTCGCCCATCATCACCGACACGAGGCGGCGCTGGCCGTCGACACCCGGGATCGCGCGCTTGGCCGACGCGATCAGGCAGTAGCCGGCTGCCTGCGTATGGCCCGTCTTCAGGCCGTCGACCGTCGGGTCGAGCCACAGCAGCCGGTTGCGGTTGCCCTGGCGGATGTTGTTGTACTTGAATTCCTTCTCCGAGAAGATGCCGTAGTACTGCGGAAAATCGCGGATCAGGTGTGCGGACAGCCTCGCGAGGTCGCCGGCCGTCGTGTAGTGGTTCGGGTCGGGCATGCCGTTCACGTCGGCGAAGTGCGTGCCCTTCATGCCGAGGCGCGCCGCCTCGTCGTTCATCATCGTGACGAACTGCCCTTCGCTGCCGCCGACGAGCTCGGCCAGCGCGATCGCGGCATCGTTGCCCGACTGGATGATCATCCCGTACACGAGGTCATGCACGGACACCGGCTTGTTCGCCTCGATGAACATGCGCGACTCGTCGCGGCCGACGCGGCGCACCGCGTCGCTCGGCGTGACGATCTGCTCCATCGAGATCTTCTTCTTGTCGAGCGCCTCGAACACGAGATACGCCGTCATCAGCTTCGTCAACGACGCCGGCTCGACGCGTTCGTCCGCATTGCCCGATGCGAGCACCGTGTTGCTCGTCGCGTCGACGAGCACCCACGAGCGCGCGTTCACGCCCGGCGGCGGCACCGCGCCCGGCATGTAGGTCGCGGGCGCGCCGGTGGACTGCTCGGCGGCCGGCGCCGCATGCGCGGCCTTGGCCTTGGCGGCCGGCTTCGCCTCGGCGACGACGATGGTCGAGGCGAGCGCGACGGGCAGCATCACGCCGAGCGCGACGTTGCGCGCGGCGGTGCCGAAGGCGATGGAGGAAGCGAGGGACTTGAGGCCTTGGGAAGACAGACGCATGATCGATTCAGGCTGATGGCAGAAAGTGCGGTGCGAAACGCGCAGGGTTGAACGGCAAGGCGGCGGGCGTTTCGGGCACTCGCCCGACACCGTCGGGCGACGCGAAACGCGCCGGTTGGACTCGTGCGGACGCGTTCGGTTCGCGGCCGTCGCGAGCGGGCGGACAGGCGGCGAAACGAGCGCCGCATGGGCCCAGCCGGGCCGCGGGCAACGCGGAATGCGGCCATTATACGTGGCCGCGAACGGCGTTTTCGCGAACGGGGCAGCGGACGCCCGCATAGCGGCTTCGCGCGCATGGCGCGGCGACGCGTCGGGCGCGCGTGCCTGACGTCGCGCGAAAGGCGGGTGCAGGCGGCATGCCAGTCGGGTAGTGCCACCGTGCGGCAGGCGGGGCGCGGTGCGGCGCGATGTCGCGTGAAGTGTCGGGAAGGTTCGCGCATCCTCCGGCCGAAGCCCACGCGCGGTACGGGCTGCCGGCGCTTACGCCGGCGCCCACATGGACGCTATCGCCACGCGTCGACGATGATGCGCTTGAGCACGTGCAGCTTGCGATGGAGGAAGTGCTCGGCGCCGGGTATCACGACGACGGGCAGTTCCTGCGGCCGCGCCCAGTCGTACACCGACGCGATCGGCACCGTGTCGTCGGTTTCGCCGTGGATCACGAGCGTGTTCTCGGGCACGTCGGCCACCTGCCAGCGGCTCGCGGCCGTGCCGACGAACACCATCCGCTCGATCGTCTCGCCCGCGTCGCGCAGCCGCTTCGCGACGTGCGACAGCACGAAGGTGCCGAACGAGAAGCCCGCGAGCACGAGCGGGAGGTCCGCATACGCGGGCTGCGCGCGCATGTGCGCGAGCACCGCGAGCAGATCGTCGGCCTCGCCGGTGCCGTTGTCGTGCACGCCTTCGGTCGCGCCGACGCCACGGAAGTTCGACCGGTAGACGACATAGTTCAGCTGCACGAGCGTACGCGCGAGCGTCTGTGCGACCTTGTTGTCCATCGTGCCGCCGAACAACGGATGCGGATGCGCGACGAGCGCGATGCCGCGCGGCGCGGCGCCGCCCTCGCGCACGGCGTCGGGCAGGTCGACCGCGATTTCGATCTGTCCGATCGGGCCGGCGATCAGCGATTTCTGCGTATGAACGTTCATTCGCCCGGCCCGCTCAGATCTTCAGGCGGTCGACGACCTTGCCGTCGCGCAGGTGCGACTCGACGATCTCGTCGATGTCGGCCTGATCGACGTACGTGTACCACGTGCCTTCCGGATACACGACCATCACCGGCCCTTCCTCGCAGCGGTCGAGGCAGCCGGCCTTGTTGATGCGGACCTTGCCGGGCCCCGCGAGACCGAGTTCCTTCACGCGCTTTTTCGCGTATTCCTGCATGGTCTGCGCGTTGCATTGCGCGCAGCTCGGACGCTCGGCGCCGGGATCGCGCTGGTTCAGGCAGAAGAAGACGTGGTGCTGGTAGTAGGAATCCATGATGGTGACGAGCGGCCCGGCGCGAGGCCGTGCGCAAAGAGGGGCGATGAATTGCCGTTACGCGAAGCGGCAACGGAGGATGCGGACGATTATAGCGACCGGCGCACGCGGCTGCCCGCGGTACGGCCGCCGGACAGGCTCGGGCCCGGGCTGCCGCGTCAGCGGCGCAGCGCGGCCGGCAGCCACGCGTGCTCGACGCGTTGGCCGAGCCAGATCAGCGCCGCGTAGGGCCAGATCCATGCGAGCCAGCGCGCGATGCTGTTGAAGTGCACGTAGCGGCCCTGCCGCCACCCCGACAGCGTGAAGTCGAAGAACGGGTTGACCGGCAGCAGGTTCACGAGCGCGACGCCCGCCAGCAGCGCGAGCGCCGCGAGCATCGCGCGCCACGTCGCCGGCACGCGCAATGAGACGAGCGCCGCCGCGAAACCGAGCTCGATGCCGAGCCGCGCGCCGGGCGTCGCCCACACGACGACGAGGCCGGTGGCCGACTGCATGAACGTCGCGGCCGCCTTCAGCACGAGCGTGGCGACCACCAGCGCGATCAGCAGCCGGATGCGCGGCGCGCGCGGGCGCATCGCGAGCGACGCGATCGCCAGCGCGGCGAACAGCATCAGCCCGCCGAGCACGGCTTCCCACGCGGAATCCGACAACCAGCCGTCGACCCGCTCGGGCCATTCGCTGACGCGCCACGCGGCCGGCAGCCACGCGAGCAGCGTGTCCTGCATCGACGCATCGGCGCGCTCCCACAGTGCGGCCGGCCAGTCGCCGATGCCGAACAGGAATGGCGACGGAAATACGATCGCGAACGGCCACAGCGCGGCGAGCAGCAGCGGCGTCGAACCGTCGGCCTCCAGCCACGCGAAACGCAGCCGGCGCAACACCCCGCGGTCGAGCAGCGCACCGGTGGCCGGCGCGGCGAGCGCCGCGCCCAGCAGCGCGCCGAGCGCGTTGGCGCCGAGATCGAGATTCGACGCGACGCGCGTCGGCAAGTAGGTCTGCAGCGCTTCCATCGTGCCCGACAGCAGCACGCCGAGCCCGCCCGCGATCAGCGTCGCGGCCACGCCGCGCCAGCGCGGGTGCAGCGCGAGCACGCCGAGCGCGCCGAACGGCAGATAACCGAGCACGTTCGTGACCACGTCGAACGCCGTCACGTAACGCTGCATCGGCGCGAACAGGTAATCGAACGGACCGATGCCGAGCGACACCCAGCCTTCGAACGGATACAGCGACGCATAAACGATCAGCGCCGCGTAGGCGGCAAACGCCTGCCGCGCGAGCGGCGACGCGCGATGCGTGCCGGGCACGCTCATCGCGGCTGCCCGTCGGGCGTCACGGCGTGCCCGCGTACGCCTGCACGCCGACCCACGCGGCGATCTGCGACACGAGCTCGTCGCTGGCCATCGCGAGCGCACGCGCGCCGCCGGCCGCGTCGGGCGTGCTCGACGGCGCGCGCGCGACGAACGTGCGCTGGCCGAGCACCTTGCCGTCGAGCATCAGCGTCGCGCGCGCGGTCACCGCGCCGTGGCTTTGCGACTGCCCGTCGAAAACCTGTTCGAATTCGCTGAGGTCGACCTTGAGCGTCGGTGCACGCACGCCGTCGGAGCCTTCGAGCACCGCACCGCGCGACGACAGCGCGCCGCGCAGCCGTTGCGTGAGCAACTGGGCGGGCGGCGCGGTCCAGCGGCTGTCGCGATAGACGGCCACGTGCTGCGCATCGGCGTATGCGAGGCGGTACGCGAACTTGTCCGAGTCGAGCGCGTCGGGCGCGGCGACGTCGAGCACCTTCAGCGCGGGGCCCGAACCGGTGGTCACCGACGACGCGGGTCCGAGGTCGTAGCGGATGTTCGACAGCACCGCTTCGTTGCCGGCGCAGCCGGCCGCCAGCGCGAGCGTCAGCACGGCAAGCGCGGCCGCGGCCGGGCGCAGCGCGCGGTCAAGGATTCGTGGCATGGCGTATTCCTGCATGATGTTTCCGGTTTCGATGGGCGTCATTGGCCGGCCGTCGCGCCCGGCCAGACGAAGCCCGCTTCGCCGGGCCCCGGCGCCGCGCCGGGCGACCCGAACAACAGACTGCGCGGGTTGCGGCCGAGTTCACCGGCGACGTCCTTCAATTGCCGCGACGCGTCGCCGACGCTGCCGGCCAGCGCATTGAAGCGCGGCAGCGTGTCGTACTGCACGCGCGCGTTGAGGCCGTTCAGCGCGACGCCGACCTGCTCGGCGGCCGTGCCGGCCTTGTTCAGGTTCGACACGAGCGGCCCGTTCGGCTGCAGCAGCGTGTTCGCCGACGCCATCGCGCGGTTCACCTCGTGCATCGTCTCCGGCAGCGCGGTGACCGCCGGGCCGAGCTGCTTCGTCAGCGTCGCCGCGCTGTCGGCCGCGTGCTGCAGGCTCTCGGCGGTCGCGCGCAACTGCTCGCGCATCTCGGGCGACATCAGCGCGTTCGCGCTCTTCGCGGCCAGTTCGAACTGCCGCAGCAGCACGTCGCCGCGTTCCTGGATCTGGTCGAACAGGCTCGGCCGCATCGGGATCTGCGCGATCGACTTCGCGGACGACGGCAGCGGCGACAGATCGCGTCCCGTATCCTCGAGCTGCACGAACGCGATGCCCGTCACGCCCTGGAAGCCGAGGCTGCCGTAAGTCGACTGCGTGATCGGCGCGTCGTGATCGACGAGGATGCGGATCCGGATCTGGCCCGGATGCGTGCGGTCGAAGCCGATCGACTGCACCTTGCCGACGTCGAGGCCACGAAAGCGCACGGCCGCGTCCGGGAACAGCCCCGTCACGTTGGTGCGCGCGAGCAGGTCGTACGGCACGCGCACGGTGCGGTCGACGTTGAACCAGAACACGGTGCCCGCGATCGCGAGCGTCAGCGCGATCGTGAACAGGCCGGCCCAGAACGCATGTGATTTGTTTTCCATTCGCGGGTTCCTTGCTTCTACAGCTCGACGCTCGACAGCGCCGGTTCGAGGGCCGCCTTCGGCAGCTTCGCGCGCCGCTCGGGCGGCAGCGCCTGCAATGCGCGGCGCCCGCGCAGCCCCAGGAAATATTCGTGGATGAACGGATGGTCGACGTTCGCGGCCTCCTCGACGGGGGCGGCGACCAGCACCTTGCGGTCGGCCAGCACCGCGACGCGCGTCGACAGCGCGACCATCGTATCGAGGTCGTGCGTCACCATCACGACGGTCAGCCCGAGCGTGCGGTGCAGCGTCGCGATCAGCTCGACGAATTCGTCGGATGCCTGCGGGTCGAGGCCGGCCGTCGGCTCGTCGAGGAACAGCAGCTCGGGCTCCAGCGCGATCGCGCGCGCGATGCCGACCCGCTTCACCATCCCGCCCGACAACGCCGCCGGCATCTTCGACGCGTGCTTGCACGGCAGCCCGACCATCTCGAGCTTCAGCATCACGATGTCGTGCAGCAGGTCCGGCGGCACGCGGCCGAGTTCGCGCAGCGGCTGCGCGACGTTGTCGAACACCGTCATCGACGAGAACAGCGCGCCCTGCTGGAACAGCATCCCCGAACGCGTGCGCATCATCCGCGCGCTCGCGTCGTCGATCGTCGCCGTATCCTCGCCGAACACCTTGATCGTGCCCGACGTCGGCCGCTCGAGGCCGAGGATCTGGCGCACGAGCGTCGTCTTGCCGGAGCCCGAGCCGCCGACGATCGACACGATCTCGCCGCGCCGCACGTCGAAGTCGAGCTTCTGGTGAACGATGTTGCGCCCGTAGCGCTTGGTCAGGTTGCGCACCTCGATCACGAAGTCGGCGGCCTGCGCCGCGGCGGACGGCGGCGTGCCGATCGCGGCGGCGGCGATTGCCGCGGCGTGGGCGGCCGCGGCACCGGTCGGCGCACCATCGGCCGGCGCACCATCGGCCGGCGCGGCACCGGCCGGCGTTTCGTTCGATGCGTTCATCCGAGCCCCACGTTCTGGAACAGGATCGCGAACACCGCGTCGGCGAGGATCACGACCGTGATCGACGACACCACCGACGTGGTCGTGCCTTCGCCGAGGCTCTGCGAGTTCGCCTTGATCCGGAAGCCGAAATGGCACGCGACCAGCGCGATCAGCATGCCGAACACGACGCCCTTGCCGACGCCGATGTACAGGTTCGCGATCGGCACGACGCCCGGCAGCGAGCGCACGAAATAGTTGATGTCGATGCCGAGCACCAGCTTCGCCGCGAGCGCGCCGCCCGTCAGCGCGATGATGTTGGTCCACATCACGAGCAGCGGCATCGCGACGCCGAGCGCGAGCACGCGCGGCAGGATCAGCCGCAGCCCGTGCGGGATGCCCATCACGCGCATCGCGTCGAGCTCCTCGGTCACGCGCATCACGCCGATCTGCGCGGTGATCGCCGAGCCCGAGCGGCCCGCGACGAGAATCGCCGACAGCACGGGGCCGAGCTCGCGGATCACCGACAGCCCGAGGATGTTCACGATGTAGCGGTTCGCCCCGAACATCTGCAGCTGCTGCGCGGACAGGTAGCTGAGCACGATGCCGATCAGGAAGGCGACGAGCGCGGTGATCGGCAGCGCCTGCGCGCCGGCGCTGTAGATGTTCGCCGAGGTTTCCTTCCACGGCATCGTCCGCGGGCGGCGCAGCACCGACAGCGCATCGAGGATCACGAGGCCGAACATCGCGATGCCGCCCTGCAGGTGTTCGCCGAACGAGAAGAGCGCCAGGCCGAGCCGCGTGACGGGATCGAACCGCACGATGCGCTCGGGCGCCTCGCGCTGGCTGTCGAGCCGTTCGATGCGCTCGAAGATCGTGCGCTGCGTGGGGCTCAGCGCGACGCCGGCCGGCAGCTTGCGGCCCCACACGCGCCACAGCGCCTGGCCGCCGACGTGGTCGAGCCGCTCGATGCCGGACAGATCCCAGTCGCTCACGCGCCCGGCGGCGATGCTCGCGATGCGGCGCGCCACGGCGCCGCGGTTGCGCGCGAGCGAGAGCGCGGTCCACTGGCCGGTCAGGCGCACCGTCTGGCCCTGGCCGCCGGCGTCGACCGACAGGCCGGGAGGAGTCTCGAAGTCCAAGGGCAGGTTGTTTGCAAAAGGATGACAGCGGCCATTGTAGCGAACCACCCGGCGCCGCGACGTGAGGATTTCCGACGCGGCGCCGGGCGCGCGGCGCGCAGTCGAAAGCGGCGGCCGTGCGCCCTGGAGCCGAGTATCCGGACGGACCATGACGATGCTGCCGATGCGGGCATGCCCGGGACGACACCGGGCATGCTCGGGCGCCGGCCGGGACCGGCCGGGACCGGCCCGGACCGTCCGGAAGCCGCCGCCGGCCACGGCTCGCTGCCGGCATCGCGACCTTTCATTGTCCCGTCACGTTTCCTTTCGATACTCTCACGCGCCGCACGTCAGGCCGTCGGCGCGCCGCGCCGCCATTCGTGCGTACCTCGCATTTCATAAAGCAGAACACCGAACAGGACAACCGATGCGTCTCCCCCCGCTTTCCCGCCGTCACGTCCCGGCCGCCGCCGCGCTCGCCAGCCTCGCCTTCGTCCTCGCCGGCTGCGGCGGCGACGACGTCACCGCCACGCCGCCGTCGCAGCCCGAGGCCCAGGCGCCCGTCGGCACGACGGCCACGCTCGCGCTGCTCGAGACGACCGACCTGCACACCAACGTGCTGTCGTACGACTATTTCAAGCTTGCCGCCGACAATTCGCTCGGCTTCGAGCGCGTGTCGACGCTGATCGCGCAGGCGCGCAAGCAGTACCCGAACACGCTGCTGCTCGACAACGGCGACACGATCCAGGGCACCGCGCTGTCGGACTACCAGGCGCTCGTGAAGCCGGTGGGCTGCGACCAGACGCTCGCGATCTACAAGGTGATGAACGCCGCGAAGTTCGACGGCGGCGGCATCGGCAACCACGAGTTCAACTACGGGCTGCCGTACCTGTCGCAGGTGACCGGCAACACGTTCGAGGTCGACGGCCTGCCGGCGCCGGCCCAGCAGAAGAAGTGCGCGGGCCCGAACTTCCCGCAGGTGCTCGCGAACGTGATCAGCGCGAAGACCAACGCGCCGCTGTTCACGCCGTATACGATCCTGACGCGCACGGTGACGGCCACCACGCCGGACGGCAAGACGGTCAGCGCGCCCGTGAAGATCGGCATCATCGGCTTCACGCCGCCCGCGATCATGAACTGGGACAAGCGCTGGCTCGACGGCAAGGTCTACACGACCGGGCTGAAGGAGGCGGCCGAGAAGTACATTCCGGAAATGCGCGCGAAGGGCGCCGATCTCGTCGTCGCGATCTCGCACGGCGGCCTCGACAATGCCGCGTACTCGCCGACGATGGAAAACGGCAGCTGGTGGCTGTCGAAGGTGTCCGGCATCGATGCGATGCTGATCGGCCACTCGCACCAGGTGTTCCCGGACGCGAACAGCACCGTGTCGCAGTTCAACCTGCCGGGCGTCGACAAGGTCAAGGGCACCGTCAACGGCGTGCCGACCGTGATGGCCAACTACTGGGGCAAGCATCTCGGCGTGATCAAGCTCGGCCTGAAGTTCGACGGCAAGACGTGGGCCGTCGACAAGTCGCAGACGACCGTCGAGGCGCGGCCGATCCAGAACGCCGACAAGAGCTACGTCGCCGCCGATCCGTCGGTCTCCGCCGCGATCGCGGCCGAGCACCAGGCGACGATCGACTACGTGAAGACGCCGATCGGCTCGACCGACTACCGGATGAACTCGTACTTCGCGGACGTCGGCGATCCGGGCGCGATCCAGATCGTCAACGAGGCGCAGGCCGACTACGTGAAGACCTACGTGCAGGCGAACCTGCCGCAATACGCGTCGCTGCCGGTGCTGTCGGTCAGCGCGCCGTTCAAGAGCGGCTTCGGCGGCGGCACCGACTACACCGACGTCGCGCCGGGCGCGCTCGCGATCAACAACGCGGCCGACCTGTACCTGTATCCGAACACCGTGTACGCGGTGAAGGTGAGCGGCGCCGACGTGAAGAACTGGCTCGAGACGGCCGCGAAGCGCTTCAATACGATCGACCCGGCCAAGGCGACCGTGCAGCCGCTCGTCAGCACCTTCCCCGGCTACAACTTCGACATGTTCACGTCGGCCGATCTCGCCTATGAAATCGACGTCACGCAGCCGGTCGGCAGCCGCATCAGGAACCTGACGTACAAGGGTGCGCCGATCGATTCGAACGCGCAGTTCATCGTCGCGACCAACAACTACCGTGCGAGCGGCGGCGGCAACTTCCCGGGCCTCGACGGCAGCAAGACGATCTTCGCGTCGCCCGACGCGAACCGCGACGTGCTGATCGCGTTCATCAAGAAGCGCGGCGCGATCACGCGCGCGGCCGACGGCGCGCAGCGCAGCTGGCGGTTCACGAAGCTCGCGAGCTCGGTCGCGCACGTGCAGTTCGCGTCCGCCCCGAACCGCGTCGGCGACGCGGCGGCGGCCGGCCTGACCGGCATCACGCAGGTCGCTGCCGACGACGGCTCGGGCAAGAACCTCGCCACCTACGAGATCGACCTCACGCAATGAGACACGCGATGCAACCGATCCGGACGATGCGGCCCGCCGAAACCGGCTTCGCCGCTGCCGCGCGGCGCATGCTGCGCGCCAAACTCCCGCCCGCCGCGCTACTCGCGGCGGCGGCCGTGACCGTCGCGGCCGTCGTCGCGGCCGCCGGCCTGCGCGGCGCCGGCCCCGCGCCGAGCGCCGCGCAGCTCGATGAATGGCAGGCGATGGTCACGCAGGCGACCGAGCCGCACGCGCTGGCCCAGTTGCGCACGCTCGCGCGCCGCGGCTCGGGCGCCGCGCAGGCAGCGCTCGGCATCGCGCTCGTCGATGCGCACGAACCGGGGCTGCGCGACGAGGGGCGCGGCTGGCTGGAAACGGCCGCGACGGCGGACAACCAGGCCGACGCGCCGGCTGCCCGGCGCGCGCGGCTCGCGCTCGGCAAGGCGTTGCTGCTCGGCAGCGGCGAGCTCCCGAAAGACTATGCACGCGCACGCGCGCTGCTCGGCGCCGCGGCCGAACAGGGCGACCCGGCCGCCGCGTATTACCTCGGGCTGATCTACCGCAGCGGCTACGGCATCGCCGCCGACCCGGTGCGGGCCGCGCACTGGTTCGACATCGCGTCGCGCGCGGACATCCCGGCCGCCGATTTCATGCTCGCGAACGCGTACCGCGACGGCAGCGGCGTGCCGCGCGACGACGCGCGCGCGCTCGCGCTGTATCGCCGGGCCGCCGAACACGAGCTGCCGGAAGCCGTGCAGACCCTCGCGATGGCCTATCGCAACGGCGAACTCGGGCTTCGGCCCGACGCGGACGAATTCCACGCGCAGTGGATCGAGACCGCGCATGCGCTGAAGCACCCGGTAGTGGCACCGTGACGGACGTCGACGGCGCACGCACGACCGTGCGGTAGCGTAACGGCGACTTGCCCGACAAGCATGATCCGTCGCGTCGTGCGTCGAACGCGCACGACGGCGATCGATGCGCGGCGCGCGATACGCACTCCGGTCGCCGCGCCGCGCAGCCTGTCGGTTCTCGCAGCTCGATACACGTGCGGCGATGCCTTAACATGCTGCCTCGCATTCACAATAAAACCTGAGAGGCCTTCATCCATGTCGCATCGCCTGTCCGGCCTGCGCGCCGCCATCGGCGCCGCCGTCGCTGCCGTTCCGCTCGTTTCGCTCGCCGCGCCGCCCGACATCTTCAACGCCGCGCTGTGCAAGCCGCCGTTCACGTCGGACCTGATGGACGCGATCTACAACGCCGCCAAGGCGGCCGATCCGAAACCGGACAACTCGATGCTGGGTGCAGCGGTCTATCGCCTGCCCGAGCCGATCCGCCGCGACGGCTTCACGACGCAGCACGTCGTGTTCGTCGCCACCGGCATCGGCGTGCTCGTGGAAGGCGAAGTCGCCGACCAGCTCGCCAAACGCTACGAGCTCACCCGCGAGAAAGGCCACCTGCTCGGTGCGTCGTCCGTCGGCTATTCGCGCCGGCTGAACGTCCGCGGCCCGGGCGGTGCTCTGATCCTCGTGTCGGCCCGCCAGGGTCCGGCGCTCAAAGGCAACACGCTGCTCGCCTGCGAAATGACGAGCGAGGAAGACATCAAGGCGCTGGAACAACTGGGGCAGCACTGAGCGACTTGGCGCCGGTCCGGCGGGCGGCCCAGGCGCGGTGCGCGCCCGGACCGCGGCCGTACACCGGCCTGTCGCACGCACGGCCCGGCACGCGCCGACGCCCCCTGTCGCTACAATAGGCGCCATGAACGCCCCCACCTCCTCCGACACGCCTGAATCCGGCGACGCGCACATCGCGCGCAACCGGCTCGAGGCGCACCTGGACGCCGCGCCGCGCGCGTGGCCGCTCGACATCGTCGCCGCCACCGGCTCGACCAACGCCGACGTCGCAACGCGGCTCAAGGCGCTGCCGCGCAGCGCGAACGCGCTGCCCGCGCCGCTCGTGCGCGTCGCGTTCGAGCAGACGGCAGGTCGCGGCCGGCAAGGCCGCCCGTGGTTCGCGCAGCCCGGCAATGCGCTGCTGTGCTCGGTCGGCTGCATCGTGCCGCGCGCCATCGACGCGCTCGGCGGCCTCAGCATCGCGATCGGCGTCGCGCTCGCCGAAGGGCTAACCACGCTGCCGCTCGACGCGCGCATGCGCGTCGCGCTCAAATGGCCGAACGACCTGCTGCTGACGACCGACGACGACGGCACGCCGCGCATCGTCGGCAAGCTCGCCGGGATCCTGATCGAAACCGTCTGGACCACCGCCGAGGCGACCGCCGTCGTGATCGGCTTCGGCATCAACGTGCGCGGCGCGGAAGCCGTCGCCGCGCAGGTCGACGCGCTGCGCGCGCGCGAAGCGACACTCGCGAGCGGGCTGCCGCCCGCCGCGCTGTCGATCGCGTGCGCGTCGGCGAACCTCACCGATACGCTCGCCGCGTCGCTGAACGCGCTCACGCCCGCGCTCGCGCAATTCGGCGCCGACGGCCTCGCGCCGTTCCTGCCGCGCTGGCACGCGCTGCACGCGTACGCGGGCCGCGAAGTCGTGCTGCTCGAACAGGGCGTCGAACGCGCGCGCGGCATCGCGACGGGCATCGATGCGACCGGCCAGTTGCTGCTCGACACGCCGAGCGGCGTGCAGACGATCGCGGCCGGCGACGTGTCGCTGCGCGAAGCGCAATGAGCGAACCGCACCTGCTGATCGACGCCGGCAACAGCCGGATCAAGTGGGCGCTCGCCGACGCGCGGCGCACGCTCGTCGACACGGGCGCGTTCGGCCACACGCGCGACGGCGGCGCCGATCCCGACTGGTCGCACCTGTCGCGTCCGCGCGGCGCATGGATCTCGAACGTCGCGGGCGCCGACGTGGCCGCACGGATCGATGCGCTGCTCGATGCACGCTGGCCGGGCCTGCCGCGCACGACGATCCGCTCGCGGCCCGCGCAATGCGGCGTGACGAACGGCTATACGACGCCCGAACAGCTCGGCAGCGACCGGTGGGCCGGCCTGATCGGCGCGCACGCGGCGTTTCCGGACGAGCATCTGCTGATCGCGACGTTCGGCACCGCGACGACGCTCGAGGCACTGCGCGCGGACGGCCGCTTCACGGGCGGGCTGATCGCGCCGGGCTGGGCGCTGATGATGCGCGCGCTCGGCACGCACACCGCGCAGTTGCCGACGCTGACCACCGATATCGCCAGTGGTCTGCTCGCGGGCGCGCAAGCCGAACCGTTCCAGGTCGATACGTCGCGCTCGCTGTCGGCCGGCTGCCTCTACGCGCAGGCCGGCCTGATCGAGCGCGCGTGGCATGATCTCGTCGCTGCGTGGCAGGCACCCGTGCGGCTCGTGCTGGCAGGCGGTGCGGCGGATGACGTCGCGCGTGCGCTGACGGTCCCGCATACGCGGCACGACGCGCTGATCCTGTCCGGGCTCGCGCTGATCGCAGCGGATGCGGCCGGCCCGGCAACGGCGCAGGATTGACGAAGGCGCCGGCATCGCGCCGGCGCGTGGCCATGCAGGCCGAAGTGGAGCCAAGCGGACCGAAGCCGCCCGCGCCCCGCCGACGACGCAGTACGCGCGGCGCCGCGCCAGCGGCCCGCACGAACGGTCAACGGAAGCCATGAAAAAGCCGGCCATGCGGCCGGCTCGACTGAACGATGTGAATCACGTCGATGACGACAAGGAGTTTCGACGATGCTGCGCTGGCTGATCGCTGTTCTCTTTCTCGCCAACATGCTCGCGTTCGTGGTGGCGCGCGGCGTGTTCGGGCCGCTGCCGGCGGCCGGGCCGCGCGAACCCGGCGTGCTGTCGCGGCAGGTGCGGCCGGACGCGCTGCGCGTGACACCGCTGATGCGAGCGACCGACCAGCCCGTCGTCGGCGGCCCGATCGCGGCGCCGGCCGTCACGACCGTCCCGCTCGCGGCATCCGCGCCGTGACGGCGCCGCGTCGCGCTCAGGGCCGTTGCGCGCGCACCTTCTTCAGCAACGCGGTGGTCGAGCGGTCGTGCTCGAACGGAATCGCCAGCGCCCGGCCGCCCCAGCCGCGCACGAGCGCGGATTCCGGCAGCGCATCCATGTCGTAATCGCCGCCCTTCACGAGGATGTCCGGACGGACGGCCTCGATCAGCGACACGGGCGTCTTTTCCCCGAACGTCACGACCCAGTCGACGCTTTCCAGCGCCGCCAGCAGTGCCGCGCGATCCTCCTCGCGGTTGATCGGCCGGTCGTCGCCCTTGCCGAGCATGCGCACCGACACATCGCTGTTCACGCCGACGATCAGGCAGGCGCCGAGCGCTTTCGCATCGGCGAGATACGTGACGTGACCGCGATGCAGGATGTCGAACACGCCGTTGGTGAACACGACGGGCGACGGCAGCGACGCGCGCAGCGCGACGAGGGCATCACGGGTGATCAGCTTGCGTTCGAAGGTGGCGGACATGATGGAGATCGGACGGAATGAACAACGGCGCGCGCGACGGCGGCACCAGATAAAAAGCCCGCCGGACCGGCCGGGCGGGCTTCATGCGACGAACGCGGCACGGTGCCGCGAGCCGGGTGCGACTCGCGCCGCCGCCGGCACCTGCCGGCCTCAGGCCGGCTGCGCGGCCGACGACGGGCCGCTTTCGGCCTGCAGGCGGCCGGTGACTTCCTTGCGGTAGCGGTTCAGCTCCTGCGCGGTCGCGAACGTGCGCTCGAACAGGATCGACAGGTTGTGCAGGATCCGCTCGACGACCTTCTTCTCCCACTCGCCGTCGAACCGGATCTGCTCGTCGAGCCAGCGCTCGAGCCATTCCGGATCCGGCAGGCGCGACTGCACCGTGTCGCGCGGGAACAGCGCCTGGTTCACGTGCAGGTTGGTCGGGTGCAGCGGCTTCTCGGTGCGGCGCGCCGACGCCATCAGCACGCCGATCTTCGCGAATGCGGCGCGTGCGACGTCACCGCAGTTGTTCAGCGCTTTCTTCATGTAGCGCAGGTACGCGCCGCCATGACGCGCCTCGTCGCGCGAAATCGTTTCGTAGATCTGCTTGATGACGGGCTCGGTATGCCAGTCGGCCGCGCAGCGGTACCAGTGGTTCAGGCGGATTTCGCCGCAGAAATGCAGCATCAGCGTCTCGAGCGGCGGCGCCGGATCGAACTGGAAGCGCACCGCGTGCAGTTCCTCCTCGGTCGGCACCATCTCCGGCTTGAAGCGGCGCAGGTATTCCATCAGCACGAGCGAATGCTTCTGCTCCTCGAAGAACCACACGCTCATGAACGCGGAAAAGTCGCTGTCGTGCTGGTTGTCGCGCAGGAACATTTCCGTCGCGGGCAGCGCCGACCATTCGGTGATCGCGTTCATCTTGATCGTCTTCGCCTGCTCGTCGGTGAGCAACGAAGCGTCGAACTTGTCCCACGGAATGTCCTTCTCCATGTCCCAGCGGACAGCTTCGAGCGACCTGTAAAGTTCCGGATAAAGCATGGTGTTCATGATGGTCCCACCCCTGTTCTGCGCAATGCGACTTCTCTAAACGTGACTGTTGCCGCGCAAGCGCGCCACGCGCTTTTTGCAGCCAAGACTCTAATTTTACGCGGGAATCCGGCCCGCCGGACGCCGATTCCTCGTCTGGCAGCCAGGCGGCCGCGTTGCCGCCGTTGGGCATGCCGTCACCCCCGCTCCGTTCGGACGGAGCCGGGCGCGCGTGCCTGAGTGGGGGCCGGCGCTGGCCGGCTCGGTGGCGCGCCCGTCCCTTGCCGCAGGCGGGTTCCCCGAAAGGTCCCGTGCGGATGCCGGATCGGCGGGCTGCTCGATATGGTGTATACGGCGGCGGCCATGATAGCACGCGTGCATGACGGTTCCGAGACGCCTGGCCAGTGGTGCGCCGCCCACCGCGGTGCGGCGATCGGTCGCGGCCGACCGTCGCGAAAACACAACCTTACAGCACGCCTGCGCGTGTCAGACCCGCATTTCGCCCGTCGCGAGGCCGTCTTCCGGCGGCATGCCGGGTGCCGGCGCGGTGCTGCCGTCCGCGTGCGCGATCCAGCCGGCGAGCGTCTCCCGCTGCGCCCGGCCGTCGCGGTAGCCAAGCTCGATCAGCTCGCGCGTGAAGGCCTCCTCGAACAGCAGGTAGCTGGCGAACGACGCGCCGGCCGGCTGGCTGCCGCCGATCGCGCCGAGCAGCCCGCGCATCGTCGCCGGCATCTGCTTCAGGTGCTTCGCGGCAATCAGCTCGATGCGCTCGGACGGCGCGATCGCGAGCACGTCGACGTGCCGCCAGCCGCTGTCTATTTCGACCTGGTGCGGCAGGTGCTCGATCATCCGGTTGATGTGCTCGATCCGTTCGATGTCCGAGCCGATCGAGTCGAGGAACACGCTCGCGAGTACCTGCTGGCCGATTTGCGCGAGCGTCGGGTAGCCGCGCGGCCGCCCCGCGCCGTTCGCGGCCGGAATCTCGGGCCGCGGATCGGCTGCGCCGACGACGACGATCCGGTGCGCGCCGAAGTGGATCGCCGGCGACAGTGGCGCGATCTGCCGGATCGAGCCGTCGCCGAAGTATTCGATCTGCCCGTCGAGCACGAGCGGCACGGCCGGAAACACGAACGGAATGGCCGACGACGCGAGCAAGTGCGACGCCGACAGGTCGACGAGCCGCGCGGTGCGTTGCGCGCGCCGCCACGCCTGGATCGGCTCGGCGGCCTGATAGAACGTGAGGTGCCGGCCGCTCGAATAGCTGAGCGCGGTGATCGCGAGCGCGTGCAGCAGGCGCGCCTCGAGCATCTGCTCGATCCGGTGAAAGCTCAGTTCGCGCTGCAGCAGGTGCGCGAGCGGCGTGTTGTCGAGCAGCCCGCGCGGCGAGCGGCGCGCCGCCCAGCCGAACGTCATCGTCGCGAGCCAGCGCGCGCCGGCGGCCGCGACGCCGAGCCAGTCGGTGCGATACACGTATTCGGCGCGCAGCGGCTCCCAGAATTCGAGCAGGCGCCGCACGCCATGGGAAAAATCGTCCGCGTGGCTGGCGATCGACGTCGCGTTGATCGCGCCCGCCGACGAGCCGCACACGACCGCGAACGGCAGCGTGTGCCGCCGCGGATCGGCCTCGCGCGCGATCTCGGCCAGCGCCTTCAGCACGCCGACCTGGTATGCGGCGCGCGCGCCGCCTCCCATCAGAACGAGCGCGAGTCGCATGGCCGACCTCCTACCTGCGCCGCATCACGTCGAGCGCTTCGGCGGACGGGTTTCGGGCGACGAAGCGGCCGCCGCGCGGGCCGCCGCCGAACCGGACGGCTTCGCGCGCTTCGCGGCGGGCTTGCGCGGTGCGGCCGCGGCCGCAGCCGGCTTCGCGGCGGGTTCCGGCGCGGCAGCGGCCTCCGGCGGCGCGGCGCCCGGGGCAGCAGGCTGCACGCCCGGCTGCGCCATCGCGAGGCTCGCGAGCTGGTTGAATTGCGTCTGCAGCAGGTTCCACCAGCCGGCCGGGTCGAACGGCTGCTGCGCGGGGCCGCCTTCCGGCGCATCCGCGGCGGCCGATGCCGCCGCATCGGCCGCGGGCGCGGCCTCGCCCGTCGACGCGGTTTTCGCGGCCTGCGCGGCGGCAACGGCCGCTTCCTCGGCCGCCGACATCGAGCTTTGCGCGAACGCGCCGAACGCGCGCAGCGTCGCGAGCGTCGCGCGCTGCACCTCGAGCGCCTGGATCGCGGACTGCAACATCCCGAGATTGAGCTTCAGCCACTGCTCGACCGCGCGCAGATCGGTGATCCGCTTGTCGAGTTCCTCGACGTTCGTGAGCGGCGACATCATGTCGGACATGCTCGACAGCGACGGCGGCAGCCCGTGCGTCGCGCCCGGAAACGGCGCCATCCCGCCGAACGGCGACATCCGCATCATGTCCCACATCCGGTCCATCATGTCGGCGGGCTGGAACCCGGCAAAGCCGGCGAAAGGGTTGGCGCCGGAGGCATCGGTCGTCATACGGGCATCCTGGTTGACTGGGGGAGCGAGGCGGCCGCCGTGCGTCGCGCAGCCGCGCGTGGTTCGATCATAGCGCGCACGTCAGAACGGCGCGTCGCCGGGAAACGCGGGCGGGCGCCGCTCGCGCAGCGAACGGATGCCTTCCCGCACGTCGGGCCCCGAAAAACCCATGAATTCGAGCGCGAGCGACGTATCGAAGGTCGGCCCGGCGGTGCGCAGCCAGTTGTTCAGCGCGTACTTGGTCCAGCGGATCGCCGACTGCGAACCGTGCGCGAGCCGCTCGGCCACTTCGTACGCCTTCGGCAGCAGGTCGGCCGGCTCGACCGCGAGCGAGACCAGCCCGATCCGCTCGGCCTCCTCGCCGCTCACGGGCTCGCACAGCATCAGGTAGTACTTCGCCTTCGCCATCCCGCACAGCAGCGGCCACACGATCGCCGCATGGTCGCCGGCCGCGACGCCGAGGCGCGTGTGGCCGTCGATGATGCGCGCGTCCTTCGCGGCGATCGAGATGTCGGCGAGCAGCCCGGCGACGAGCCCCGCGCCGACGGCCGGGCCATGCATCGCCGACACGATCGGCTTGCTGCAGTTGATCACGTTGTAGACGAGGTCGCGCGCCTCGCGCCACACCCGTGCGCGCACGTCGAAATCGTTCGCCATGTCCTCGACGAGCGCGAGATCGCCGCCCGCCGAAAAGCCCTTGCCTTCGCCGCGGATCACCGCGACGCGCGTGTCGGGATCGCGATCGACGTCGCGCCAGATGTCGGCGAGCTCGCGATGCATGCGTGCGTTCGCGGTCGCGAGGCCGCTGCGGTTCGCGCCCTCGCCGCTCATCACGATGTCGAGCACGCCATGGTCGCGGCGCGTCACCTTCAGTGCTTCGTAACCGCCGTACGCGGCGAGATCGGCCATCTGCTGCTCCTTGTTCGAGGGGTTCGAACGCTTGAATCGAGTGTAGCCAAGCCCGCGCGGTCAAACATCGGGCGAAACCCGGCGCGCGGGCCGCGGCAGGGTTTCGCCGCTGCGCCGCATCCCCGCGCGGCTCATGCCACGCCGTCGGGCGGGGCGACCGACTGCTCGATCGCGCCGAAGATCGACTTGCCGGCCGCATCGAACATCTCGATGCGCACCGTATCGCCGTAGCGCATGAATTCGGTCTGCGGCGCGCCGTGCTCGATCGTCTCGAGGCAGCGCTTCTCGGCGATGCAGCAGTAGCCGCGCTTCGCGTCCTTGTTCGAGACCGTACCGGAGCCGACGATCGAGCCGGCACGCAGGTTGCGCGTCTTCGCCGCGTGCGCGATCAGCTGGCCGAAATGGAACACCATGTCGGTGCCGGCGTCGGGCTGGCCGACCTTCTTGCCGTTCCAGTGGACGATCATCGGGCGGTGCACGCGGCCTGCGCGCCACTCGTCGCCGAGCTCGTCGGGCGTGACGGCGACCGGCGCGAACGCGGTGGCCGGCTTGCTCTGGAAGAAGCCGAAGCCCTTCGCGAGCTCGTGCGGAATCAGGTTGCGCAGCGACACGTCGTTCACGAGCGTGACGAGCCGCACGGCCTTCAGCGCGTCGTCGGGCGACGCGCTCATCGGCACGTCGCCGGTGATCACCGCGACTTCCGCCTCGAAATCGATGCCCCATTCCTCGGACGGGCACACGACGTCGTCGCGCGGCCCCAGGAAATCGTCGCTGCCGCCCTGGTACATCAGCGGATCGGTCCAGAACTCGGGCGGCATCTCGGCACCGCGCGCGCGGCGCACGAGCTCGACGTGGTTCACGTACGCGGAGCCGTCGGCCCACTGGAACGCGCGCGGCAGCGGCGCCATGCAGTTGGCCGGGTCGAACGCGAACGCATTGCGCGCGCGGCCGTGGTTCAGCGCGTCGTACAGGTCGCGCAGTTGCGGCGCGTAGAACGCCCAGTCGTCGAGGACGCGCTGCAGCGTCGGCGCGATCGCATCGGCAATCGCCGCGGTGTGCAGGTCGCGCGACACGACGATCAGCTGGCCGTCGCGCGTGCCGTCCTTCAGCGAAGCAAGTTTCATAGGGAGGATCTGCCGTTGTAGTGACGATGGAGGGAATCTATTTTACGATGGTGAATCCATGCGGCGCGTCATGATGGCGCACGCCGTTTTCGCCCCGTTTCCTGCCGCATTTTCGCGCACCTCTTGCCCATGCCCGCCAGCCCGCTTCCCGACGACGATCTCGCCGACTCCGATACCGACGACGCCGCCTCCGGCGAACACGGCGAGAAGGTCCGTTCCGGCATCCAGTCGATCGAGGTCGGCTTCCGCCTGCTCGACGTGCTGACGAGCGAGCCGCGCGCGATGATGCTGCGCGATCTCGCGCAGCGCGCGGGCATGAGTCCGGCGAAGGCGCACCGCTATCTGGTCAGCTTCTCGCGGCTCGGCGTCGTGTCTCAGGATCCCGTCTCGGGCCGCTACGAGCTGGGCGGCTTCGCGCTGCAGATGGGCCTCGCGCGGCTCGCGCGCGTCGACGGCGTGAAGCTCGCGCGGATCGCGCTGACCGAATTCCGCGACCGTCTCGACCAGACGGTCGGCATCGCGGTATGGGGCAACCAGGGGCCGACGATCGTGCACTGGATGGAATCGAGCCATCCCGCGAAGGCGTCGCTGAAGCTCGGCGACGTGATGCCGCTGCTCGGCTCCGCGACGGGCCTGCTGTTCGCCGCGTACCTGCCGCGCGGCAAGACCGCCGCGATGCTCGAGCGCGAACTCGCCGATACGCGCCGCTCGCCGCACCACGGCGGCCCGCGCACGCTCGACGAAGTCGACGCGGTGCTCGCCGACGTGCGCGCGCACCAGGCCGCGCGCGTCGAAGGGATGCTGCTGCCGACGATCCACGCGTTCTGCATGCCGGTGTTCGACGCGGTCGGCGAACTCGCGCTCGCGATCGTCGCGCTCGGCCAGGAAGGCTCGTTCGACATCGCATGGGGCGGCGAGATCGACACCGCGCTGCGCGCATGCGCGCAGAAACTGTCTTACGAACTCGGCTATAGTCCCGACGCACGCGACGCCTGACGCATCCGGTTCGCGCCACGTCACGCATCGCGAACGCGCGGCGCATCCGATGGTCCGATTCCTGTGGCGCGCACCGCGCGCCCGACCTCACGCAAGCCCCCCGAGCCCGTTCCGATGCCCATGCAGCCCGCCGACCTTCGCCCGAGTCACGCCCCGCCCCGCCGCGGACTGCGCGTGGGCATCGCGCTCGTCGCCGTGCTGGTGCTGCATGCGCTCGCCGGGTTCTGGCTGATGCGCAACCGCGAATCGTTCACGCCGCCGCCGCCCGCCGACATCCCCGTGCAGATCGAGCTACTGAAACCGCGGCCGATCGAGCGGCAGCCTGCTCCGCCGGAGCCGAAGCCGGTCGAACGTCCGGCCGCGCCCAGGGCCGACGCGCCGAAGGCGGCCCCGCCGAAACCCGCACCGTCGCACGAGCCGGTCCTCACGTCGACGCAGACGGCCGAGCACGGCGAACCGCCGGCTGCCGCCGCGTCCGCCGCGAGCGGCACGGCGGGGACCTCGGGGGCGTCGAGCACACACGCCGCGTCGGCCGCCGGCGCCAGCGCCGCGACACCCGGCCCCGCGACGAGCGGCGTGAAATTCGCCGCGCCGCCGTCCGGCGACCTGCAGTACGACACGTTCTACAACGGCATGCAGAACATGATCGGCACGATCCACTGGCGCACCGACGGGCACACGTACGACCTGTCGGTATCGATGCCCGTGCCGTTCGTCGGCCCGTTCACCTATCGCAGCGAAGGCCGCATCGATGCCTTCGGCGTCGCGCCCGACCGTTACGTCGAGAAGCGCGGCAAGCGGCCGGAAGACATCGCGATCTTCAACCGCGAGATCCGGCAGGTCGTGTTCACGCGCACGCCGAACAACGCGCCGCTGCCCGACGGCGTGCAGGACCGCTTCAGCATGCTGATGCAGTTGTCGGGGCTCGTGCGCGGCAATCCCGCCGCCTACAAACCGGGCGTCACGCAGCAATTCTTCGTGATCGACAACAACAGCGGCGAGACCTGGCCGATCACCGTGATCGGCGACGAGCAGGTGCAGACGCAGACCGGCATCATCGCCGCGCGGCACTTCATGCGCCTGCCGCGCCGCGACGGCGACACGCGCCGCATCGACATGTGGCTCGCGCCGTCGCTCGGCTGGCTGCCCGCGCGGCTCGTGCAGAGCGAGCCGAACGGTGCGCAGATCGAGTTGCTGTGGCACGGCCGCCTCGCCGCACCGAACGTGCCTGCCGATGCCGCGCCAGCAAGCGGCGCAACGAACGCGCCCGCCGCCGCACCGTCGCCCGATGCATCGGCCGCGCCGCCTGCACAATCGGCGCAATCGGCCCCGCCCACGACGATGCAACCACCAGCCTCATCGACTGTCACACAGTGAACGCACACGAATCGGCAATTTCGACCGATTACAGATTTCCCGAAAATGGCCGATGACACTCTTTAACAACTATTTCAGTCCACCGGCTCACAATAAGAAACGTTTGATAGACATCGGCTTCTAACCGATACACCCCACGCAAACGGGAGAACGGGGTGTGCAGCGCAAGCCCCTTGAAACCGGCAAGGCTCGCCCCACCTAGGGGACAACAAGGCCAGATGCCACTGCGAAGAGGAGTGCCGCCATGCAAATGATCTACAACAGCCCCAACTACTGCGTCGTCGAATTTGCGCCGCAGGCCGGCCATCACCTGATGAATGCCGGCGGATACGAAATCGTCGACAAGAACGCGCAGCGCGAAATCTTCATCGACGGCGAACTTGCCGAACGATTCCGCGCGCACGTGAAGCAACTGATCGAGGATGAACCGTCGCTCGACGAAGTCGACGAATTCCTCGGACAATTCGACAGCCTGATGATGATGCCCGTCGTGCTGCACTGACGACCCGCGGCCCGGCGCGTCACGCGGCCGGGCCATTCGCCGCGCACCGACGCGGCGCCGCGTGCACTCCGATCATGCCCCCGTC
Source organism: Burkholderia sp. BE12 (assembly GCF_002959955.1). Lineage (NCBI taxonomy): Bacteria > Pseudomonadati > Pseudomonadota > Betaproteobacteria > Burkholderiales > Burkholderiaceae > Burkholderia > Burkholderia sp. BE12. The sequence goes on along the minus strand of NZ_PREY01000018.1, from coordinate 9,136 downwards.
CGGTTCGCCGGCGGGGGCTTTCATTTGGCGGGCCGTCCGGCGGGCGCGGGGAGGGTCGGCGCCCCCTTGACGCACCGGCTACAATGACGGTTTTCCGTCTTCGCCGGTCTCCCGCCCATGTCTGCGACTCCTCTCGCTGCTTCCGTCCCGCTCGACGCGCCCTACACGCGCGGCGCCGCCCTGCCCGCGCTGCTGAAATCGCGCATCCTGATCCTCGACGGCGCGATGGGCACGATGATCCAGCGCTACAAGCTCGACGAAGCCGCGTATCGCGGCGAGCGCTTCAAGGATTTCCCGCGCGACATCAAGGGCAACAACGAGCTGCTGTCGATCACGCAGCCGCAGATCATCCGCGAGATCCACGACCAGTACTTCGCGGCCGGCGCCGACATCGTCGAGACCAACACGTTCGGCGCGACGACCGTCGCGCAGGCCGACTACGGAATGGAAGATCTCGTCGTCGAGATGAACGTCGAATCGGCGAAGCTCGCGCGCGAATCGGCCGCGAAATACGCGACGCCCGACAAGCCGCGCTTCGTCGCGGGCGCGATCGGGCCGACGCCGAAGACGGCCAGCATCTCGCCGGACGTCAACGATCCGGGCGCGCGCAACGTCACGTTCGACGAATTGCGCACGTCGTACTACCAGCAGGCGAAGGCGCTGCTCGACGGCGGCGTCGACCTGTTCCTCGTCGAGACGATCTTCGACACGCTGAATGCGAAAGCCGCGCTGTTCGCCCTCGACGAGCTGTTCGAGGACACCGGCGAGCGCCTGCCGATCATGATCTCGGGCACCGTCACCGATGCGTCGGGCCGGATCCTGTCGGGCCAGACGGTCGAGGCGTTCTGGAATTCGCTGCGCCACGCGAAGCCGCTCACGTTCGGCCTGAACTGCGCGCTCGGCGCGGCGCTGATGCGCCCGTACATCGCCGAGCTCGCGAAGCTGTGCGACACCTACGTGTCGTGCTACCCGAATGCGGGCCTGCCGAACCCGATGAGCGACACCGGCTTCGACGAAACCCCGGACGTCACGTCGGGCCTGCTGAAGGAATTCGCGCAGGCCGGGCTCGTGAACCTCGCGGGCGGCTGCTGCGGCACGACGCCCGAACACATCGCCGAAATCGCGAAGGCGCTCGCCGACGTGAAGCCGCGCCGCTGGCCGAACCAGTACAGCGACAACGCCTGACCCGACCGCCCACGTCCTTCATCTCAGAATCCGCACCGCCATGACCGATCACATGATGCGCCTTGCCGGCCTCGAGCCGTTCAACGTCACGCCCGGGACGCTCTTCATCAACGTCGGCGAACGTACCAACGTCACCGGCTCGAAGGCGTTCGCACGGATGATCCTCAACGGCCAGTTCGACGAGGCGCTCGCCGTCGCGCGCCAGCAGGTCGAGAACGGCGCGCAGGTGATCGACATCAACATGGACGAGGCGATGCTCGATTCGAAGGCGGCGATGGTGCGCTTCCTGAACCTGATCGCGTCCGAGCCGGACATCGCGCGCGTGCCGATCATGATCGACTCGTCGAAGTGGGACGTGATCGAGGCCGGCCTCAAGTGCGTGCAGGGCAAGGCGATCGTGAACTCGATCTCGCTGAAGGAAGGCGAGGACGCGTTCCGCCACCACGCGAACCTGATCCGCCGCTACGGCGCGGCCGCGGTCGTGATGGCGTTCGACGAAACGGGCCAGGCCGACACGTTCAAGCGCAAGACCGAGATCTGCAAGCGCTCGTACGACTTCCTCGTGAACGAAGTCGGCTTCCCGCCGGAAGACATCATCTTCGACCCGAACATCTTCGCGGTCGCGACCGGCATCGAGGAGCACAACAACTACGCGGTCGACTTCATCGAGGCGACCCGCTGGATCAAGCAGAACCTGCCGCACGCGAAGGTGAGCGGCGGCGTGTCGAACGTGTCGTTCTCGTTCCGCGGCAACGACCCGGTGCGCGAGGCGATCCATACCGTGTTCCTGTATCACGCGATCCAGGCCGGGATGGACATGGGCATCGTGAACGCGGGCCAGCTCGGCGTGTACGCCGATCTCGACGCGGAGCTGCGCGAGCGCGTGGAGGACGTGATCCTGAACCGCCGTGAGGATTCCACCGACCGCCTGCTCGAAATCGCCGACAAGTTCAAGGCCGGCGGCGCGAAGAAGGAAGAGAACCTCGAGTGGCGCAATCAGCCGGTCGAGAAACGGCTCTCGCATGCGCTCGTGCACGGCATCACGACCTTCATCGTCGAGGACACCGAAGAAGTGCGCGCGAAGATCGACGCGGCCGGCGGCCGTCCGATCAACGTGATCGAAGGCCCGCTGATGGACGGGATGAACATCGTCGGCGACCTGTTCGGCCAGGGCAAGATGTTCCTGCCGCAGGTCGTGAAGTCCGCGCGCGTGATGAAGCAGGCGGTCGCGCACCTGATCCCGTTCATCGAGGAAGAAAAGCGCCTGCTCGCGGAAGCGGGCGGCGACGTGCGCGCGAAGGGCAAGATCGTGATCGCGACCGTCAAGGGCGACGTGCACGACATCGGCAAGAACATCGTGTCGGTCGTGCTCCAGTGCAACAACTTCGAAGTGGTCAACATGGGCGTGATGGTCCCGTGCAACGAGATCCTCGCGAAGGCGAAGGTCGAAGGCGCGGACATCATCGGGCTGTCGGGCCTCATCACGCCGAGCCTCGAGGAAATGGCGTACGTCGCGTCCGAAATGCAGCGCGACGACTACTTCCGCGTGAAGAAGATTCCGCTCCTGATCGGCGGCGCGACGACGTCGCGCGTGCACACGGCCGTGAAGATCGCGCCGCACTACGAAGGCCCGGTCGTCTACGTGCCGGATGCGTCGCGCTCGGTGTCGGTCGCGTCGAACCTGCTGTCCGACGAAGGCGCGGCGAAGTATCTCGACGAGCTGAAGTCCGACTACGAGCGCATCCGCGACCAGCACGCGAACCGCAAGCAGCAGCCGATGGTCACGCTCGCCGAGGCGCGCGCGAACAAGACCCAGGTCGACTGGGCCGGCTACCAGCCGGTGAAGCCGAAGTTCATCGGCCGCCGCGTGTTCAAGAATTACGACCTGAACGAGCTCGCGAACTACATCGACTGGGGCCCGTTCTTCCAGACCTGGGACCTCGCGGGCCCGTACCCGGCGATCCTGAACGACGAGATCGTCGGCGAATCGGCGCGGCGCGTGTTCTCCGACGCGAAGTCGATGCTCGCGCGCCTGATCCAGGGCCGCTGGCTGACCGCGAACGGCGTGATCGCGCTGCTGCCCGCGAACACCGTCAACGACGACGACATCGAGATCTACAGCGACGAGTCGCGCTCCGACGTGCTGCTCACGTGGCGCAACCTGCGCCAGCAGAGCGTGCGCCCGGTGGTCGACGGCGTGATGCGGCCGAACCGCTCGCTCGCCGATTTCATCGCGCCGAAGGAATCGGGCGTCGCCGACTACATCGGGATGTTCGCGGTCACGGCCGGCCTCGGCGTCGACGTGAAGGAGAAGCAGTTCGAAGCGGACCACGACGACTACAGCGCGATCATGCTGAAGGCGCTCGCCGACCGTTTCGCGGAAGCGCTCGCGGAAGCGATGCACGCACGCGTGCGGCGCGAGCTGTGGGGCTACGCGAGCGGCGAGACGCTCGACAACGACGCGCTGATCGCGGAAAAGTACGCGGGCATCCGCCCGGCGCCCGGCTACCCGGCCTGCCCCGACCACCTCGTGAAACGCGACATGTTCGACGTGCTGCACGCGGACGAAATCGGCATGAGCGTGACGGATTCGCTGGCGATGCTGCCGGCGGCGAGCGTGTCGGGCTTCTACCTCGCGCATCCGGACAGCCGCTATTTCTCGGTCGGCAAAATCGGGCAGGATCAGCTCGAGGACTACGCGCAGCGCATGGCGCTGTCGCTCGACGACGCCCGCCGCGCGCTCGCGCCGCAGCTCTGATCGACGCGAACGGGCGGCCCGGCCGCCTTTTGATCAGACAAAATAAAAAGCCCGCTCGAAAGCGGGCTTTTTCCTGTCTGGCGAACCTTTCGATCCGCCCGGCAAGGACGCTCAGAAACCCCAGTGCACGTCGGCCTCGGCGGCCTTCGCCTCGCGCAGCATCGTCAGGAATGGCGCGACGCGCTGGGCCAGGCTCGGCGGCACTTCATGGTGCGCGTGGTCGGCTTCGTCCTCGTGGAAATGGCCGGCATGCTCGGCGCGCGCCTGCTTCGCCTGCGCAACCGCGCCTTCCAGCTTTTCGATCGCGTGGTCCAGTTCGTCGTGCGTAATCACGCCGCGCTCGCCCAGCTGCTTGCCGACGACACCCAGCACGAAAACCGCGAAATCCTTCAGCACGTCGAGATCCTGTGCCGCCTTGCTCTTGAACGTAATCATGACAATTCCCTTTTCATCTTGTTGTGCCTGCGCGGCGAAGTTGGGGAAGCCGGCCGACCGGCGTCCGGCCTCGCGGACGCGGGCCGCCTGATCGGCATATTAGCACCTGTTAAAATTCTGCGATCCCTGAAACGCGCGCTTAAAAAGCGCGCCGGCGGCCCGACATTTCCGGCCGCCACCAACGAAGCCTTCTACCAGCATGCTGCCAGCACACAAACAGACCCTCGAAGCCCTGCTCGCGGATAGCGTCAAGCAGGTCGCACTCGCGCTGAAAGGCGCCGACGCGGCATTCGTCGCCCCGACCATCACGCTGGAGCGCCCGAAGGTCGCCGCGCACGGCGACGTCGCGTGCAACGTCGCGATGCAGCTCGCGAAGCCGCTGGGCGCGAACCCACGCCAGCTCGCCGAGCAGATCGTCGCCGCACTCACCGCGCAGCCGGCCGCGCAAGGCCTCGTCGAAGCCGCCGAGATCGCAGGGCCCGGCTTCATCAACCTGCGCCTGTCGGCCGCCGCGAAACAGGCGGTGATCGCCGCCGTGTTCGACCAGGGCCGCGCGTTCGGCACGTCGGATCGCGAGAAAGGCAAGCAGGTGCTGCTCGAATTCGTGTCGGCCAATCCGACCGGCCCGCTGCACGTCGGCCACGGCCGCCAGGCCGCGCTCGGCGACGTGCTCGCGAACGTGATCGCGAGCCAGGGCTACGCGGTGCACCGCGAGTTCTACTACAACGACGCGGGCGTGCAGATCGGCAACCTCGCGATCTCGACGCAGGCGCGCGCCCGCGGCCTGAAGCCGGGCGACGCGGGCTGGCCGGAAGCCGCGTACAACGGCGAGTACATCGCCGACATCGCGCGCGACTACCTGAACGGCGAAACGGTCGCCGCATCGGACGGCGAGCCGGTCAAGGGTGCGGGTGACGTCGAGGATCTCGACGCGATCCGCAAGTTCGCGGTCACGTATCTGCGTCGCGAGCAGGACATGGACCTGCAGGCGTTCGGCGTGAAGTTCGACCAGTACTACCTCGAGTCGTCGCTGTACAGCGAAGGCCGCGTCGAGAAGACGGTCGACGCGCTGATCAAGGCCGGCATGACCTACGAGCAGGACGGTGCGCTGTGGCTGCGCACGACCGACGAAGGCGACGACAAGGACCGCGTGATGCGCAAGTCGGACGGCACGTACACGTACTTCGTGCCGGACGTGGCGTACCACGTGACGAAGTGGGAGCGCGGCTTCACGAAGGTGATCAACATCCAGGGTTCGGACCACCACGGCACGATCGCGCGCGTGCGCGCCGGCCTGCAGGGGCTGCACATCGGGATCCCGAAGGGCTATCCCGACTACGTGCTGCACAAGATGGTCACCGTGATGCGCGACGGCCAGGAAGTGAAGATCTCGAAGCGCGCGGGCAGCTACGTGACGGTGCGCGACCTGATCGAATGGTCGGGCGGCGCGGCGGCGGGCCAGGAAGCGGCGCCCGACCTGATCGACGAGGCGACCATCACGCGCGGCCGCGACGCGGTGCGTTTCTTCCTGATCTCGCGCAAGGCCGATACCGAGTTCGTGTTCGACATCGACCTCGCGCTGAAACAGAACGACGAGAACCCGGTCTATTACGTCCAGTACGCGCATGCGCGGATCTGCTCGGTGCTCAACGAACTGAAGTCGCGCTACAACGTCGACGTCGCGCAACTGCCGGGCGCCGACCTGTCGCAGCTGACCAGCGCGCAAGCGGCATCGCTGATGCAGAAGCTGGCCGAGTACCCGGACATGCTCACGCATGCGGCGAACGAGCTGGCGCCGCACGCGGTCGCGTTCTACCTGCGCGATCTCGCTGGCGAATTCCACTCGTTCTACAATGCGGAGCGCGTGCTGGTCGACGACGAAGCGCCGCGCAATGCGCGCGCCGCGCTGCTCGCCGCGACCCGGCAGGTGCTGGAGAACGGCCTGGCGGTACTCGGCGTATCCGCGCCCGCCAAGATGTAAGGATGTCCGCGCGGCCCCGAACCGGGCCGCGAATGGCTGCGGCGGCAGCGCCCGTCGTCGGATGCCCGCCGCCGGATGCCCGCCGCCGGATGCCCGTCGCCGGATGCCCGTCGCAGCCTTTTCACGATTCTTTTTGCAGGTGACTCAAGCAATGGCACAACCACGCCGCACTTCGAAACAATCGAAACAAGCCGGAGGGACATTTCTTGGAATCGTGCTGGGCCTGATCGTCGGCCTCGCGATCGCCGTGGTGGTGGCGCTCTACATCACGCGTTCGCCGTCGCCGTTCGTGTCGAAGGTCGCGCCGCCGCCGGCCGACAACGGCGCGAGCCAGCCGCAGCAGTTCGACCCGAACCGCGCGCTGCAGGGCAAGACGCCCGGCCAGCCGGTGCCGCAGGCCGCGCAGCCCGCACCGCCGAACACCGCGCCCGGCCAGGCCGCGAACCAGACCCAGGGCGGCGGCCTGCTGCCCGAGCCGCAGATCGTCGAAGTGCCGCCGTCGGGTAACACGAACGGCGCCACCGGCTCGAGCAACACCACCGCGTCGAACAATCCGTCGTCGGGCAACGGCGTCGCCGTCGCACCGAAGCCGGCCGACACCACACCGCCGCCGAAGAAGACGCAACAGGCGCAGCAACAGCAGCAAGGCGGCGAGGACGACCTCGCACGCTTCGCCGCGCAGAAGCAGGCGCAGCAGGCCGCCGCGCAAAAGCAGCAACAGCAGCAGGCCGCGAACACGCCGAAGCCGACGTCGTCGGTCACGGCCGCGGCGGCAGCGAAGCCCCCGACCGCGAACGACGCGAACACCGGCTACTTCCTGCAGGTCGGCGCGTACAAGACGGAAGGCGATGCCGAGCAGCAGCGTGCGCGTCTCGGCTTCCAGGGCTTCGAATCGAAGGTGTCGAAGCGCGACGTCAGCGGCGTGACCTATTTCCGCGTGCGCGTCGGCCCGTTCTCGAAGTTCGAGGATATGAACTCGGCCCGTCAGCGCCTGTCCGATGCAGGTGTCGACACGGCGGTGATCCGCTTCACGAAGCAGTAAGCAGCCGGCCGCACCCACGCAGAACCCGTTACGTTACGTTTCGTAACCCGAGCAACTGATTCGACGTCCACAACATGAAAAAACTGCTTAGCACGCTCCTTCTGTCCCTCGGCCTGGCTGCCGGCCTGGCCCAGGCATCGCCCGCCGCGCCGGTGTCCGGCAAGGACTTCGAGGTGATGAAGTCGCCGCAGCCGGTGTCCGCGCCGGCCGGCAAGGTCGAGGTGATCGAGTTCTTCTGGTACGGCTGCCCGCACTGCTACGAGTTCGAGCCGACGATCGAGGCCTGGGTGAAGAAACAGGGCAACAACATCGACTTCAAGCGCGTGCCGGTCGCTTTCCGCGACGATTTCCTCCCGCACTCGAAGCTGTTCTATGCGGTGTCCGCGCTCGGCATCTCCGAGAAGGTCACGCCGGCGATCTTCAACGCGATCCACAAGCAGAAGAACTACCTGCTGACGCCGCAGGCGCAGGCCGACTTCCTGGCGACGCAGGGCGTCGACAAGAAGAAGTTCATGGACGCGTACAACTCGTTCAGCGTGCAGGGCGAGGTGAACCAGTCGGCCAAGCTGCTGAAGGACTACGCGATCGACGGCGTGCCGACGGTCGTCGTCCAGGGCAAGTACAAGACGGGCCCGGCTTACACGAACAGCATCCCGGGTACCGCCCAGGTGCTCGACTTCCTCGTGAAGCAGGTTCAGGACAAGAAGCTCTGATCCCCGCCCGCGCGCCGGCATGACTACTCCGCTGAAGGTCTTCATCACCGGCGCGTCGAGCGGCCTCGGCCTCGCGATGGCCGAGGAATACGCCCGCCAGGGCGCCACGCTCGCGCTCGTCGCGCGACGCACCGATGCACTCGATGCGTTCGCGCGGCGTTTCCCGAAGCTGTCCATCTCCGTCTATTCCGCCGACGTGCGCGACGCCGATGCGCTCGCGACGGCCGCCGCGTCGTTCATCGCCGCGCACGGCTGCCCCGACGTCGTGATCGCGAACGCGGGCATCAGCCAGGGCGCCGTCACGGGCCAGGGCGATCTCGCGGCGTTCCGCGACGTGATGGACATCAACTACTACGGGATGGTCGCGACGTTCGAGCCGTTCGTCGGCCCGATGACGGCCACGCGCCACGGCACGCTGGTCGGCGTCGCGAGCGTCGCCGGCGTGCGCGGGCTGCCCGGCTCCGGCGCGTACAGCGCGTCGAAATCGGCCGCGATCAAGTATCTCGAGGCGCTGCGCGTCGAGCTGCGCCCGGCCGGCGTCGGTGTCGTGACGATCGCGCCCGGCTACATTCGCACGCCGATGACCGCGCACAACCCGTACCGGATGCCGTTCCTGATGGACGCCGATCGCTTCGCCGCGCGCGCGGCGCGCGCAATCGCCCGGCAGCACGCGTTCCGCGTGATTCCGTGGCAAATGGGCGTCGTCGCGAAGGTGCTGCACGTGCTGCCGCGCTGGCTGTACGACCGCCTGTTCGAAAAGGCGCCGCGCAAGCCGAAGGCCGGCGCGCACTGACGGTCCGCAGAGGCGGCCCGTGCGATGCATGCCGGGCCGTATCGCTGCGCTGACGCGTCGAGGCTTCGGTTTTGCGACACCTTCCGCGGCGTCTTCACCGCGTCCGCCGCACGCCTTCTCCGCCTTCTCCGCCTTCTCCGCCTTCTCCGCCTTCTCCGCCTTCTCCGCCTTCTCCGCCTTCTCCGCCTTCTCCGCCTTGCCCCCTCTCTCTCTCTCTCATATCCCTCTC